>CANQPP010000041.1 GCA_947625765.1 uncultured Clostridia bacterium
AACCACCAGTCCTGTTTCGTACAGAACTGGTGGCATAACCTTTTACTTTTTCTGTCTACTAACTCTTGACTATTTCACCTTCTTTTTCGGAGCGCGGCTTTTCTGCGTGATCCCAGCGTTTCAATATTCTAAGCGGTCTGGGTGGTATGCAGGTGGTAATACAGGCCCTGCTGTTCCATCAGCTGCTCGTGGTTGCCGCTTTCCACGATCCTGCCGTCGCGCATCACGAAGATGTTGTCGCAGTCGCGGATGGTGGATAGGCGGTGGGCGATGATGATGGTGGTGCGGCCCACGGACATGTTGTGGACGGAGGTCTGCAAAAGCTGTTCGGTCTGGGTATCGATGGATGCAGTAGCCTCGTCCAGCACGAACACGGCCGGGTCGTGGGCCACGGCCCTGGCGAAGGAGAGCAGCTGCCTCTGCCCCGCGGAGAACGTGGAGCCGCGCTCGGTCACGGGATGTGCCATGCCGCCGCCCAGCTCGCGGATAAAGCCGTCCGCGCAGGTGACGCGCAGCGCCTCGTCCACCTCCTCGTCGCTGATCTGGCTGTCGTTGAGCCGCACGTTCTCGGCGATGGTGCCGGAGAAGAGGAACACGTCCTGCAGCACCACGGCCACGTACCGCCGCAGGCTCCGCTTGGACAGCGTGCGGATGTCCACGCCGTCCAGCAGTATGCTGCCCTTCTGGATCTCGTAGAAGCGCGAGATCAGGGAGATGATGGTGGTCTTGCCCGCGCCTGTCGCGCCGACGAAAGCCACCGACTGGCCGGGCTCTATGGTGAAGCTCACCCCGCGCAGCACCCAGTTGCCGGGCACGTAGGCGAACCACACGTCCTTAAACTCGATGCGTCCCTTGGGCCGTTGTTCGATCGCGTTGCCCTCGTCCAGGTCCTCCAGGTTCTCCTTGTCGTCCAGCAGCTCGAACACGCGCTCGGTGGAGACCACGGCGGACTGGACGGTGGCATAGATCTCGGCCAGGTCGTTGATGGGCTCAAAGAAGCGCTTGATGTAGTCGGTGAAGGCGTACAGCACGCCCACCTCCAGCCCGTTCACGCCCACGGCCCGGCAGCCGAACCAGATGAGCGCGGCGATGACCAAAGAGTTTATGACCTCCATCACGGGCCGCATGAAGGAGTTCATGCGCACCTGCGTCAGGGACGCCTTGTAATACGCCCCGTTCATCTCGTCGAACTCGCCCAGCTTCTCCTTCTCGCGGCGGAAGATCTGCACAAGGCGCATGCCGGACAGGTTCTCGGCGAAGAAACCGTTGATGCGGCTGGTCAGCGCCTTCATCACCACGAAGTTGCGGCGGAGCTTGCCGCGCACGATGAACGTGACCAAAAACACCAGCGGCACGCCCGTAAAGGCCACCAGCGCCAGCTGCCAGTTCATCAGCAGCATGGTGCCCACGATGCCAAGGAGCATGAACACGTCCTTGAACAGGTTCACCAAGACGTCGGAGAACAGTTCGTTCAGGGCCTCCACGTCGTTGGTGGCGCGGGTGATGAGGCGGCCGGAGGAATAGCGGTCCAACGTGGACATGGGCATCTTCTGGATGTGGGAAAACACCGTGCGGCGCAGGTCCATCAGGATCCCCTGGCCGGTGCGGCTCACCAGCACCGCCTCATAGATGTTGGTAAAGGAGCCCACAAGCACGCACAGGAAGTAGGCCGCGGCCATGGCCCAGGCGGAATCCAGCCCCCTGTCGGGACGGCCCGCGACCAGATAGCGGTCGATGACGACCTCCAAAAGGAAGGGCTTGGCCAGCTCGGAAAAGTTGACCACCAGCACCAGGGCGCAGCAGAACAGCAGGATGTGCGCCCGCTTCTTCATGAAGGGCCAGAGCCTGAAGAGCATGGACGCCTTGTGGTTGAGCGCCGGCTGCTCGGGCCGGGCGGACGTTGTACGGCTCATCCTTCCTCGCCTCCTTCCCCTTTGTCGGCCTGTTTGGCGGCGGTGTCGGCGTAGTAGCCGCCCAGGCGCATCAGCTCCTCGTGGGTGCCGCGCTCCACGATCCTTCCCTCGTCCAGCACGATGATCTCGTCGCAGTTCATCAGGGCGGAGACGCGGTGGGCCACGATCACGCCCGAGGCGCCGCCCTCAAAGAAGGAGCGCAGGGAGGTGAGTATGTCCTGCTCCGTCTGGGCGTCCACGGCGGAGAGCGCGTCGTCCAGGATCAGCAGCGGCGGCCTGCGCACCAAGGCGCGGGCGATGGAGATGCGCTGCTTCTGCCCGCCGGACAAGGTCACGCCCCGCTCGCCCACCATGGAGTCAAAGCCGTCCGGGAAGTCCACGATGTTGTCGTAGATGTCCGCCTGCTTGGCGGCGGTCTCGATCTGCTCCTGCGTCACGCTGTCGTCGAAGAAGCGGATGTTTTCGGCGATGGTGGTGGAAAAGAGGAAGTTGTCCTGGGGCACGTAGCCGATGCCCCCGCGCAGGTTCGCAAGGGAGATGTCGTGTATGTCCACGCCGTCGTAGAGTACGGAGCCCTTCGGCGGGTTGTAGAGCTTGAGCAGCAGGTTGCACAGCGTGGTCTTGCCGCTGCCGGTGTGGCCCAAAATGCCCAATGTCTTTCCCTTTTCGATGGTGAAGGAGATGTCGTGCAGCGTGTCCTCCGCGGCCTCCGGGTAGCGGAAGTTCAGAGAGCGCACCTCGACCTGGCCCCGGATGACGCCCTCGTGCTTGTTCTCCACGGCATCGACCACCATCGGCTCCACGGCCATGATCTGGTTGTAACGCTTAAGGGAGGCAAGGCCTCTGGACAGGAGATTGATGACCCTGGCGATGGAGCGCACCGGCTGCACGATCAGCGTTAAATACCCGTTGAACGTGACGAACTCGCCCAGCGTGATGGTCCCGGCGCGCACCAGGGCGCTGCCGTAGATGAGGGCTATGGTGAAGGAAAGGCCGAACACCAGGTCCACCATGGGGCTCATGGTGGCCGAGGCCTTGACCATGTGCACGTTGGTGTCCAGCATGTTCTGGTTGAGCTTCTCAAAGCGCTCGGTCTCTGCGTCCTCCTGGGCGTAGGCCTTGATGACGCGGATGCCGGAGATGTTCTCCTGCACGCGGTCGGACACCATGGCGAAGGCCTCCTGCACCTTGCGGAAGCGCGCGCGCACCTGCGCGCCTAGAAGCACGATCAGGACGATCAGGATCGGCACCGGCAGCAGAGCGTACAGCGTCAGCCGCCCGTTGATGTCCCCGCCCATGGAGGCGATGGAGATGGCGCTCATCACGATGCCGTTGACCGACAGCGACAGCCCCGGCCCGAAGGTCATGCGGATGGCGTTGATGTCGTTGATGCCGTAGGCGATCAGGTCGCCCGTCTTGGCGTGGTTGTAGAAGTCCATGGACAGGCTCTGGAAGTGCGTGAACAGCTCGTGGCGCAGGAACTGCTCCATCCGCCTGGAGTTGCCCATGATGAAGTAGCGCCAGATGTAGCGCGTGATGAAGATCAGCACCGCCACCAGCACCGTGTAGAAGATGCCCTTGTACACCTCCCGCACATCGAAGTTCGGCGTGCCCAGCACGTCGATCACGTCGCCCAGGATGCGCGCGGGCAGCACGGCCAGCATCGCGTTGGCCACCAGGAACACAACGCCCGGCAGGTAGCGCCAGCCGTGCTTTTTGAAGAACCGGCTCAGGGCCACGGGTCCCCCAACTCCTTCCCGTTTACGGCTCAGATTTTTGTTAGCTTAAGGATACAGGAAACTGCTGGAATACGCAACTATTTGTTCTAAAACAAACGCCGAAAGTCCCCCGTTTCCGCGGTCCTTTTATTATCGGCAGATTAAGAGGGCGTGAAGCGCGGGAAAAAACCTGCGCCTTGCGCCCCTAAAAAACGCCGAATTTCCGCTGTTTCGTTATTTTCGCATTAAAATCTCACGGGCACCCGCTTGGGCCCCTGCCGCACGCGCTTTTACCTTGCTCCCAGCAGCTTTTCGCGCCAGGCGTCCATCATGATGTAGCTGGCCTGGGCCTCGGCGGAGGTGCCGGAGGAGACGAAGTGCGGGCAGCCGCACACGTCGTGTAGTATTCCGAAGCGGTCGATCCTGCCCGTCATGGCGGCGTAGGCGGCCTCGGCTTCCTTGAACGTCACACCGTCCTCGGGCAGCCAGCCCTCCAAAAGGCCGCGGTAGGCAGCGGCAGCGGCCATCATGGCGGAGGTGCCGTCCACGAAGGAGGCGGGGTCGTTCAGTATGTCATGGAACAGGCCGTCTTCCCTGCGGTAGGGGCGCAAGGCTCTAAGCAGCGCCGCGGCCATCTCCCGCAGCTCCCGCGCTTCCGTCTCCCTTCCGGCCTTTTCCGCCAGGGACGCGGTGCGCACCAGGCCCAGCAGGGCCCAGCCGTTGCCCGTGGCCCAGAGCAGGCGGCGCACGAAGCGGCCGGTGCCCACGTCGTAGTTGTGGTAGAGAAGGCCCGTCTGCGGGTCCTGCAGGTAGCGGAACAGGCCCTTTAACTGCGTGACCGCGTCGTCGATCTCGCCCATCGCCGCCAGAAAGGGCGGGGCCATGTAGCAGGAATCCACCCAGAGCTGTTGGGGCGAGAACTCCGGCTGGAAGGAGACCTCGTTGTGGTAGAGAACGCCGTCCTCCGTGCGGGCGGCCTTCTCTTTTAAGTAGCGCAGCATCCTCTGCGCGCCGCTTAGGTAGAACGGGTCTTTGGTCAGCTCGTAGGCCCGCAGCACAGGCTCGCCGTTGGCCGCCGGGTCCGTGCAGGCGATGTTGCTGCCCGTCACCGCCAGGCGGCCGTCCTCGGTCTGGCGCAGGATGGCGTCGTGGGCCATGGCCACGAACAGCTCCGTCTGGCCCGCCTCGTACAGCGCCTGGGCGCACACGCCCTGTTCCCACGGGTAGCGCTGGATGGCCAGCATCGCGCCCATGACCTTCCTCGTCTGCTCGTTCATGAGATGCCCCCCTTTTGTCTTATCTCCCTTCGGCGTTTCGCCGGGATGTTTCTCCACACCCATTCTATCATGTTCGCCCGCCCGCCGCAAGGCGCGCACTTGACAGCCGGGGCGGGAACGTGCGATACTGGATCATAAAGAAAGAGGGGCTTTCCCCGACCTGTTTTTACAGAGAAGAGGGCTTATGCAGAAACCAAACCGCCGGGCCGCCTGGTCCTTTGAATGGGCCATGCTGCCCACTATCTTCGCCCTGGCCTGGCCCACCATGCTGGAGCAGCTGATGCAGATCGCCGTGCAGTACATCGACACGGCCATGGTCGGCTCTTTGGGCACCCAGGCCACCGCCGCCGTGGGCGCCACCAGCACCGTGGGGTGGCTGATCAACAGCTCCATCTCCGCCTTGGGCGTGGGCTTCCTCTCCTTCATCGCCAGGGCCTACGGCGCGGGCGATAAGGAAGGCGCCGGCCGCACCGCGTCCCAGGCGGTGCTGGCCGTGCTGTTCACGGGCGTTTTGTTCACCATACTGCCCCTGGCCTTGAGCCGCCAGGTGCCTATCTGGATGCAGGTGGACGCGGGCATCCGCGACCTGTGCGCCCGCTATTTCTTCATACTCTATACGCCCATGCTGCCCCGGGCCGCGACCATCATCTTCGGCACCATGCTCCGCGCCGTGGGCGACACCAAGACGCCCATGCGCATAGGGCTCCTGGTGAACGTGGTCAACGTGGCGCTCAACTTCCTATTTATCTACCCTTCCATCGATTTGGGGGCCTTCTCCTTGCCGGGGCTGGGCCTGGGCGTCGTGGGCGCGGCCATCGCCAGCGCCATCGCCTTCACCGTGGGCGGCGCGCTGACCACGCTGGCCCTCTGGCGCCACCCGGTGATCTCGCCCAAGGGCCAGAGCCTGCGGCCGGACTGGCAGGTGTTAAAGCCCTGCTTGAAGGTCGCCCTGCCCAACATGCTGCAGCGCTTCGGCACCTCGCTGGGCTATGTCGCCTTCGCCGCGATGATCAACGCCCTGGGCGAGGTCTCCACCGCCGCGCACACCATCGCCAATACCGTGGAGTCGGCCTTCTACATCCCCGGCTACGGCATGCAGACCGCCGCCGCCACGCTGGCCGGCAACGCCTACGGCGCGGGGGACGAAAAGCGCATGCGCGACCTGGCCCGGCTGATCCTGCTGGTGGAGGCTTCCCTGATGGTGGTCTCCGGCTCCCTGCTGTTCGCCTTCGCGCCGTGGATGATGCGCCTGTTCGCAACGAGCGAGGAGGTCGTCTCCCTGGGCGCGGTGGTCCTGCGGATGGTGGCGGTGTCCGAGCCCTTCTACGGCGTCTCCATCATCATCGAGGGCATGATGCAGGGTGTGGGCAACACGATGACGCCCTTTGTCTGCAACGTGGCCGGGATGTGGGGCGTGCGCATCGTGGGCACCTTCATCTGCACCCGCTTCCTTGGGATGGGCCTGGTCTCCGCCTGGGCCTGCATGATCCTGCACAACCTGCTCCTGTTCGCCCTCTTTACCGCGCTGTACGTCCGGGGCCGCTGGAACCCGCTGAGCGCCGCGCGGGCGGCAGAGGGATAGAGCAGAGAAGCCAGACAAAAGAAAAGGGACAGGCGCGTTCAAGACGTTCCTGTCCCTTTCTTTCCTTTATATAATTGTAGCAGAGGCCTTTTTAAGCGTTCTGCACCGCCTGGATGGCCCAGCGCAGCCGCTCGTGGTCGATGGTGTTGGGAACGGTGCAGTCCGCGCCCACGATGTAGGGGAAGCCCCGGTTCTCCTCGACCAGGCCCTTGGCGAAGGCCTCGATCTCCTCCCTTGTGCCGTTGTAGAGAAGGCCCGTCTTGCGGTTGTCAAAGCCCGCGATCAGGGGCTTGCCGCCGAAGAAGGTCTTGGCGTCCTGAATGGAGAGCAGGTCGATGAAGATGGCCCAGTTGAAGGCGTCGGCGGGGTAGTCCTTCCAGACGTTCAGATCGTTCTTGTCCCCGGCCCAGCCGCAGAGGTGGCAGATGTTGCGCCCGCCCGCGGCCCTGGCGGCGTTCAACGCCGTAAGGTCGGAGGGGGTGATCCACTTCCTGTATTCCTCATAGGTGAAGCGGCCCAGCTCGCCGCCCTGCAGGGCCAGGTAGATGCCGGTGCAGCCGCCTTCCTCGATCACGGCGCGGGCCAGCACGGCGCAGTCCTCCGCGATGGCGGAAAGGCCTTTGAGAACCGGCTCGGGGTCCTGCCGCAGCTGCTGCATCACCAGCTCGTCGCCCGCGGCCTGCCGCATGAGGGAGAAGGGCGCGAACACGTTGTAGAACGTGCAGCACTCGCCCTTTAAGGCCTCGTTCAGCTTCCTGCAGCGCCACACCGCGTCCTCCACAAAGGCGCTGTTCCTTCCCTGGGGCTTGAGGCTCGCCCAGTCCCTGGGGCTTGCAGGCGTAAAGCCCTCGGGGAAGCGGTAGTCGATGCCGTCGGACATGATCTTGATGTAATCCTGCCCGCACTCGGCATAATAGGCCAGATGGGCGTCCACACAGGCCTGGCCCTTGGTGTTCTCGCCGGAAAAGTGGAACCAGAAGGAAACGGGCGTGCGGTCCGCGGTCTCGCCGGACAGCACCTTGAGCACGCGCTCGCGCTTGTTCATGTCGTTATCGCACCCCTTTTTCTAAAGATCGCGGCCGGAAAGGCCTTTTTTCCATTGTAAACCTTTTTGCCCCCGCCTTCAAGCGGAAGGGAAATAAAATGCCCCCGCCGAAAAAATATTCCTATATAAGAAACTTTTGTCGAAAGGCGTCGGACGCGCTTTTGTCTCACCCGCGCCTGCGCTATGCTTTGGAAAGGAGAAACTGAAACTCCATGGCAAACGAGGAAAGACCCTTTGAAAAGAAGGAGCTGTATTCCGGCTCCATCCTGACGCTGGACCTGTGGCAGGTGAGCCTGCCCAACGGCAAGACCGCCCTGCGCGAGATCGTGCACCACAAGGGCGCTGCGGCCATCGTGCCTGTGGACGAGCAGGGCCGCGTGCCCATGGTGCGGCAGTACCGCGTGGCCATCGGCCGGGAGATGCTGGAGATCCCGGCGGGCAAGATGGAGAAAAAGGGCGAGGATCCCCTGGACTGCGCCCGGCGGGAGCTGCGCGAGGAGACGGGCCTGCACGCGGGGAGCTGGACCTACCTTGGGCCCTACATCCCCAGCCCCGGCTACTGCGACGAGGTGGTGCACCTGTACCTGGCCCAGGGCCTGTCCCAGGGGGAAAATGACCTGGACGACGACGAGTTCCTGAGCGTGGAATGGCTGCCCCTGCGGGAGCTGGTGGACATGGCCGCCCAGGGCCGCATCCACGACGGAAAGACCGCCGCAGCGCTGCTGATGGCGGCAAGGCGTCTGGGCGTGTAAAAACAGCGTTTGCCGTGGGGAAAGGCCTGTTCAAATCGAAGGAGGCATAAAGACCCCATGGCGAAACGCATCCCCTTGAGCGGCGTGTGGACGCTGCGCGGCGAGGCCGCCCACGACCCGGACGGCGTGGAAACGCCCATCGAGCTGCCCGGCTCCATCGAGGAGGCTCTCAAGCGGCGGGGCCTGCTCTGGGGCAGCGCCCGCTACGGCGAGTGGATGTACCTGCGTTTATGGCGCTTTTCCCGCCCCTGCGCGCCGCCCTCCGAGCCGCCCGAGGGCCGCAGCGAGCGCTTCCACCTGTATTTGGGCGCGCTGCGCGGCCGGGGCGGGGTGTATCTGGACGGGCAGTATTTAGGGCCGCTGACCCCTTACGGCCAGGTTGACATAAGCCAGGGCCTGCTTTCCGGCGGCGGGGAGCTGGAGATGCGCTTCTTCCCCGCGCTGGAAAAGGCCTCCGCGGCCCTGCCCGCCCTGCCGGACGCGCCTGTCTTGGTGGCCAGCTACTTTGCCCGCATCGTGCGGGCCGAGGCGCGCGGGCACGCGGACGGGACGCTGGACGTTTCCCTGGAAATAGAGGGCTGCGGCGAGGGGCGTATTCTTTGCAAGTACCGCCTGACCCGCGGCGACGAGCTGGCCGCAACGCTCAACGAGGAGACGCGCATAAAGGCCATGCGCCAGAAACTGCAGGCCCGGCTGGAAGCGCCGGAGCCCGTGCTCTGGCCCGCAAGGGACGCGGTCTACACGCTGCACGTGACGCTGGAGCGCGGCGGGGCGCGCTGCGACAGCCTGACGCTGCCGGTGTGCTTCCGGGGAACGCTGGACGCGGAGCCGCCCCTGCTCCTGGCTTCCGTTACGGCCCCTGGCGACGTGGAGGGCCTCTCCTCCCTGGGCGTGCGGGGAGCGTGCCTGCCCTCCCCCGCGCCGGATGAGCTGCTCTCGGCGCTGGACGAGGAAGGCCTGTTCGGCTGCGCCTGGTTCCCGCCGGGCGGAGAGCCCTCGGAGGAAACCCTTGAGAGGGGGCTGAGCGCGCACCCCTGTGCCGTGTACGCGGGCGGGCTGGGCTTCCGCTTTGCTGACGGCTCCCAGGCGGACCTTAAGCAGGAGGGGCTGCGCGCGCTGGACACGCGCCTGCGGGCGACGGGGCTGCTGCCCTGCCACGCGCTTTCCCTGCCGGAACTGGAGTTTTCCGGCGCGCCGGGTCTTGAGCGGGCCTGCTCGCTGTTCTTGAGCGCGGCGGGGGCGCGCCTGCATGGGGAAAAGCGCTTGCTGCCCATGGAAGCGGGGCTCCTGCGGGACAGGGAGGGCCGCTTCACCGCCGAGGCTGCCGCCCTGCGCGCCGCATCGACTTCCCTCTGCGTGCTGCCGCGCCTGATGCATGCGCCCTTCCCCGGCGGGACGCTGCGGCTGGACCTTTGCCCCGTCGGCCAAATCGACCGGGTGTACATGCTGGAGGCCGCGCTCTATGCCTTCGATGGGCTGCTCTTAAAAAGCGCCGCCTTTCCCCTGTCGCCCTACGGCGGGCGCGGGCCCTTCCCGCTGGAGGCGGCCTTGCCCGCGCTGCTGTCCGGCCCGCCGCTGCTGCGCCTGCGCCTGACCGCCGCGGGGGAGACCCGCTGGGCGCTCGATCTGCCCCTCTGCTTGCAGGACGGGGAGACGGCGGCGCCGCGGCTGCGCATAAGCCGGGAAGGCGCGGGCGTGAGCGTGACGAACGAGGGGCAGAGCACCGCTTTGGGCCTGCTCTCCGGCCCGGAGCCGGAGCTCTTTGCCCTGCTGCCCGGGGAAAGACGCACGGTGCGGGAATATCACGGCCCCTTCATCCCCGAAACGCCCCAAAGGGAGGACACACATGTTTCGAGTTGACATCGCGGACTTTACGCACCTGGAAACGCCGCGCCTGCTCATCCGCCGCCTGTCCCTGGCCGACGCCCAGGACATCTACGAGATCAGCTCCGACGACGCGGTGAGCCGCTACGTGCTGTGGAGCACCCACCGCTCCATCGCGGACTCGCGGGCCTTCCTGAAGCAGGCGCTGCGCCGCTACCGTACGGGCGAGCCGGCCACCTGGGCCATCCAGCTCAAGGAGAGCGGCCGCGTGATCGGCACCATCGGCTTCGTGGAAATGAGCCGCGAGGACTCCTCCGCCGAGGTGGGCTACTCCCTGGGCCGCGCCTACTGGAACCGGGGCTACGCCACAGAGGCGCTGCGGGCCGTGATCGCCTTTGGCATGGAGAAAATGCGGCTCAACCGCATCGAGGCCCAGTACGACGTGGACAACCCCGCCTCCGGCCGCGTGATGGAAAAGGCGGGCATGGTGCCCGAGGGCATCCTGCGGCAGCGCTTCTGCAACAAGGGCAGGTACGTGGACGTCTGCCTCTGCGCCATCCTGCAGCGCGACTACCGCGCCCAGAAGGCCGCCGCGCAAGCCCAGCAGAATGGCTGAACGGCGCAGGGGTTTATACTAAGTAAAGGAACGCCCCTTTTCCCCGGAAAAGCTTCCTTTTCTACAAGGCAAAAAAATCCATTATTTGCCTAAAAAAGCGCACAGAGCTGGCTTTCTGGAAAGGTTGAACGGCGCGAGGTTCTCTTTAATGTACGGCAAAGAGAAAACCCGCGCGGCAGCTTCCCGCATTTTCCCCAGAAGCCGGGATAAAACAGCAAACGCGGCACAGCGCTCGACCTTGGGCGCTGTGCCGCATTTTTTCTGTTTTCTCTTGTTGTCTTGGCCCTTTTCCGGCTTATTTCCTTAGAGCTTCTTGATCTTGACCCCCTGCGGCGTGTCCACCACCACGAGGCCGCGGGCCTTGAACTCGTCGCGGATGCGGTCGGCCTCGGCCCAGTTCTTCTCGGCGCGGGCTGCGGCGCGGGCGTCCAGCAGGGCCTGCAGCTCCGGGGTGATCTCCTCGCCCTCGTTCTCCCTGCGCTGCTTTTCGCGCATTTCTTCCGCCTTCTTGATGAGGTCCAGGGACAGCACGCGGTCGAACTGAGCGACCAGCGCCTGCTTGGTGGCGTCGCTCACCTTGGCCTTTAGGGCGTTGCTCAGCTGCGTCAGGGCAAGGGAGGTGTTAAGGTCGTTGCCCAAAGCGTCCTGAAAATTCTGCCGCAAGGGGACCATGGCCTCCGTATCCGGCTCGCCCTCGGGTTTTAGGGCCGCGACGCGGGCGATGAGCTTCTGGTAGGCGGCCTGGGCGTTTGCCAGGTTCTCAAAGGAGAACACCAGGTTGCGCCTGTAATGGGAGCCTAGGCAGAAATAGCGGTAGCTCAAGGGATCGAAGCCCTTTTCCTCCAGAAGGGAGACGGTCAAAAACTCCCCGGAGGACTTGCTCATCTTGCCGCTCTGGGTGTTCAAGTGGTGCACATGGAACCACTGGGGGCACCAGGGATGGCCCAGATACGACTCGGACTGGGCGATCTCGTTGGTGTGGTGGGGGAAGGCGTTGTCGATGCCGCCGCAGTGCAGGTCCAAATACTCGCCCAGGTGTTTGAGGCTTATGGCGGAGCACTCGATGTGCCAACCCGGATAGCCCACGCCGAAGGGCGAATCCCACTTGAGCTCCTGGTCCTCGAACTTGGACTTGGTGAACCACAGCACGAAGTCCGCCTTGTTGCGCTTGTTCGTATCCTCCTCCACGCCCTCGCGCACGCCGGTCTCCAGGTCCTCCTCGTCGTGCTCGGAAAAGACGTAGTACTTCTTCAATTTCGAGGTGTCGAAATACACGTTGCCCCCGGCGGTGTAGGCGTAGCCCTTGTCCAGCAGGCCCTGGATCATCTGGATGAACTCGGGGATGCAGTTGGTGGCCGGCTCCACCAGGGCAGGCACGCGGATGTTGAGCTTGCCGCAGTCGGCAAAGAAGGCGTCCGTGTAGAACTTGGCGATCTCCATCACGGTCTTGTGCTCGCGGCGCGCGCCCTTGACCATCTTGTCCTCGCCGGTGTCGGCGTCGGAGGATAGATGGCCCACGTCCGTGATGTTCATGCAGCGGATCACCTCATACCCCTCGAACTCCAGCGCCTTTTCCAACACGTCCTCCATGATGTAGCTGCGCAGGTTGCCGATGTGCGCAAAGTGATACACCGTGGGGCCGCAGGTGTACATGCGCACCTTGCCGGGCTCGTGGGTGATAAATTCGTCCCTGGTCTTTGTCAGGCTGTTGTATAGCTTCATAGCGTCCTCGTCCTTTCCGCGTCCTTTGCGTTTGGCTTTTGATCTCTTTGTCCTTACAGCGTGATGGGCGTCTCTCCGCCGCCATGCTTCTTAGGACAGCTTTCCGCGCCCCTCTGCTCGCAGTCCTCGCATTTCTCACCCGCCTGCAGCCGGCGGAGGCAGTCCTCCAGCCGCTGGATGCGGCGGCCCAGCTCGTCGAAGCGCTCCTTCACGGGGTCCGGCAGGTGGATCTGATCCAGGTCTATGCCCGCCGCCTCCCCGTCCCTGCGCACCACGCGGCCGGGGTTGCCCACCACCGTGCTGTTGGGGGGTACTTCTTTGAGCACGATGGCGCCCGCGCCCACCTTGGCGTTCTCACCCACGGTGAAGGGGCCCAGCACCTTCGCGCCTGCGCCGACCACCACATTGTCCTCGAGCGTCGGGTGGCGCTTGCCCGTCTCCTTGCCCGTGCCGCCCAACGTCACGCCCTGGTAGAGCGTCACGTTTCTCCCCAGCACCGCCGTCTCGCCGATCACCACGCCGCTGCCGTGGTCGATGAACAATCCCTCGCCCACCTGCGCGCCGGGGTGGATCTCGATGCCCGTGCGGCGGGCCGTCCTCTGGGAGATCCAGCGGGCCGGCAGATACCAGCGCCGCCGCCAGAGCCAGTGGGCCAGCCGGTGGCTGCGCACCGCCCGGTAACCGGGGTAGCAGAGGACCACCTCCAGCCCGCTGCGGGCCGCGGGGTCCCGGCTGAGCACCGCCTGTATGTCCTTTCGCCGCCTTGCGAAATAGCCTGCGTGTCTGCCTTTCTTTTTCTCCATGCTTATTCTTTGATTCCCTTTCTGCGCTTACGTTTTCCCCAGTAAAGGGGGAAAACAAACGCCCGCCCCATGCTCTTTGCATGAGACGGGCGCGTTCTTTGCCGCGCTTCCGTGGTCCCACTCCTGCTTCGGCGCGCCGCCAAGGGTTTAATTCCCTCCTGCTGCGCGCCCTTTCTCCTTGTTTGGTAACGCAGGGCTTTTCCCCCTGCGGACGGGCTCCGCGGGCGCATCTTCCCCTCTTTCCCCGGCGGACGGGCTTGCAGCCTGCGACCCGACCTCTCTGAAACGCCGGAGCGGAAAAAAGGGTACTCTTCCCGCATCTTCGCCCCTCTTGAAAAGGCATTCATATTATATGCCAAAGAAAAAGGACTGTCAACCGCGGGGGAAAATTCTTCTCCTTCCCTCCGAAAAAGGGTCCTGCCGCCGCATTTCAGCGCCGCCTGCGGGCGCGGATCTGCGCCAGCACGCGCTCGCCGCCGTCCGGCTCCTCGATCCACTTGCGCCAAACAAAGCTGTCCTCCCGTATGTCCGAAAAGCCCCAGCGCTCAAAAGGGGCCACCAGCAGCCGGCCCACCAAGCGCTCGCCCTCCTGCCGGAAGCAGAGCCGCACCATGCCGCCAAGCACGGTGTAGACCATGTTGTAGCAGCGCCTTTCCGGGTCGTAGACGCGCAGCGCCACGCCGTACTCCGCGTCCGGCAGGGCCAGCGCGTCCCGCTCCGCGCGGCTGGGGCAGATGAACACGTCCTCGATGCCGGCGCCCTCCAGCACCCGACGGAACGACCACTCGCCCTTGAGGAAGCGCTTCTTCCCAGGCTCCGGCTCGTCCTCGTGGATAAAGTCCCAGTCCCCCAGCAGTGGTGCGAACCAGTCCGCGTCCGCCGGGATGATGCCCGCGCGCTCCCCCTGCAGCAGCTTCCAAAAATCCTCCATGTATGTCTCCTCCTTGACTTCTTTTCCGTCCGCTTCCCCGGACGGTAAGGTCAGCATACCACGGAAACCACGACAGAGGCCTGTCCGTGTTTTTTAGGGAAATTCTTATCCTTGTTCTTGTTCATCCCTGTGGGCCCGCAGGAAGCCCGCCGCACAGGTTTTAAGCGCATCCACATATTCCTTCGGCCCCAGCACCTGTATCCTCCCGCCGAAGCTGAGCAGCAGCGCCTGCCACAGCCTCTCCCCTTCGGGCACCCGCAGCCAGGTGCGTCTCTCCCCGTCCGGCAGCGTTTCGATCGGGCAGTCGGGGAAATACTCCTCCACCAGCGCCTCCTGTGATGCGGAAAAGCGCAGCTCGATGTCGGCGCAGCCGGACACGTATTCCCGCAGGGCCTTTTCCATTTTGGCGCGCACGTCGCCGTGGTCAAGGAGCGGCGCGGGGCCCGCGTCCTTTATCTCCCGGAGCCTTGCCACCTTGAAGGTGCGGTAGTCCGCCTTGCCCAAGTCATAGGCGAACAGATACCAGGCGTACCACCTGTATTCCAGCGCCAGCGGCTGCACGCGGCGGGAAGTCTTACGGCCCTGCCCGTCGCGGTAGGCAAAGGCGATCTGCCGTCCGTTCCGCACGGCCTCCTCCAGAAAGGCGTTGCTGTCCTGCACGCGAAGGTTCTCCCGCGTCACGCCGAAGTCCCAGTACACGGGCGAGCCGCCCTCCTGCCGCACGATGGCGGCGTATTTCTCCAGCAGCGCGTCCAGCGTGGGGCTGCGGTAGGCGGTGGCCAGACCCTCCAGCGCGCGGCGGATCATCTGCTGCTCGTCCTGCTTTAAGTGTGCGTTGCGCACCCGGTCCGTGGGCAGGATCGCATAGCCGCCGTTTCGCCCTGTTTGGGCGTACACGGGCACGCCCGCCTCCGAGAGACAGACCATGTCCCGCTGGATGGTGCGCGCAGAGACGCCGAAGCGCCGCGCAAGGGCGGTGGTGGAGATGCGCCCGTGGTTGACCAGGTAGTACAGCAGTTCCAGCAGGCGATCCGTTTTCATGAGGGACCTCCGCCTCCTTTCAGCTTTGATCAATTCAGCAAACGCCTGATTTTGCGCAGGGGAACGCCGCGCTTCGCAGAAAGTCCCCGTCCGGCGGGCGTCCCAAATCGGAGGCTGCCTGAAAGATAAAAACGCAGCCAATTCACCCGCCTGCCTTGCCGGGTGTTGCGGGGTGGTAGGGAGGGTCCGGGAGGGAAGGAGGGAATTTCTCCCTCCTTCCCCCCGGCTCCCCCCACGGGGGCCGACCGTGTAAAACGCCGCTTCCCGTCCTTTCGGGAAGCGGCGTTTTTCTCATCTGGGCTTAAAGCGCATATACACGCCCCGGCGCAGCTCCTGCACGTATTCCTCCTGCATGGGCAGCGCCTCCGCCTCCAGGGCCAGGGCCACGGCGCGCTCCACGTCGTAATCCAGGCGGATGTGGCAGCTCTCCAGCGTGCTGCCCTCCTCCCGCAGGATGAAGTAGGAACACTTGGGCACCAGGTCGCAGGGGTTGCCCGCAGAGCCTGTGTTCACCAGCATCTTCCCCTCATTCATCACCAAAAAGGGATGGTGTGCGTCCGCCATCACGGTGATGTCCGCCTCGCCCACGGCGGCCTGCGCCTGCCGGATCTCCTTCCGGCCGTCGTAGGGCATCACCACGCGGGGGATGGTGAAGCGGCCGTGGTAGGCGCGCAGGTGGCGTCCGGCCACCCACAGCTCCAGGTCCCTGGGCAGGCCGCGCAGGTAGCCAAGCTGCTCCTCACTTAAGCGCGAACGGAACCAGCCGCTGCCGTGGCCCTGGTAGTTCCCGGAGACCAGGCGGTCCCAGTTGCCGTAGACCGCCTGGGTGCTGATCGTACGCACCATCTCCAGCACTTCCGCGCCGCTGGGGCCCTTGCCCACCATGTCGCCCAGGAAGTAGACCTCCTCGATCCCCCTGCGGCGTATGTCCGCCGCTACGGCCTCCATGGCCGGCAGGTTCCCGTGTACGTCCGCAAAGAACGCGATCTGCCTCATGCGGGGTCCTCCAGGGCCTCGTATTCCGCCCGCACCATGCGGTGCAACAGGTTGCGCATCGCCAGGCGGGAATAGCGCTCCAGGGCGGTCTCGATGCCCTCCTCCTCCACGAAGCGCAGGAACATGCGGGTGCGTATATCGTCGTCCGCCGGGTAGCGGTAGGCGTGCGCGATGGCCGTGGCCAGCTGGTACGGCATGCCGCCGTGCTTGATGCACAAAAGGGCCGGGCCTACCAGGCGGTCCTGGGGCCCCACCTTGCGCGGGGTGTCCGTCCCCAAGCGGTTGAGCGTATAGAGCAAAAGCGGGTTGTCGATCATCTCGCGAACGCCCGCGTTCCAGAGGCGCATGTCCGCCTCCCTGTATCCGTACTCACCGCAGAGCCCCACGGCGGCCTCCTCCAGGGCCCCCGCCACGGCCTGGGCGATCCTCTCGTCCGCCAGCGCGTCGGACAGGTAGATGTACCTCCTGCGCGCCCCCAAATACGCGATGGTCGCATACGCCGCGTCCACGGTGAACATCTTGCGGTGCGCCTCCGCCTCGATGTTGCGGCTCAGCCGCACCATGGGAGATACCGGCGGCTCTCCCCGGAAGGCGTCCTTGTCCATGGGCATCTCCGGATAGCCGTTGGTCAGAACGCCCAGGGCGTCCCGCTCCTCCAGCGACTCCGGCAGGTCCGGACAGGCCACCAGCTCCACCGTCTGCACGATGCCCACCCGCTCCTGCAGATAGTCCAGCGCCGCGCCGCCCAGCAGCCCCTCCAGGTTCCTTTGCAGCGTCGCCTTGGCGCTTATGTGGTTGACGCAGAGCAGTATGTCCAGCGGCTCGTCCGGCGTCTCCATCGCCTTGCGCGCGATGGCCACCGCCAGCATCGTGGAGACCTTCTCCATATCCTTCATGTGGATGGCCAGCGCCACCAGCGCGCCCCGCCTGCACATCAGCTCCGCGATCTCGCCCTCGGCGCTGACGGGCAGCACATGGAAGCCCTCGATGGTCGTGGTCTCGTAAAAGGTGCGCCTGGCCTTGTAGATCGTGTAGCTGCCCGCGCGGTTGAGCCTCTCCGCCCGGACGTCGTCGTTATCCACAAAGTATAGCTCGCAGCCCGCGCCGGCAAGCACCTCGGCCACGAACCCGCGGCCGATCTTCCCCGCGCCAAAGATCAAGGCGGTCCTCTGGTTCGCCACTTGCATTTCCTCCGTTCGCCTAAGCCTCTGGGAAAAAAGCCCAAGCACTTATCAACTATTATAGAGAGGGGATGCGCCTTTTACAAGCGGCGCAATCAAATATCAACATTGGCGGCCTCCCTTTGTTCCACATCATAAAACTGCGTTTCAAAAAAAGCTGTTCGCCCCCTTGCAAACGGGGACAGGCCCTGTTATAATAAAAATCGTGAAACGGCGTCTCACTATGCAAAACAGAAGAGGAGGGTCGCGCATGGAAAAAGCCACCGTTCAGTCCATCGACCGCGCGCTCACGATCATTGAGGCCCTTGCCGGAGAAAAGGACGGCCTGGGCGTGACCGAGATCGCGAACCGGGTCGGCCTGCATAAGTCCACGGTGCATAGGCTCCTGTCGGCCCTGGGCGAGAGGAATTACGTGGAGCAGCGCTCCGGCGGCGCTTACCGCCTGGGCATGAAGCTCGTGGAGCTCTCCAGCCTGTACCTAAATCAGGTGGAGCTCAAGACCGAGGCGCAGCCCTATCTGCGCAAGCTGCTGCAGCTCACCAAGCAGCCCGTGCACCTGGCCATGCTCGACGGCCTGGAGATCATCTACATCGATAAGATCGAGTCCATCCACTCCATCCGCATGTATTCCCAGATCGGCCGCCGCTCGCCCGCGCTGTGCACCGCCACCGGCAAGGCCCTGCTTTCCGGCCTGCCAGACGCGGAGCTGTGCGAGAAGATCCGCTCCACCCGCCTGCCCACCTACACCTCCCGCTCCATCACCGATCCCGAGCAGCTCATCAACGAGATCCGCCTGGTGCGCCAGAGGGGCTGGTCCAAGGACGACCAGGAGCACGAGCCCGGCATCCGCTGCATCGCCGCGCCCATCTACGACTACCGCGACCACATCATCGCCGCCGTCTCCACCTCCGGCCTAAAGCAGATCCTGACCCCCGCCCGGGACGAGGAGATCGCGGGGCTGGTGATGGACGCCGCGCACTCCATCTCCCAGCGCATGGGATTCAGGAACTAAGGCACTCTCCCGGCCGCCCGTGCATTCGCCCGGGCGGCCGTTTTCTCCCTCCCCCTTCGGGGGAGGCTGTGCCAAGGGGGGTGGCGCAAGCCGCCACCCCCCTTGGCGATCCCCCCGTTCCCGCCGCCGGGAGAAAGACGGCTGCCGCGGAGAGGGAGCGGAGAGAGGCCGCTCCCCTTTGCAAAAGCGGCCTTCGATGGTATACTTATTTTGGACGACAGAAAAAGGGCCCTCTGCGGCCCGAATTTTCCTTAAATAAGACAAAAGACCAAGGAGTGAAAAAGAAGCCCATGAAAAAGACCGTGATCGTGCTGCTGGACGACTACTGGCATCCCCGGAACACAATCGAGCCCCTGCTGCGCGAGCTGTTTCCAGAAAAGGACTACTTCCTGCGCGTGACGGACGACCCCAACTACCCCACCGCCTACTTCACGCCGCCCGACCTGCTGGTGAACTTCAAGGACGGCGTCGCCAACACGCAGATCCCCACGCCCAACTGGTACAACGGCGACTGGGACTTCATGATCGGCCGCGCCATCGAGCAGGGCGGCATGGGCTATCTGGCCGTACACTGCGGCACAGCGAATATCCCTGAGGATCATCCCATGTTCCGCAAGTACCTGCGCGCCCGCTTCCTGCGCCATCCGCCCCGCTGCCCCGTCACCTTCGAGCCCCAGGCGGAGCACCCGATCCTGGAGGGGGTCAAGCCCTTCACGCTGGAGGACGAGCACTATGTGATCGAGCTCTCCCCCGACGCGCCCACCCAGGTGCTGGCGGTCTCCACCTCCGAGCACGGGCAGCAGCCCGCCCTCTGGGCCCACGAGCTGGGCTGCGGCCGCGTGTGCGGCGTGACCCCCGGCCACACCACCGAGGCGCTGCTGCATCCCGAATACGTGAAGCTCTTAAAGAACGCCGTGGCCTGGTGCATCCGCTGACGGGCCAACCGATACGCACATACACACATAGAAAGGACGCCGATCGCCCATGGAAGCCAATCCCTTTGCCCTGCAGAACCTGCGCATCTTGGGCCGCGTCGGGGACAAGCGCCCCCTGCACCTGTACTGGACCGGCAGCGGTCTGGAAATGGACCTGCGCGGCAGCGAGCTGTGGATCGAGCTGGAGGCCGACTACGAGGACCTGGAGCCCTGGGTCTCCCTGATGGTGAACGACCATTTGGTCATGCGGCAGATGCTGCCACGCGGCCGCCACTGGCTGCCCCTGCTGCGCGGGCTGGACCCGAGCCAGCCCCACCACATCTACTTCCTCAAGGAAAGCCAGCCCATGCCCACGGACGGCCGCTGCGGCGTGATCGTGCACGCCCTACGCTTTGAGGGCGAGCTGGCGCCTCTGCCGGAGCCCAGCTGCCGCCTGGAGTTCATCGGCGACAGCTTCACCAGCGCCGAGGGCGGCCTGGGCGGCCCCAAGGACAGCGAGTGGCGGCCCATCTGGTTCGCCGGCGCGCTGGGCTATCCCTGGCAGACCGCCCGCCTGCTGGGCGGCGAGGCCCGCGTGCTGTCCGAGAGCGGCTGGGGCGTGCGCTCCTCCTGGGACAACGACCCCAAGTGCAACATGCCCGCCTACTACGAGCAGGTCTGCGGCGTTGTGCCCGAGGGCGGCCTGGGCGGCGACGGCGCGGCCTATGACTTCGCTTCCTGGAAGCCGGACGCGGTGCTCTGCGCCCTGGGCGCCAACGATTCCAACGCGCTGAACAGCCCTGCGCGGATGGACCAGGAGACGGGGCTGACGTTCAAGCAGTCCCCGGAGGACTTATCTCCCCTGGAGGAGGCCATGGTGGCCTTCCTGCGCAAGCTGCGCCGCTGTAACCCCGGCTCCCGCCTGTTCTGGGTGCGCTTCGGGACGCAGGGGACGGTCAACGGGCTGATCGAAAAGAGCCTGCGCCGCTATGTCGCCGAGGACGGGGATGAGCGCTGCGAGCTCATCGACCTGTCGCCCATGCGGCCCACCGGCGCCAGGAACCATCCCGGGCTGGACGTGCACGCAGCCCAGGCCGCGCTACTGGCGGAGAGGATCAAAGCTCTGCTGTGACGCGCCGCTTTTCCTCGATTTTTTCATCGGATCAAAAGAAAAGGACCTATGGGTGGAAGCTCCGCCCCAAGGGAAATAAACAGTAGAAATTGCCCCCTGTTGTAGAAGAATGACTACGACAGGGGGCGTTTATAGGTGTAAGGCCAAAACCGTCCTCTGGGGCGACATGGATCGGAGGGTGGCGGGTCTCTTTTTTTGTCTGCTGGTCGAACGAAAGGGGCAGCTGATGCGTTTTCAGAGTGGAGTGCTATAATGTGGAAGGGGGCAGGGGCGGATGCGCTGGGCGCTGTTGACCGTGGGTTCTTTGCTCATACTGGATACGCTGCTGGCGGGCAGCATCTCCAACCCGAATTTGGGCGTGTTCCTGCCCGCGCTGCTGGGGGCCGCTCCGCTGCTGGTCGGCCTGTTTTACGGGCCCTGCCTGCGCTGGTTCGCCTCGCCCTTTGGCCGCGGGGTGCGATCAACGCTGATCGCGGGATACGCGCTGTTCTTCGCGGGGTTCGCCATCGTCTCGACCGTGCTGGTCCGCGCGGGCGGCGCGCAGCCGGAGAGGGGCGCTCCGGCGGTGATCGTGCTGGGCGGCGGGCTAAAAGGCGGCCGGCCCAGCGGCAGCCTGGCCCGGCGGCTGGACAAGGCGCTGGAATACGCGGAAGCAAACCCGGAAACGCTGATCGTGACCACCGGCGGCCTGGGCGCGGGCCAGACCGTGACCGAGGGGAAGGCCATGGAGGAATATCTGGTGGAGCGGGGATTTCCCAGGGAACGCATCTTAAGGGAGGAGACCTCCACCTCCACGGAGGAGAACCTGCGCAACGCCGCCGCCCTGCTGGAGGAGGAGAAGGGCTTAAAGCCCGGGGAATACCGGGTCGTTATCTCGACCACGGACTACCACGTGTTCCGCGCGCTGCGCGTGGCCCGCAGGCAGGGCCTGAACGCGGAAGGCCTGGGCAGCCGCTCCAGCTGGTATCTAAAGCTCAACTTCTACCTGCGCGAATATCTGGCGGTGCTGGCCTACGGGATCACGGGCAGGCTGTGAGCGGCGAGACTCATATTAACGCCCCCTTGTTTTAATTAAGGAAGCCATTTGCTTTGAGGAACGCGGGAATGTTTATCCGAAAAGGCGGAAGAAAAGGGCGCGGGGCAAAAATCGGGGCCAAACTTGAGGAATAGTTCTTGACAAAGCACCCCCGCTTTTTTATACTAATAACTGGCAGAAGTGTGCCCTTTGTGCGGGTGTAACTCAGTGGTAGAGTGCCAGCTTCCCAAGCTGGTTATGTGGGTTCGATTCCCATCACCCGCTCCATTGGTCTCGCCGGCGGGAAATACCTGCGCCCTGCCCTTCGGCAGCGGTCCGAACTGGGAAGTGCCCGGCGGCTTTTGCATATCAATCTGCCAGACTACACTTGTCAACCTTAGGAGGAAAATCAGGAAAATGGCGAAGCAAAAGTTTGAGAGGACGAAGCCGCACGTAAACATCGGCACGATCGGGCACGTTGACCACGGCAA
>CANQPP010000042.1 GCA_947625765.1 uncultured Clostridia bacterium
CGCGTTCATCATCGGTAGGGAGAAGGACGACGACTTTACGCTCGAGAAGATGCGCGGCAAGTCCATCATCGGCGGCCGCGCGGGCGGCATCCCCGTGATGGCGCTGGAATACGCCCTGCGCAAGGCTGGCTTGGAGCCGGGCAAGGACGTGGACGTGATGACCCACGTGCAGTTTGACCTGATGGCCGGCGCTTTCGCGGGCGGCGAGGGCGACTTCGTGACGCTGTTCGAGCCCACGGCCACCGAGTTCGAGAATCAGGGCGGCGGCTATGTGCTGGCCTCCGTGGGCGAGCTGGCCGGACCCATTCCCTACACCTGCTACCAGGTGACGGGCGAGAAGCTGCAAAACGACCCGGACACCGTGGAGCGCTTCCTACGCGCCGTCTACAAGGGGCAGAAGTTCCTAAGCGAGAACGACGCCGCGGCCGTGGCCGAGGCGCTGGCTCCCGCCTTCCCCGATTCGGACTTAAAGGTGCTGGAGACGGTCGTGGAGCGCTACCGCGGCATCGGCGCCTTCGCCACGGACCCGGTGCTTAAAGAGGAACCCTACGAGCGCCTGCTGGACATCATGGAGGAGGCGGGCGAGCTGACCCAGCGCGCGCCCTACGACAAGCTGGTTGACAATTCCCTGGCGGAAAAGGCCATGCAGTAAATCCCTTCGATCACCCATTTTGGCAGCGGCCCGCGCTTTAAAAGCGCGGGCCGCGCGCGTTTCATACCCTTGTTTTCTTGTCAGTTGTAGTATTTGGCCTGGGCGCTGAACATGCGGCGGTAGGGGCCGTCCTGGGCCATCAGCGCCTCATGGGAGCCCAGCTGGGTCACGGTGCCCTTCTCGAACACGGCCACCTCGTCGCAGAAGCGGCAGGAGGAAAGCCGGTGGGAGATGAACAGCGCGGTGCGGCCGCCCACCAGCGCGCCTAGGTGGTCGTAGATCTCCGCCTCGGCCAGCGGGTCGAGGGCTGCGGTGGGCTCGTCCATCACCACGATGGGCGCGCCCTTGTACAGCGCCCGGGCGATGGCGATCTTCTGCCTCTCGCCCCCGGAGAACTCCACGCCCTTCTCGTCGAACTGCTTGGAGACGAGGCTGTCCGCGCCCTGCGGCAGCTTTGCGAGCGTTTCGGTCAGGCCCGCCTGCTCGAGCGCCTTCTCCAGACGCTCCCTTTCCAGTCTGTCCAGCGCCACGTTTTCGGCCACGGAGAAGGCGAAAAGGCGGAAGTCCTGAAACACCACGGAGAACAGGGAGGCGTAGGCCTCCGGCGAAAGCGTGCGGATGTCGCGGCCGCCCAGCAGTATGCGGCCCTCGTCCGGCTCGTAGAGGCGCAGGAGCAGCTTGACCATGGTGGTCTTGCCCGCGCCGTTCTCCCCCACCACCGCCAGCTTTTCGCCGGGCTTAAGCGTAAGGTTCAAATGGCGCAGCGTGGGCGATTCCGCCCGTGGGTAGGTGAAGCTTACGTCCTCAAAGCGCAGCTCCATGGGCTCCGTCCGCGGAACGTCCTCCGCCTCTCCGCTTACGCCCACGGGCAGGGAGAGAAAGTCCTTGAAGGGGGCCAGCATGCGGGAGCAGGCCAGCGCCTCCGTGGCCCGGCTGAACAGGGCGGTGAAGGCCGCGGAGAAGGCGGCGGCCGCCGCCGCGCCCGCGACGAAGTCGCCGATGCCAAGGCCGGAGCGGAACAGCTGCCCAAGCATCGCGGCGTAGACCACGCCGGTCTGCAGGTAGCCCAGCGCGCCCTCGCCCATGCTGCACCACATCAGCACCCGGTCGCACGCGGCCTCCAGCGCGCCGCACTCCCGGTTGAAGCGGTCGATGCGGCCGCCGATCATGGGCGAGGCGTGAAAGAGGCGGATATCCTTGCCGTTGGAATAGTCCTGATACAGGGAGCAAAGGTAGAGGTACACGCGGTTGATGTCGCCCATCTGCAGGCGGAACTCGGTCTGGGCGCGGCTGTGCCTGCGCACCAGGAGCACGCTCAAGAACGTGCAGACGGCCATGGCGAGCAGCACCGTCCAGTCCAGCTGCAGCAGCACATAGGACATGGAAAGGAGCGTGAAGAGCTGGGTGAGCATGCCGGGCAGATGGTAGCTTAGGATATAGGAGACGTTGCCCATGGTGCTCTGGCCCACGCGGGCGCTCTGCAGCGCGGCCAGCGTTTCGGGGTCTTCGAGGGAACGGAAGTTAAGCTCGCAGCTCTTTTTGGTCAGCAGCTTTTCAAAGCGCAGGTCCAAAAGGGGGTCGCCCTTGCGCATAAGCAGGTAGACGCCCTCGGAGAGGAAGTAGAGCGCGGCGCTCAGGACCGCGGCGATCAGCGCCAGCGGCAGCAACTGGGGCAGCGTCCGCCCCTCGGCCAGGCCGTTGAGCACGTACTTGGGCAGCAGCACGCCCACCAGCGGCAGGCCCGCCCGCAGCAGGGAATAGAGGATCACCAGCACCAGCAGGGAGGGCTGCAGGCGCGCGGTGGCGGTCAGGTTGAACCAGAGGGCCGAGATGGCGCCTCTGGTGCTCGTATCCCATTGTTTATCCTTGGAGATCATCCGCTTCGGCCTCCTTCTTGTAGTATCGGGACTGCACCTGGAACAGCTGGGCGTACCTGCCGCCCAGCGCCATCAGCTCCTCGTGGCTGCCCTGCTCCGCGATGCGGCCCTCCTCCAGCAGCACGATGCGGTCGCAGAAGCGGGTGGAGGAGAGGCGGTGGGAGATGAAGATGGAGGTCTTGCCCTCCGTCATGCGGCTCATCTTTTCGTACAGCGCCGCCTCGGCCAGGGGGTCGAGCGCGGCGGTGGGCTCGTCCATCACCAGGATGGGGCCGTCCTTGTACAGCGCCCGGGCCAGCGCCAGCCGCTGGCTTTCCCCGCCGGAGAGCTCCACGCCGTTTAGGTCCACCTGCTTAAGAAGCAGCGTGTCGTACCCGTTGGGGAGGGACAGGGCCTTTTCGTGGATCCCGGCCAGGGCCGCGGCCCGTTTGACCCTATCCATATCCAGCTCGCCGCGGATGCGCATGGCGATGTTCTCGGCCAGCGTGAAGGCGTAGAGCTTGATCTCCTGAAACACCACGGAGAACAGGGAGAAGTAGGCTTCCCGATTGATAGAAGCCGCGTCCCGGCCACCGACCGTCAGCCTGCCCTCCGTGGGGGCATAGAGGCGGGTCAGGAGCTTGACCAGCGTGGTCTTGCCCGCGCCGTTCAAGCCCACCACGGCCAGCTTTTCGCCGGGGGAAATGTCAAGGCAAATGTCGTGCAGCGCCTCCTTGCCGCCGGGGTAGCGGAAGGAGACGTGCTCGAACTTGATGCCCAGCGGCCGCGCTTCCGGGGCCGCCTCGCCGCCTTCCTCCTCGCCGGGCACCTGCTCCATGAAGGCGTGCCACTCGTCCGCCCGCGGTTCTCTATGACGAGCTGGCTCAAGGCCGTGAGCAGGCCCATCAGGGAGGTGGAGAAGCTGGCCACGGTCGCAAAGTACATCGCGGCGTCGGACAGGGCCAGACGGCCGTCCAGTATGGCCCAGATGAGGTAGGCGTACACCGCGCCCTCCCGCAGGAGCGTAAAGAGCGCGTCCACCGCCACGCGGGGCAGCCGGGCCTTCTGCAGGGCGGTCTCCAGCCGGGCGCGCGCCTCCACCAGCAAGTCGAACTTGTGGAGCAGGTAATCCTTGGCCCGGTAGATGCGGATGTCCTTGCCGGCGGATAAGTCCTGCCCGGCGGCGCTCAGGTATTCCCGCTTGCGCCAGGCATCGGAGAGCGCCGTCTGCATGCTGCCCTCCTTTTCCTTGGCGCGCAGGTCCAGGGCGAGGGAGCAGGCGGCGCTCAGGAGAAGCAAACAGAGGATCAGCGGGTGCAGGGCGGTGAGCAGCGCGGCCATGCCCAGCACCGAGACGAGCACGGGCGTTTGGTCAAAGACGATGCGCAGCGCGCCCTCGATGCCCGTGTTGTTGTTCCAGAAGACCGTCATCACCAGATTGATGCGGTCCTGCACGGCGGGATCCTCCAAAAGGGCGTAGTCCATGTCCATCACCCGCCGCTGGAAGGCGGTGAAGACGTCCAGACGGGCGTAGGCCATGCGCATGTCCGCGCTGGAATGGGCGTGCTGGGACAAGGCAGAGAGCACGATGCCCGCAAGGGAGAGCAGGGCGACCGTCCAGAGCAGGCGGGAAAGAGGCGCGCCCGTTTCCAGCCCCTGCACCAGCGCCTTGGGCAGCAGGATGCCCACGAAGGGCAAGAGGCTGGCCGTAGCGGCGTACAAGAGCAGGTTCGGTACGATGCTTTTGTTCATGGAGCAGATGGCCTTGAGCGCGTAGGCCATGTTGTTGAGCAGCCCGTAACGGGTCTTTTCCGTGGGCTTCATGTGGGTCCTCCTTGGGTTCTAACCGGAATTTCCGAGGCCTCGATGGGAATAGTATAGGTGCAAGGAAATGAAATGTCAAGATTGAATTTTCAAAAATAGAAAATTAAAATAAAAATATTTTAAGGAGAGATAGCAGGAAAATTGAAAGTGATGGCTTGAATAAATTAAAAACGAAGAAGCCCCTTGACAGGGGACTTCCCTCGGGTTATAATAAAACAAACGTTGCGCAACGTGTGTTTTGCTAAAAGGAGGGGATGTGCATGCCGCGCAAGTGCAGGTTCACGCGGGAGGACGTGATCCGGGCGGCCCTGCAGCTGGTCCGGGAGGGCGGGCCCTCCACCCTGACCGCGCGGGCCCTGGGCGAGAAGCTGGGCTGCTCCGCCCGGCCCATTTTCAGCCTGTTCCGGGACATGGGCGAGGTGCAGGCGGAGCTGCTGCGCGCCGCGGACGAGCTCTACCAGGGATACCTGACGGCCGCGCAGGGGCCGGACTGCCCGCCCTACAAGGCCAGCGGCCTGGGCTACATCCGCTTTGCGGCGGAGGAGAAGGAGCTGTTCCGCCTGCTGTTCATGCGCGACCGCAGCGCCGAGGGGGAGTATCCGCCGGGGAAGGAACTGGACTGGGTGCTGGACCTGGTGCAGAGCGGCACGGGCCTGCCCCGGGAAGGGGCCCTGCGCTTTCATCTGGAGATGTGGGTGTTCGTGCACGGCATCGCGGTGATGCTGGCCACGGGCTACCTGCCCTGGAAGGAGGAGGACGTGAGCCGCATGCTGACCGACATCTTCTTAGGATTAAAGGCGAGATTTACCCCCGACTGACGAGAAGGAAGGGAAAACACATGCAAGAAGCCATCCGCGTGAGCGGCCTCACCAAGCGCTATAAGCGCCTGACCGCCGTGGATCATTTGAATTTGCAGGTGCATGAGGGCGAGCTGCTCTCCCTGCTGGGCGTCAACGGCGCGGGCAAGACCACGACCGTGCGCATGCTCTGCGGCCTGAGCCGGCCCTCCGAGGGCGACGCCTGGATCGAGGGGCACAGCGTCCTGCACGAGGGGGCGAAGGTGAAGCCGCTCATCGGCATCTCCCCGCAGGAAACAGCCGTGGCCCCGAACCTGACCGTGCGGGAGAACCTGCGCCTGATGGCCGGCGTCTACGGCCTGCGCGGGGAGGAAGGGAAGGAAGCCGTGGCAAAGGCCGTGGAGGAGTTTGGCCTGCGCGAGGTGCTGTCCCGGCGGGCGGGCCGCCTCTCCGGCGGCTGGCAGCGGCGATTGAGCCTGGCCATGGCGCTGCTCGGCGGCCCCAAGGTGCTGTTCTTAGACGAGCCGACCCTGGGCCTGGACGTGCTGGCCCGGCGGGAGCTGTGGCATCTGATCCTCTCCCTCAAGGGCCGCGTGACCACCGTGCTCACCACCCACTACATGGAGGAAGCCGAGGCCCTCTCCGACCGCATCGCCATCCTGCGCTCCGGCCGCCTCCTTCTGACCGACAGCGCGGCGGGCGTCTGCGAGCGCGCGGGCACGGCGGACTTTTCCGAGGCCTTCGCCCGCATCGTCACCGGGGAGGTGGGACTATGAGCGCCAACGCAAGAAGAACGCTCTCCCTCTGCGGCCGCAGCGCCCTGGAGATCCTCCGCGACCCGCTGAACCTGCTCTTCGGCTTGGGCTTCCCGCTGGCGCTGCTGTGCCTTTTGCACGCGATCCAGCTGCGCGCGCCCGTGCCCCTGTTTGAACTTCAGCACTTGACGCCCGGCATCGCCGTGTTCGGCCTCTCGTTCATGGCGCTGTTTTCCGCCACGCTGGTCTCCAAGGACCGCGGCAGCGCCTTCCTGCAGCGCCTCTACGCCTCGCCCCTGACGCCGCTGGACTTCATCCTGGGCTACACGCTGCCGCTGCTTCCCCTGTGCCTGATGCAGACGCTGATCTGCTACGCCTGCGCCTGTCTGCTGGGTTTACCTTTAAGCGGCGGCCTGTGGCTGGCCTCCCTTTCCTCCCTGCCCACGGGGCTGTTCTTCGTGGCTTTGGGCCTGTTCTGCGGCAGCCTGCTTTCGGATAAGCAGGTCGGCGGCCTCTGCGGCGCGCTGCTCACCAACCTCACCGCCTGGCTCTCCGGCGCGTGGTTCGACCCCTCGCTGGCCGGCGGCGCGTTCGAGAAGATCGCAAGCGCCCTGCCCTTCCTGCACGCGGTCGAGTGGGCCCGCGCGCTGCTGGGCGGCGGCGGCGCCGCGCTGCACGGCCTCGTCACCTGCCTGTACGCCGCCCTCGCCCTGCTTTTGGCGGTCTGGGCGTTCTTATACCAGATGAAACGGCAATAAAGGCCAATGCCCCCAAAAACACAAGCAAAGGCAGACGCTTTTCGCGTCTGCCTTTGCTTGTATGCCCCCCTTAGAGCTTCCGCAGCTCCTCCAGCAGGCCGGGGACCCACCTCCCGCCGCGGTCGAACTCGCCGCCCGCACAGAGCATGGACAGCAGCACGGCCTCCTGCACGGCGAAGGCGGTCGCGCGGAAGGCGATATCCAGCGTATCCTCGCGCAGCACGGTCAGGGGCACGGCCGCCGGGCCGCCTAAAGGCATGCGGTTGGCGGTGGTGAAGCCCACGAACACCTCGCCGCTGCCGTGCCCGATGAACGACCCGCCCCGGATCAGCCCCGCGCCCGCCCGCCTAAGCACGCGCCCCAGCTGGCGGCTGCTCAGCGGCAGGTCGGTGGCCAGCACCACGATCACGGAGCCCTTGTCGCAGGCCTGCCCGTCCTGCCCGGCGAAGGGGGTTTTTCCGCCCACGATCAGGTCCTCGCGGCGGCCGTGGTTGGTCTGCACCAGGACCCCTAAGGTATATTCCCGCCCGTCCAACTCGATCTTCCGGGAGGCGCTGCCGATGCCGCCCTTGAAGCCGTGGCAGATGGTCCCGCGCCCCGCACCCACCGCGCCGAGCTGAAACTCCTTCCCGGCGCTGCCAAGGGCGGCAAACACCTGCTCCTGTTTGACGGCCCGCACGCGTATGTCGTTCATGCTCGCGTCGTTGCACTCCAGCACGACCGGGTTCACCGAGTGGCACTCCGTCCCGTCCGCCTGGCAGAGCCGCAGCATGTACTCCACCGCCGCGTCGTGCACCAGCCCCACGTTGAGCGTGTTGGTCAGCAGCAGCGGTGTTTCGATCGTGCCCAGCTCCTGCAGCTGCATTAGGCCCAGCGACTTGCCGAAGCCGTTGAGCACCTGCGCCGCCGCGACGTACTTGTTTGTAAAGGGGTTGCCGGGGCCGGGGATCACGGCGGTAACGCCGGTGCGGTGGCGCTCCGTCTCCACGGTGGCGTGGCCCACCAGCACGCCGGGAACGTCCGTGATGAGGTTGTTTTCGCCCGTGGGGAGCGAGTCGGTCGGGATGCCGAAGGAGCTTGCGCGCAGCATGTGCGGGACCTCCCATTTCTTGTATTTTAGGCGATTGTACCACGCCGCGCCCTCTTTGTGAAGGGGGAAAAGAGGCACCCGCGCCCGCGCCGAAGCATACGATGGGATGGGGAGGATAAGCTCCCCGCAAAAGGAACCATCAAGGAGAATAAAGGGATGCAAGACCGTTTGGATATGCAGCCGGGGAACCTCTCTCTGGCGCGCGTGCGCATAGATCAACAGCTCTGGGAAGCGCCCCACGAGCCGCCCGCGGCGCTGTATTTGGGCAGCGCGTTCCCGAGCCTGATCCTGCCCTTTGAGGGAAGGAAGCTCATCGACCGAATGAGAGGGGGCTGCCCCTGTGCCTGACCGCCGCCAGCTGCTCCTGCGCTTGCAGGAGTTGAGCTTTACGCTGGACGATGTGCAGCTCTATCTGGACACCCATCCCCGCGACGCCGAGGCGCTTTCCTATTTCCGCCGCGTGCAGGCCCTACGCGGGGAAGCCGCCCGGGAATATGAAAGGGAAGCGGGCCCGCTGACGCGCGAGACCGCCGCGGACGAAGAATGGAGCTGGGGCCGGGAAGCCTGGCCCTGGGAAAGGGAGGCCTGAAACGATGTGGATCTATGAACGCAAGCTGCAGTACCCGGTTCGGATCGCGCGGCCCAGCGCCCGCCTGGCCCAGCTCATCATCAGCCAGTTTGGCGGGCCGGACGGCGAGCTGGCCGCCTCCCAGCGCTACCTGTCCCAGCGCTACGCCATGCCCGACCGGGCGGTGGCCGGGCTGCTGACGGACATCGGCACCGAGGAAATGGCCCACATGGAGATGGTCTCCGCCATCCTGCACCAGCTGACGGCCGACCTGTCTCTGGAGGAGATCGCGGGCTCCCCCTTTGCCGCGTACTTTGTGGACCACACCACCGGAATATGGCCCACGGCCGCGGCGGGCGTGCCCTTCCAGGCCACGGAGTTCCAGTCCAAGGGGGACGCACTGACCGACCTTGCCGAGGATATGGCAGCGGAGCCTGCGACCGCGCAGACGCGACAAAATGATATGAAGAAAGCCCCCGGCGGATGCCGGGGGCCAATTGGTTCACAGTGGGTCGATCTTAGGCGACACTTGCTTGTGCGGTCAGGTTATTGCAGGTAGGTGCAGCTCACGTAGGCGTAGCTGTCGTTGAACTTGATCTTGGCCCACTTGCCGGAGGCAACGGTCTCGATCACTTCAACCTTGGTGTTGCGGGTCAGCTTGCCCACGATGGAGTAGCTGGTGCCGGCGCCGGAGCGGACGTTCAGGACGCGGGCGATAACGGTCTTGGTGCCAACAACGGTCTCGGGCTTGGTGCCTTCCTTGGTCAGGTACTGAGCGGACACATAGCCGTTGGTGTAGTTGGCGGCGGGGTAGATGATCTTGGCCCAGCCGTTCTTGATCTCCACGACCTCGACGACGTCACCCTTCTTCAGGGAGCCGATCTTCTTGGCGGAGGTGGAAGCGGAGGCACGCACGTTCAGGTTGCCGGACTTGGTGGTAACCTTGTAGTTGGCCTTGTCGGTGACCTGATACTCACCCTTAACGGTGATCTTGGCGGTGTCGGTGTAGACCTTCAGGCTATCAATATAGGTAGCCTTTACGTACACGGTGCCGTCCTTCAGACCGGTGATCTTGTTGCCGTCAACATCGATGACGTTCTTGTCAGAGTTGCCGAACAGGGACAGGGTGGTGTAGGTGGCCAGATCGTGGTACACGGTGGCAACGGAGTTGTAGGTGGGAACCAGAACCTCGTTCTTGCCGATGGTGTACTCGCTCTTGGCGAAGCTGATGCCCTTAGGATCGACGCGCTCGACGTTGGTGCGATACTTGTAGGTCAGGATGCCCTTGTAGAACGCATACTCGGTCTCAACGACCACGTAGGTCTTGTAAGCCGTGTCAGGTTTCTGAGCAGTCATGGCCGCGGGCTTGATGTCCAGGGTGGAATCAGCGGTCACGGTGTTCTCGGCGCGAACGTAGATGCTATTCATCGCGGGATAAGCGTCGATAGCCTCAGCGTAGTAGGCAACCTCGGTGAACTTGGAGCCATCGTTCTTGGCAACGTTCACAGCGAACTTGTCAACAGCAGAATTGATAGCAGAGGTAGCGCTGTCGATGAAGTACACGCCATCCTTCAGCACGACACCCTTGCCAGCCACGGGCTGGTTGAACTTCAGGTCGTACACAGGCTTCTGGTTGTTCGTGTAGGCGATGGTGAAGTTCATGGTCTCGGTGGTCAGAACGTCGGTCGTATCATACTTCAGCACGACCTGGTAGCTGTAAACAGCGCTGGCAGAGGTGATCTGGGTGTTGAAGGTGATGGAGCTGTCAGCGCCATTCCAAACGCAGGTGCCCTCGGTGGGGGTAGCAGCGCTCGTAACCTTCAACTCGGTGCCGTTGACATAGACCTTACCAGCAACACCGTTCCAGAACTTCTGAGTGCCGCCCAGATTCTTGACGGTGACCTGCAGGGTGGGCATAGCCTTATGCCAAATGGAATCAGACTGCGCGTTGTCGATGTTGTTGAAGGGAGCGGTCACGGTCACAGCGGGGGCAGTGCCCTTCGCGGAGAAGGTGGCGGTCTTCAAGTAGTTGGCGTCAACGGAGTCGGCGCCGTTGGACTGGAACTGAACGGAAACTTCATACTCACCAGGGGTGATTGTATGAATGTCCTGGGCAAAAGCCGCGGGGACTAGCGCAAGCACCATGATCAGCGCAAGCACTAGCGCGAGAGTCTTTTTCATCTTGACTTTTCTCCTTTCGTGTCGTAAGATAGGGGCTGTGAACCTGTTGATACTATATCAACAGGTTTTCTTGTTTTTCGCCCCTTTTCCCCGCACGAAAAAAGCCGGATCTTCGGCGTTTTTGCCCGCAGCCGTCGTTTCGTCGCGCGCCATTTTGGGGACTATTTGGGGACTACTCGCCCAAAAACGGGCAAAAGCAGCCCCCATTCGACCCCGTCTTCCGCGTTTCGCCACGGACCGCGCGGCAGCCGACGCATTTCGTCCCCGTTTCCCCAAATTCGCGTCCGCCCGCGCAAACCCGCTTAAAACCGCCAAAGTCAGGCAGCAAACCGCTTGAAACCGACAAGGCCCGACGGCAACCGCCAAAGCTCAAGCAAGACCCGCGCGATAAAGCGCTGATCCGCCAAATCCCGACGCCAACCGCCAAAAGCCAAGCAAAAACCGCGCAAATCCGACAAGGCCGGACAAGCGCCCGCCAAAACCCGCGCGGAAAAGCGGCCATAAGCGCAAATTCGCCAAAACTCAAGCAAACCCGCGCAGCAACGCGCAAATTCGCCAAAGCCCGACGGCCAAGCGCCAAGACCCGCGCAATTCCGCCAAACCCAAGCATCAAACCGCGCAGAATCGCCAAACCCCGACGGCAAACGCCAAAGCTCAAGCAAAACCCGCGCAAATCCGCCAAAATCCAACCAGACCCGCAAAAACTCCCTATTCCTCCCCCTTTTCCGCCCCGAACAGCGCCTCCAGCCGCTCGGCCGCCTGCCGATCCTTCGCCTTATACGCGTGCCCGTACACGTCCATGGTGATGGACGCGCGGCTGTGCCCCAGCCGCTCCTTCAGCGTCTCGATGTCCTCCCCGGCGGCGATCAGCAGCGACGCCCCGGTGTGCCGCAGGTCGTGGAAGCGCATCGGCGGCAGCCCGTTCTCCTTCAAGAACTCCCGAAACCAGCGGCAGATCGTGTCCGGGTGCTGCCGCGCGCCGTTCCTCCCGGTGAACATCGCGCCGCTGTCTATCCAGTTTTCCCCCGCGTTTCGCTTTTCTACAAGCTGTTCCTCGTACACTTCGCGCAAAACCTCCAGCGCGCAGCGGGGCAGGCAGACCGTGCGCTTCCCGGCGGGCGTCTTTGTCTCCTTGACCAGCACGCCTTCCCCGCGCACGTACACCGCCGAGCGCTCCACCCGCAGCAGCCCGCTTTGCCAGTCGAGGTCCGCCCAATCGAGCGCGCCGATCTCGCCCTTGCGCAGCTGCCCCAGCAGGCCCAGCATCGCCCCGGCGCGGTGCTTGGGCGGCGCGCCTGCAAGCGCCTCCAGCAGGCGGCGGGCCTCATACACGTCCAGCGGGCGTACTTCCTTTAGGCCCGGCCGCGGGACGGTGGCGCGCAGGGCGGGGTTTGCATCCAGCACGCCCCAGCGCACGGCGGTGCCGAGTATGAGACGCAGCAAGCTGTGGTAATGCAGCACCGTGCCCGCTGAGAGCGTCCCGCCGCGGCCGCGGTTGCCGCGCACGCTTGAAAGGGAAAGCTGGCTGTAAAAGCGGGAGAGCCGCTGCGGGGTGATCTGGTTTAGGCGCAGCCGCCCCAGCTCGGGCAGTATGCGCTTATTTAATAGGAAGTCATAGCCGCTCCGGGTCACGGGCGAGACGTTCTTTGCGTCCAGGTAATCGTGCCGCCACTGGCGCACGAACTGCTCCAGCGTGTACTGCGGCCCGGCGACGGCCGCGCCGGCCTTCACGGAAGCGTAGAGCAGCGCCAGCTCCTTTTCGCACTGGCGTTTCTGCTGCTGCTCGCTCAAGGAGACGCCGTAGCGCAGCGTGCGGTAGACGCGCCGCTTGCTGCCGTCGGCGCGGTAGCCGTCGCAGATCAGGATGCGCCAGGAATTTCGGCCTCTTTTTTCGATGGAACCGGGCATGGCCATCTCTCCTCCTTTGGGAAAAATGTCGGGGAAACGGGGTTTTTCGCGTTTTGTGGGGGAAGTTTTGCCTCCGAATGTCGAAAGGCCGCGCCTGGCGACCGCTTGGGGACCGAAACCGTCGAAAAGCGGCGAAAAGCGCGGTGTTTTGGCTGAAACTCTGCGGTTTTTGGGGGAAAGGCGTACATTTTGCGCGGTTTTTGGAAAATGATAGAAAAAAAGCGCGCGGCGTTTCTCGCCATTTTTCCGCAAGAAGGGACGGCGAACGCCCGCGAAAAGCAGGATATTGTAGTTTTTTGGGGGAAAAGAAGCGCGTTCCGTCGGATAATGGCCGGGGGAACGCGACAGGAGCCGACAGGATATTGCAAAATTGTTACGAAAAGCCCGAAAACGCTGCCAGATTTTGGGGAAAAGGAGAAAATGAAGGCTTAATTTGCGGAAGAAGATGGAAAAACCGCCGGAAAACAGGCGATTTTTGGGGAAGGAAAACCCCGTGCAAAATTTGAAACAAAAAAATTTTGCGTCGGGGTATTGACAAAAGTATTGCGGAAGTATTACAATGGCACTGTTCCCAAAGGGAGGCGGCGGAACAGCTGTCCCCCGAGGGAGCGGACCTATTGGTCATGCGCGTTGGGCGCGGACGGGGAAACGGGAGCTGCGGCGCAATATGTTGCGGAATTGTGACAAATCTCTCGAAACCTCTTTACAAGCCCGACACCGTATGATATAGTATCAACAGGTTCACAGCCCCTATCTTACGACACGAAAGGAGAAATGTCAAGATGAAAAAAACTCTGGCACTGGTGCTGGCACTGGTTATGGTGCTCGCGCTGGTTCCCGCCGCGTTCGCTGACAGCGGCACTGTTCAGAGCGACAGCTATGATCTGACTGTCGAGTTCGATGTCCATGACAATGGTTCTGTTGAAGTCGACGGCATGGTTGGCGCTGACACCCCGACTTTCCAGACCAAGTATACGAAGTCTGGCAAGACCCCCGAGGTCGTTGTCACCGCTCCTTGGAATGCTATCGACAAGAGCGCTAATTCGCTTTGGGTCAATGGCACCCCCAAGATGAAGGTCACCCTGAAGACCCTTGGTGGCAGCAAGGATAAGCTCTTCTCTTCGACCTACACCACCGATCAAGAGGTGTATGTCAACAGCAAGAAGCTGGATTTCGTCACGTCCAAGACTGCGGGTAAGAACTCCTTCGACGGCGAGACCCTGATCTTCTACACCGACGGTCTGAGCCAGACCAATGCGACCTACTCCTACGAAGTGAAGATCACTGGTAAGAACGGTTCTGACACCATGGCTGAGACCGTGAACTTCACCATTGCCTTCAAGAACACCCAGAAGAATGTTTACGCCCTGAAGTTCAACCAGCCCGATCCCTATCAGGGTGTTGAGCTGAAGGACGGCGTGTACTACATCGACAGCGCTACTGGTTCTCCCGCTGATGTGTGGCACTTCATCGTGAACGTTGCCAAGAACGACGGCTCCAGCTTCACCGAGCCCGCATACTACGGCATCAGCGATCCCGACAGCATCTACTGGCCCACTGCGGTTGCTGATCCTGATAAGAGCATGATTCAGCTCAGCACCAAGCTTGACATGAACAAGATTTGGAAGGATCCCGGCAAGGCTCACACCTACAAGGTGGCTGTTGAGACTGAGTATGCTATCTATCATGGCGAGATCACCATCAAGTACCGCACCAATGTCACCCGCGTTGATCCTAAGGGCATCGACTTCGCCAAGAGCGAGTACACCATCGGCGTCAACGAAGTGCTGACCCCCGCCTTCAACACCGTTGTTCCCGTGTGGCACAATGTTGCTTCCTTTGTGACTCTGGCCACCACCAACAACAGCGAGATGGGCATCGTCGATGTTGACGACGCCAAGAAGACCATCACCGGCCTGCGCGAGGGCACCGTTTATGTGACCGCGACCTACGAGGATAAGGTCCCTGGCCTTGACAACGTGATTACCAAAAAGACCTATACCGACACCGTGAAGGTGACCGTTAAGGGCACCTACCAGGTGACCGACAAGGCCAACTACAAGGTTACCACCAAGTCCGGCAACCTGAACGTGCGTGCCTCCGCTTCCACCTCCGCCAAGAAGATCGGCTCCCTGAAGAAGGGTGACGTCGTCGAGGTCGTGGAGATCAAGAACGGCTGGGCCAAGATCATCTACCCCGCCGCCAACTACACCAACGGCTATGTGTCCGCTCAGTACCTGACCAAGGAAGGCACCAAGCCCGAGACCGTTGTTGGCACCAAGACCGTTATCGCCCGCGTCCTGAACGTCCGCTCCGGCGCCGGCACCAGCTACTCCATCGTGGGCAAGCTGACCCGCAACACCAAGGTTGAAGTGATCGAGACCGTTGCCTCCGGCAAGTGGGCCAAGATCAAGTTCAACGACAGCTACGCCTACGTGAGCTGCACCTACCTGCAATAACCTGACCGCACAAGCAAGTGTCGCCTAAGATCGACCCACTGTGAACCAATTGGCCCCCGGCTCCGCCGGGGGCTTTCTTCATACGGAAAAACGGGCTTCTGTCAAACGCGGGGCTTGATTTTCCAGCCGGGCGGCGCGATGCGGCGGCTTCCCCATTTCCATAAAAAAACGGGAAGAATGCGGGGGGCGGGAAGCGGTTGCGCGGCGGCGCGAAAACTGATATACTTTTATCAACAACGAAACGGGAGGGGAAGACCATGACGCTGTCGCAGCTGGAGCTGCAGATACTGGATATACTGACGGAGGACGCGCGCACGCCGCACGGCCAGATGGCGAACATGCTGGGCGTGAGCGAGGGGGAGGTCTCCACGGCGGTCGAGCGGCTGGAGCAGGAGGGCGTGCTCGTGGGCTATCCGGCGCTGGTCAACTGGGAAAAGACCCCGCGCGAGGACGTGAAGGCCGTGATCGAGGTGCGCGTCACGCCCCAGAGAGACATGGGCTTTGACGCCATCGCCGAGCGCATCTACCGCTTCGAGGAGGTCAAGGCCGTGTACCTGATGTCCGGCGCCTACGACCTGATGCTGGAGGTGCAGGCCGATTCCATGAAGAAGCTGGCCAGCTTCGTCTCCCAGCGGCTGGCGACCATCGAACACGTGCTTTCCACCGCCACACACTTCGTGCTGAAAAAATACAAGGTGGACGGCATCATTCTGGAGGAGAAACAGACTGACGACAGATTGGCGGTGTCGCCGTGAATTACGAGCGCATCCTTTCCAAGACCGTGCAGGACATACCGCCCAGCGGCATACGGCGCTTCTTCGACATCGTGGCCGAGATGAAGGACGCCATTTCCCTGGGCGTGGGCGAGCCGGACTTCGTCACGCCCTGGAACATCTGCGAGGCCGCGATGTATTCGCTGGAGCGCGGGCAGACCCATTACAGCAGCAACTGGGGCGATCTGGGGCTGCGGCGGGCCATCGCGGAGTACATGCGGGAGCGCTTCAAAGTGGAGTACGACCCCGCCGACGAGGTGCTGGTCACCGTGGGCGCCAGCGAGGGCATAGACCTGGCCCTGCGCGCCCTGCTGGAGAGCGGCGACGAGGTGCTGATCCCCGACCCTTCCTACGTTTCGTACAGCCCCTGCGTGGCGCTGGCGGGCGGGAAGGCGATACCGCTCAAAACGGGCATAGAGCACGACTTCCGCCTGCGGCCCGAGGCGCTGAAAGAGGCGCTTTCCCCAAGGACAAAGGCGCTGGTACTGCCCTATCCCAACAACCCCACCGGGGCCGTAATGGAGCGGGAGGACCTGGAAAAGCTGGCGGAGGTGCTGCGCGGCACGGACGTGATGGTCATCTCCGACGAAATTTACGCGGAACTGTGCTACGGCGGGCACAAGCACGTGAGCTTCGCCTCGCTGCCGGGGATGCGCGAGCGGACGATCACGCTCAACGGCTTCTCCAAGGCCTTCGCCATGACCGGCTGGCGGCTGGGCTTCCTCTGCGCGCCGCGGGAGCTGGCAAAGTGCATCTGCAAGATACACCAATACACCATACTCTGCGCGCCCATGCAGGGACAGGCCGCCGCAAGGGAGGCGCTCCTCTCCGGCAGGGAGAACGATTACGCCGCCATCACGCACATGCGCAACGTGTACGACCGCAGGCGGCGGCTGCTCGTGAACGCCTTCCGGGAGATGGGGCTTGACTGCTTCGAGCCCTACGGCGCGTTCTACGTGTTCCCGTCCATCCAAACGCTCGACATGAGCAGCGAGACGTTCTGCGAGAGGCTGCTGCGCGAGGAGCGCGTCGCCACCGTGCCCGGCACCGCCTTCGGGCCCAGCGGCGAGGGCTTCGTGCGCTGCTCCTACGCCACCGCCACCGACAAGGTGCAGGAGGCCGCGCGGCGCATCGCGCGCTTCGTGGAGCGGCACAGGGGAGGAAAGTAGCATGGCGGAAGGCTTTCTGTACGTCAACCGCAAGAAGCCCGTCGTGACGTATGCGCTCATCGGCATCAATGTGGCGATGTATTTGGCCGAGCTGGTGCTGCAGACGTTTTTCATGAGCCACGGGCAGATGCTGCTGGTGCTGGGCGCCAAGGAGAACACGCTCATCACCGTGGGGCAGTATTGGCGGCTGCTGACGGCCGCGTTCCTGCACTCGGGGCTTAGCCACATCGCCTGCAACATGTTCGCGCTGTTCATCTGGGGGCGCAACGCCGAGGCGCTGCTGGGGCGGGCGCGGTATTTGGCCGTGTATCTGGTCTCCGGCGCGTTCGGGACGCTGCTGTCGTACCTGTGCTCGCCCGCCGTGGCCGTGGGCGCGTCCGGGGCCATCTTCGGGCTGTTCGGGGCGCTGCTGTACTTTAGGCTGCGGCATCGGCGCATGTTCGACCAGGTGTTCGGGATCCAGGTGCTCATCATCATCGGCATGAACCTCGCCATGGGCTTCATGGGGCAGGGCGTGGACAACTTCGGGCACATCGGCGGGCTGCTGGGCGGCTTCGCCGCGGCCTACGCCGTGGGGCTGTACGGCGAGAGGATGGACTGGAAGCACCTTCTGTGCGTGCTGGGGCTGGTGGCGGCGTTCGCGGCGCTGTTGTGCATCGGCGTGGTGCGGTACAGCGCGCTGCTGAACGTGCCGCCGTTCAGCTTCCTGCCCATCAATTTGTGGGGTTGAACTGAAAAAGGGATAAAAGAGCCCGCCGACCGGGAAAGCGACCGGGAAGCGGGCTTGTTTTTTCAAGTGTCATAAGGGGCAAACCCGCCGCCATAGAGTAAAGGGACTTGCAACTTTAAAGGAGGCGCGCGGGATGGAGAGACGGGAAGAAACGCGGGCGTGCGCGAATGTGTTCCGGGCGGCGGGGCCGTCGGCGGAGGAGCTTTTGCAGCGCTGGATCGAGCTGATCGGGCGGCTGGAAAGGGAAGAAACAGAGAGAAGCGGGGAGCGGGCGTGAAGGCGGCGATCTACTGCCGCCTGTCCGAGGAGGACAGGGACAAGCGGCACTGGAGCGACGACAGCGACAGCATCCGCAACCAGAAGGCGCTGCTGCTGCAGCACTGCCTGGAGAAGGGCTGGGAAGTTTATGGCATTTACAGCGACGACGACCGCGCGGGCGCGGACAGGCAGCGGCCGGAGTTTTTGCGGCTGTTAAGGGACGCGGAGGCGGGAAGGTTCGACATCGTGCTGTGCAAGACGCAGTCGCGCTTCACCCGCGAGATGGAGCTGGTCGAAAAGTACATCCACGGGCTGTTCCCGCTGTGGGGCATCCGCTTCGTGAGCGTCGTGGACAACGCCGACACCGCCGAGAGAGGAAACAAGAAGTCGCGGCAGATCAACGGGCTGGTCAACGAGTGGTACTTGGAGGACCTGTCCGACAACATACGCAGCGTGCTCAACAACCGGCGGGAAAACGGCTACCACATCGGCTCCTTCGCGCTGTATGGTTATAAGAAGGACCCGGAACATCCCGGCCGCCTGCTCGTGGACGAGGAGGCGGCCGCTGTCGTGCGGGAGGTCTTTACGCTCTTTTCCGAAGGCTACGGAAAGACGGCCATCGCCCGCATGTTGAACGAGCGCGGCGTGCCGAACCCCACGGCCTACAAGAGGCAGCAGGGCCTGCGCTACCGCTCGCCCACGGGGAAGAACAGCGAACTGTGGAAGTATTTCGCCATCGCCGACATGCTGGGGAACGAGACCTACATCGGCAACCTGGTGCAGGGGAAGTATGGCAGCGTTTCCTACAAGACCAAGAAGAACAGGCCGCGGCCGAAGGAGAGCTGGTACCGGGCAGAGGGCACCCACGAGCCCATCATCGAAAGACCCCTCTGGGACCGGGTGCAGGCGCTGCTCGAGCAGAGGGCCAAGCCCTTCGCGGGCGGGCAGATCGGCCTCTTCGCCGGGAAGGCGCGCTGCGCAGGCTGCGGCTACACGCTGCGCTCCTCCAAGAGCCACGGCAGGCGCTACCTGCGCTGCCCGAACCGGCACGTCTCGAAGGGCGCCTGCGAGGGGGCGTTCATTTCCGAGGAGAGGCTGGCGGGGATCGTGCTGGAGGAGCTGCGGCGGCTGACGCGGGAGCACCTGGATCTGGAGAAGCTGGCGCAGGCCGTGCGGCCCGGCGCGGGGCTCACAAAGCGGAAGGCGCGGCTGTGCGGGGAGCTCAACGCCTGCCAAAGGGAGCTGGAAGCCTGCGAGCGGGGCCTGCGGGAGCTGTACAAGGACAGGGCGCGGGGGCTGCTCACCGAGGAGGAACACGTCTCTCTCCGCCGGGGTTTTGCAGAGGACCGGGAGCGGCTGGAGAGGGCCGCCGCCCGCGGGCGGGCAGAGCTGGCTAAGCTGGAGGAGAGGATGGAGCAGGAAGGGGATGCGCGGGCGCTCATCCGGCGGTATACCGCCCTGGAAACGTTGACCCGGCAGGCCGTGGACGTGATGATCGACCACATACTGGTCGGCCGCAGGGCCCCGGGCGAAAGCCACACCCCGGTCGAGATCCACTGGAACTTCTGAAAAAAGGTCGCGCGTGCGGGGGTGCAGCGGAACAAAAGGCGCGCACCACCTACGACAACCTGCTGCGCCTGGTGGACGACCCGGACGTGCTGGACCCCCTGCGCTTCCTGCGACAGCGGGAGATCGTCCACTACCAGCGCTTCGGGGAGGCCCTGCAGCGGGTGCAGGACGGGATGGGCAGGCGGAACATCTACGCCGTCAACCCCGGCTTCGACAGGTGACGATTTGATATAAGCAAGGACGTAAGGCTTTAAGAGCCGCCACACGACCGACCTTCCCCCGGCACCTTCCCCGGGGGACTTTTTCTATACGGACAAGAGCGCGGAAAACTGGCTGCGCCGTCAAAGGATCGGCCCGCCCTGCCGTCCATCCTTCCCCGGTATCGACAGGCAACAGGATAAAAGGGCGAAAGGAGAGGGCCGCCGCATGGCCGACCTTCTCCCGGCGCATTCGCCTTGCTGCCCGTTCAATGGGTTATCTATTCTTCCATGGTACGGCAGGTGACGGACAAAAAGGGCAAAAGGTAAGAACCGCGGCGCGGCTGCTTTGATTTCTCTGAAGGAGGCTTTTCTCCTATGTTTTCGGTGCAGACGCGGTCGGGTGCTTGCAATTTTGCTTTATATGTGCTATGCTGTTCCTGTCATTCGACCGACCTCCTTTTGCTTTCGGGATGCAGTTGCCAGACCGCCTCTCCGATCTTGCAAAAGGAGTTCTTTTTGCCACAGCCTTCCGCGCAGCTATAATGCTCGGCGCGGAGCTTTCCATATACAAAAAGACCCCCGCTTTTCTTGAAGAAGAAAGGCGGGGGGCGCTTTGCGGATCGGGTCTTAAACGGAGCTTACTTGCTCGCTTCCTCGATGGCCACGGCCACGGCGACGGTCGCGCCGACCATGGGGTTGTTGCCCATGCCGATCAGGCCCATCATCTCCACGTGCGCGGGCACGGAGGAGGAGCCGGCGAACTGGGCGTCGCCGTGCATCCGGCCCATGGAGTCGGTCAGGCCGTAGGAAGCAGGGCCGGCTGCCATGTTGTCGGGATGCAGCGTG
>CANQPP010000043.1 GCA_947625765.1 uncultured Clostridia bacterium
ATGCGTCCTCTTCATTGGGCTACTCCCAAAGAGTTCCTTTCGGCTTTCCCTGTCCAAGATGATTGACAAACCTACAGCCCGGGTCCCCGATATTGCGGAGACCCAGTCGTCCTAATATTATACGCTTTGGATTTTATGCCTCGGGCGCTGCCTGCAGCTCCCTCTCGGGGGGTGAAGGTCAGCTTCCCATCCGCCATGCGCATGACCACCTTGTCGTCCAGGCGCACGCGGCCGGAGAGCAGCTCCTCGGAGAGGGCGTCCTCCACGCGCCTCTGGATGGCGCGGCGCAGGGGCCGGGCGCCGTAAACGGGGTCGAAGCCTTCCTTGGCCAGGTAGTCCAGCACTTCCTTGTCGTATTTCAGCTCCACGCCCTTTTCGCCCACGCGCTTGGAGACCTCGCGCAGCATGAGCTCTGCAATGGCGTGGATGTCCTTCTCCTCCAGCTGGTGGAACACGATCAGCTCGTCCACGCGGTTGAGGAACTCGGGCCGGAACACACGCTTGAGCTCCTCGAGCATGATCTCCTTCATGCGCTCGTAGCCCTGCACGCTCTCGTCCTTGTTCTCGCCGAATCCCAGCGTCCGGCTCTTGCCGATGGACTGGGCGCCCACGTTGGAGGTCATGACCACCACGGTGTTCTTGAAGTCCACGGTGCGGCCCTTGCCGTCGGTGAGCCTGCCGTCCTCCAAAATTTGCAGCAGCACGTTGAACACGTCGGGATGGGCCTTTTCGATCTCGTCCAGCAGGATCACGGAGTAGGGCTTCCTGCGCACCTTCTCGGTGAGCTGGCCGCCTTCCTCGTAGCCCACGTAGCCCGGAGGCGAGCCGATCATGCGGGAGACGGCGTGCTTCTCCATGTACTCGGACATGTCGATGCGGATCAGCGCGTTCTCGTCGCCGAACATGGCGGCGGCCAGCGCCTTGCACAGCTCGGTCTTGCCAACGCCGGTGGGCCCTAAGAAGATGAAGGAGCCGATGGGCCGCTTCTGGTCCTTGAGCCCCGCGCGGGCCCTGCGCACGGCGCGGGCCACGGCGCTGACGGCCTCCTCCTGGCCGATCACCCGCTCGTGCAGTATGTTTTCAAGGTTGAGCAGCCGCTCGCTCTCGGTCTCTGTGAGCTTGGTCACGGGGATGTGGGTCCACTGGGCCACCACGTCCGCGATTTCCTCCTCGCCCACCTCCTTCTGGCTGGCGGAGACGCTGCTCTCCCACTCCTGGCGGCGCTTCTCCATGTCCGCGCGCAGGCTCTGCTCCTCGTCGCGTACCTTGGCGGCCTCCTCGAAGCGCTGGTGCGCCACGGCCTCCTCCTTCTCCTTGCGCAGGGCCTCCAGGCGGTTCTCGTCCTCCTTCATATCCGGCGGGGTAGTGAAGGAGCGCAGCCGCACGCGGGAGCAGGCCTCGTCCACCAGGTCGATGGCCTTGTCGGGCAGGTAGCGGTCGGAGATATAGCGGTGCGAAAGCTCCACGGCGGCGTCGATAGCCTCGTCGGTGATGCGCACCTTGTGGTGGGCCTCGTACTTATCGCGCAGGCCGCGCAGTATCTCCACGGCCTCCTCGGGGCTGGGCTCGCCCACGGTCACGGGCTGGAAGCGGCGCTCCAGCGCAGCGTCCTTCTCGATGTGCTTGCGGTACTCGTCCAGCGTCGTGGCGCCGATGCACTGCATCTCGCCGCGGGCCAGGGCGGGCTTTAAGATGTTGGCCGCGTCGATGGCGCCCTCGGCCGCGCCCGCGCCGACGATGGTGTGCAGCTCGTCGATGAACAGGATGGTGTCCTTGGTCTTCTTAAGCTCGTCCATGGCGGCCTTCAGACGTTCCTCGAACTCGCCGCGGTACTTGGCCCCGGCCAGCATGCCGGGCAGGTCCAAGGTGATGATGCGCCGGTTCTTGAGCAGCTCCGGGATGTTGCCCTCCACGATCCTCTGGGCCAGGCCCTCCACCACGGCGGACTTGCCCACGCCGGGCTCGCCGATCAGCACCGGGTTGTTCTTGGTGCGGCGGGAGAGGATCTGCAGCACGCGCTCGATCTCCTCGGCGCGGCCGATCACGGGATCCAGCTCGCCGTCGCGGGCGGCCTTGGTCAGGTCGCGGCCGTACTTATCCAGCGTGGGCGTGCTGCCGCCCTCGCCGCCCTCCTCGCCGTCCTCCTCGGAGGCGGCGGGCTTGTGGGCCATCTTGGCCAGCTGGCCCTGCAGCTGGGTGTAGAGCATCTGCGGGTCCGCGCCCAGTTCCTTGAGAACATGGGCGGCCACGCCCTCGCGCTCCTTGAACAGGGCCAGGAGCAGGTGCTCCGTGCCCACGTAGTTGCAGTCCAGCCGCTTGGCCTCGGCGGCGCTCAGCTCCAGCACCTTCTTGGTGCGGGGCGTGTAGCCGAAGGCGTCGGAGAACTGGTAGTTCCCCTTGCCGATCAGGCGCAGGATGGAGCCGGTGACCATCTCCTCGGTCAGGCCGATCTGGCGCAGGATGTCCCCGGCCATGCCCTCCTCCTTGACGATGCCGAGCAGCAAATGCTCCGTGCCCACGTAGTTGTGCCCCAGCTCGCGGGCGGCCTGGTTGGCCGCCTGCAGGGCACGGCGGGCGTTCTGGGTGAATCTATCGAAAAAGCTGGGCATAGTCTGTCCTCCTTTACATATACGTTTGGGTATTGGTCAGATAAGCGCTTCGGAGGCTCATCCCACGGCCTCCAGCGCCGCGCGCACCAGGTCTGCGCGCTTGGCGTTCTGCTCCTCGTCGCTTAGGGGCTTGCCCTCCCTGCGCAGTATGGCGGCGGGCTGGGCCTCCAGCATGAGGTCGTCCAGCGTCTTGGGATCGACCTCCACGAACCCTAAGTCCATGGCAAGCCGCAGGTCGGAGATGCGCTGCATGAACTCGCGCAGCGTCATGCGCCGGGCGTTGCACAGGATGCCGTAGGAGCGCAGGAGCCTGTCCTCGGTGCCCAGGGCGTTGCGGTCCAGCATGGAGGCGCGGGCCTCGCGCTCCCGCTGCATCACCTGCAGCGCGGCCTCGTCCAGCGCGTGGACGATCTCGCTCTCGTTGCGGCCCAGCGTCACCTGGTTGCTCAGCTGGTACATGTTGCCGTTAGCCTGGGAGCCCTCGCCGTAGATGCCCCGGACGGTCAGCCCGATGCGGGACACGGTGCGGATGATGGGCCCGATCTGGGAGAGCAGCGTCAGCGCAGGCAGGTGCAGCATCACGGAGGCGCGCATCCCGGTGCCCGCGTTGGTGGGGCAGGCGGTCAGGTACCCGTAGCGGTCGTCGAAGGCGTAGCCGCCCTTCTCCAGCGCGTCGTCCGTGCGGTTGGCAAGGTCCAGCGCCTCGCCTAAGGAAAGGCCGGGCAGTATGGCCTGTATGCGCAGATGGTCCTCCTCGTTGACCATCACGTACACGCTGCCCTGCATGAGCTCCACCAGTGCGCCGTCGTCCTTGCGGGAAAGCTCGGGCGAGATGCGGTGCTGCTCCACCAGCTCCTCCCGGGCGGACTGGGAAAGCTCGGCCATGCGCACCATGTGCGCCGCGCCCAGGCCGGATGCGCCGTTTAGGGACTGCATGGTCCTGTCCAGCACCTTCTGGGCCATGCCCTCGCCCATGCGGGGCGGGAAGGGGATGTCCTCGTAGTTCCGCGCCAGGCGGATGCGGGAGGTCAGGGCGATGGTCTCGGGCATGTCACTCCGCCTCCTTCTGCAGGGCCTTGATCTGGTCGCGCAGGGCGGCGGCGCGCTCGAAGTCCTCTTTGGCCACGGCCTGCTCCATCTCCTGCTTGAGCTTTGCCACCGGGTCCATCTCCGCCGGGGCCGCCTTCTGCCCGCCGGGCACCTTGCCCGCGTGGCGCACCCGGCCGTGGAGCCTGGAGAGCACCGGCTCCAGCTGCTGGGAGAATGTGCGGTAGCACTGGGCGCAGCCCAGGCGCCCGCTGTTCTTGAACTCCTCGTAGTCCATGCCGCAGCTGGGGCAGCGCAGCTGGGGCGTTTCCTCCTTGCCGTTCTCCTTCCAGAAGCCCTGGAGCAGCTCGCCCAAGGGGATGCCGTCCCACATCTGGTGCTTGTGCTTGTTCAGGCACTCGCTGCAGAGCATCAGCTCGCGGCTGTGGCCGTTGACGATGGTCGTAAAGTGGATGGTCGCTTCGCGGATCCCGCATTCTTCACACATCATGTTGGATCGTCCCCCTTTGTTCTTTGGCGTACTGTCCTGAAGGTATTATTGCTCGTTTTTGAGAAAAAGAAGCGCGTTCTTGAGCTGCGCGGCCCGCAGCTTTGCGCCTGCCGGGCCGGGGAGCAGCTCCTCCCGCACGGCGGAAAACAGCAGGGACGCTTCCCTGCGGCTCAGCAGCCCCTGCTTGAGCAGGGAAAGCAGCGCGGCCCGCGCCTCGTCCTCGCTCAGGCTGGGCGGCAGCGCCTCGCACAGCGCCTGCACGGCCGCCGCCTTGCTGGGCTGTATGCGGTAGATGCGCACGTACCCGCCGCCGCCGCGCCGGCTCTCGATGCGGTAGCCGTGCTCGCTGGTAAAGCGCGTGGAGAGCACGTAGTTGATCTGCGACGGTGCGCAGCCGAAGCGGGCGGCCAGCTCGTTGCGCTGCAGGTCCGCGCGGGCGTCCTCGCCTTCCAGCAAAGCCTTGATAAAGTTCTCGATGGCGTCGCTCACGCCGGATGCCATTTTTCTCGCCCCCTCGTCGGACGTTTGTCGTTTGACTTTGACTTTCTTTGACCTATACCCATTATACCCCGTTCCGTTTCCCATGCAAGTTAATTGTGTGTAAACTCCCGTTTCCGTCTTTTTCCATTTCCCTCCTCCCCCAAACATCCGTCAAAAACGGAAACCTTTGCCTGGGCTGCCTCGTCCTTATTAAGTGGAAAGCGCCCCCTGGCCGCAGGAAGCGGCCAAAATGGGAAAATTTCTTTGGCGCTGCGGCGTTCTTTCCCGGTCAGGGCCTTGCGAAACGCGCTTTGAGCCGCTATAATAAAGGTGTATGACCGTAAGCATCACGCGGTGTCGTTTTGTCGGCTGCGTCCGGCGGAAGCGTCCGCTTTCCCAAAAATACCAGGCATCCAATGAAGGAGGACCCTTGTGAAGATGAAAAAGCTGCTGATCCCCGTGCTCCTGCTGGCCCTGTTGCTCTGCTTCACCGCCTGCAGCAGGAATACGATCCAACCCGTGCTCTCCACCACCCCCTCGCCGGAGGCCGACGCTTCCCCCAGCCCGGAGGAGAGCGACGCTTCCGAGCCCACCCCCACGCCCCTGCCCGAGTACGAGCCCGACCTGGCCGTGCCGGAGGTCTCCGACGCGGGCTTTGACGAGCTGTACAAGGCTTCCTCCTTCGTCTTCCTGGGCACCGTGGACGACGACGGCGAGGAGTGGAACTCCGTACGCGACGTGAACGACCTGTCTAAGCCCAACGCCACCGTCTTCGAGATGGACATGAGCTTTAAGTTCACACTGAAGGAAGTGCTCAAGGGCGACGATCAGGTGAAGGTGGGCGACACCATCCAGTACAACCTGCACTACCGCGACAAGTATCCCGGGGACAACGACTACACCATGGACGAGAACTACTTCGCCCCGGTGAAGGGCTCCACCTACCTGGTGTTCTTAGAGCGCGACCCCGACGACACCGGCGTGTTGAGCAACTACTACTACGTGGCCGCCGATCCCCACTGCTTCGAGCTGCGTTCTGACAACAAGCTCTACATCTACACCAACCTCACCAAGGACGGCAAGTCCCTGGCGGATACCTGGGGCAACGGCCAGGGCAAGACGGGCGTGGCCTACGCCTCCGCCAAGCAGGAAATGAACGTGAAGTAAGGAGCGTTTCCCATTTGGACCAACGGGCCTTCCCGATCAGGGAAGGCCCTTCTTCTTTCTTTTTTGGGTCTTTACCGGCGGACAACCACCCTTCTTCTAAAATTACTGACATTTCTCCTGCGTGCAGCCCCCTTCTTTTTTGAAATTGCCATCGATCCTCTGGTGACAAACCCCTCTGTGTTTTGTATAATAAAACAGGGCCATAAAAACCACAGAACACTTAAAGGCCCCAACTTCCCCACGCGGTCAGGGCGGCCGCCTCTCACAACAGGGCGGACGCTTTGGCAAATATATACATATCAGGAGGGTACCCAAATGAAGGCTGTTGTTGTGGAAGAAAAGGGCGTCGTCCGCATCGTGGACGATGTGCCCGCGCCGGTGATCGGCGACTACGACGCGCTGGTCCGGATCGTTGCCTGCGGATTTTGCAACGGCACGGACACGCGCATCATCCATGGGCAGATGACCCCCGAGCAGGGTCTGCAGCCCTACCCCACGGTGCTGGGCCACGAGGCCGTGGGCGTGATCGAACAGGTGGGCAAGAAGGTCCGCAACCTGCATGTGGGCGAAAAGCACATCCGCATCCAGGGCGCGGATACGGCGGGCAGCCGCTATTCCTCCACCCACGGACAGATGGCGGAATACGGCGTGCTGCACGACTGGGCGGCCATGAAGCAGGACGGCCTGCCCGTGCCCGCGGACGCGCCGCTCAAGCCCTCGCGCCTGCCGGATGACTTCGACCCGGTGGCCTGCGGCGTGCTGCTGCCCTTATGCGAATGCCTCTCCGCGGTGCGCAACTTCGCCATCGGCCCGGACACCGACGTTCTGGTCTACGGCGCGGGGCCGATGGGCCTTGCGATGATGCAGTACATGAAGCTGGAGGGCGCCAAGTCCGTCACCTGCATCGACTGCGTGCCCGAGCGGCTGGAAAAGGCGCTGACCGTGGCCGGCGTGGACGAGGTCATCAACTTCCAGACGCAGGATGTGAAGAAGGTCCTGGAAGGCAGGCTGTTCGACCGCGTGGTGGACGCCGTGGGCGCCAGCTCCGTCATACTGGAAGGCTCCTCCTATTGTAAGCCCTACGGCATGGTCTGCGCTTTGGGCGTCCTGCGCAAGGGCGACAGCACGGTGGACTTGAGCCTTCTCAAGAACAACTCCCGCCTGCACATGCTGAACTTCCCCTACGAGGAATACGCGGTGCTGGACGAGAACATCTCCTACATCCGCCGCGGGCTCATCGACCTTAAGAACTACTATTCCCACGTCCTGCCCATGGAGCAGGTGCACAAGGCCATGGAGCTGGTGGCGAACAAGCAGGCGGTCAAGGTGATCCTGACCGTCTGATAAAAGTTCCCCCGCATCATTTTTAGACCAACCAGAAACGCCGAAGGGACGGCGGGCGTCAAACGCGTGAAATAGTCAAGAGATAGTAGACACAAAAGTAGCAGCCGGTCAAGCCACCAGTTCTGAGCGAAACAGGACTGGTGGTTTTCCATTCAGCTTACGAACAGGACGAACGAAGTTGAAATAGTGGACGCATTCAGCAATGACATCATGCAGGTCGTCTCTCTCCCAGTAAAGGAAATGTTTGCGAAGAGTGTCTTTGAATCGGCCCCAAAAACTTTCCATCACAGCGTTATCCCGAGGAATACCTGCCCTTGACATACTCTGGAGGACATTGTATTGTGTAAGCAGGTTGCAATAACCGGCAGATGAGTACTGTACGCCTTGGTCGCTGTGGAAAAGGACTTGGCGTTCGGTACTCTCTGTTCGTTTCAGGAGTCTTTCGGCGGGACGCATGACCAGAAGATTGTCAAAGGTATCGCTTATTTCCCACTCCAGGATCTCGTTGTTGTACAGATCCAGGAAGGCGGCGAGATAGTGCCATTTGCCATGGTGCTTTATGTAGGTGACATCCGTGACGATTTTCTGCATGGGAGCGTCTGCTTTAAAGTCTCGGTTCAGCAGATTGGGATAACGGCTATGCGTAAGGCCAGACCCTGAGAGTTTGTACTTTCCCCTATGACTGTAACCGTAGATATGCTGCCGTCTCATGGACTTGAACACGCTGGGGTCGCTCACCGCAAGGCCGAACTGTAAAGTAAGCATATCCCGGATGGAGCGATAGCCCATCATGGGATGATGTGCGTGGATGTCACGCACATAGGCGTCTAAGACCTGCTGAGACAGTTCATAACGGTTGGGCTTTCCCTGCCTTTTGAGCCATTTGTAGTAACCGCTGCGGGATACACCATATATGCTGCAAAGCTCCGTTACAGAGTGCTTGTCTGTCTGCTGCTGTATCTCCGCGTACATTCTCTGGATCACTTTCTTTGGGCATCGCCCTCCTTTCGTGCGTTGCGTTGTTTTAAACGGAATACCTCCGCTTCCTTCTTTGCAAGTTCCCGTTTAAGAAGCTCGATCTGGTACTGGAGCTGTTCTGTGTAGGAAAGCTCCTTGCGGCGCTCATCGCGAGAAAGAGGATTACCGGGTTTCTTCTTCGATTCCAGCCCTATCTCTCCCTCGGCCTGGTATTTCTTGACCCACCGTCTTACCAGTTCGTTATGAATGCCGGGTTCCCAAGCGTGGATGGACTTGCCTGCAAGAACCTCTTTCACGATCGCCAGTTTCTCTTCCTTGCTTCGTATCGTATTTTTCCTTGCCATGTCTCTCACCCCTTTCCCTCATTCTAACACAAAAGATGGCAGGCACTTTTCGTGTCTACCATCTTTTTACCACTTCACGTCAAACGCGCCCGCCGTCTTTTTTTGTTTCCCTTCGCCTTTCTTCCCTCTTTTTGCAGATTGACATTCCGCAAAAAGCCCGCTATGCTAAAAGGGAGAAAACACAAGCGGTTTTGACCGTATGCAAAGGGGGCCCGCGACCGGATGGCGCTGTTTCAAAACCTGGAGACACTGGAAAAGAAGAACAAGATCGACGCCCTCTGCAAGTGGGCGAAGAACCCCCGCAACAAGGACCGGGCGCAGGCCGTGGAGGCCCTAAGGCGCATCGGCACGCCCGAAGCCGCCCGCGCCCTGCTGCGTCTGACCGAGAGCGACGACATCGCCGTGTGGGAGCCCGCCTGCCGGGCCATCGCCCGTTTGAGCGACCCGGCCGTGGTCCCGGCGCTGCTGCGCGGTCTGGAAGAAGGGCAACATCCCGCGCCCATCCTGCAGGCCCTAAGCTCCATCGGCAGCCCCGAGGCGCTCAACGCCCTGTACAAGGCGCTGGAGGATCCGCGCCTCGTCCCGGAGGCCCTCTCCGTGGTCAAGCAGCGCAGGGAGTCAGAGGCTGTGGACGCCCTGGAGGCCCTGCTCCTTAGGCAATTGGAGAGCCGGGAGGAAAACGGCGCGGTCAAGTACCTGCTGCTCAGCAACAGCCTCTGCCGCGAGGTGCTCTCCGCTTTAGGCTCCATGGGCAGCGTGGCGGCCCTGCGCTGTCTGCACCGCTTCCTGCGGCAGCGGCCGGACGCGCCCCTGCGCCTGCGTATACAGGCCGGGCGGAAGCTGTGCGCCATGGGCGACGAGGGCCTCTACGCCCTGACCGGCTACATCGGCGAGGACTGCGGCGACGAGGGCCGCGTGCGCCTGCTCATCCACTCCCTGCCCAACGAGCCGCTGGTGGATACACTCTACGAGAACATGGAAGGCAAGAGCGCCGACGAGCTGGCCCAGACGCTGATCGCCGCGCTGCCCCAGACGGACGAGGAGTTCTGGCCCCGCATCGTCTCCCTTCTGGAGAGGCTGGACAGGGACGCGGCCCGCAGCGGCCTGCTGCTCTGGTTCGTGCAGAGCAAGGCGGCCTCCAGGGACGCCGGCTACATGCTGGCCCGGCACGGCGACACCAACCCCGTCCTGGTCAAGCGCCTGGTCGACATGGTGCACTTAGAGGAGCAGCCCGCCCGCAAGCGCGCCGGCGACCTGCTGCACGACCTGTATGTAGATAACCTCATCGGCGAGGAAGGCGTGCGCCTGGTGCGCGCCCAGCTAAACGCGGACGGCGCGGCCGTGGATTACAGCTACATCGGCCCTCAGGTTTAAAGGCGGGCCGAGAAATAATGCCTGAAACAGGCATCAATGGAGGTAGGAGGTTCAATATGGAACAGACATTCCCCCGTACCATGGTGGGTGGCCTTTCGCTGCCCCGCATGCTCATCGGCACCAACTGGATCTTCGGCTATTCCCACACCAGCTCCTCCGCGGACAAGCAGATCGTGCAGCGCAACGGCAACGTGCAGGCCATGTCCGCGATCCTCAAGGCCTATCTGGAATACGGCATCGACGCCGTGATGGGGCCCCTGAGCGATGTTCCCTACGCCGCCGACGCCATCAAGAAGGCCGAGGACGACACCGGCAAGCGCATCATCCGCATCGACACCCCGACTCCCTGCGTGGACGACAGCGCCGAGGGCCGCCGCAAGGCGGAGGCCACCTTCGACAAGTCCCGCGCCATCGGCAGCGACTTCTGCCTGATCCACCACCAGGCCGCCGAGCAGCTGGTCAACAAGAACAAGCAGATCATCGACCGCCTGCCCGATTACACCTCCATGATCCGCGACCGCGGCATGCTCCCCGGCCTTTCCGCCCACATGCCGGAGCTAATCGTCTATTCCGACCTCAACGAGTACGACGTGGAGACCTACATACAGATCTACAACTGCATGGGCTTCCTCATGCAGGTGGAGATCGAGTACGTCCACAAGATCATCTGGTCCGCCAAGAAGCCCGTGATGAGCATCAAGTCCATGGCCGCCGGCCGCTGCTCCCCCTTCGTGGGCATCACGTTCAACTACGCCACCCTGCGGCCCTGCGACATGGTCACCATCGGCGCCACCTCCGTGGAGGAGGTCCACGAGGACGTGGAGATCGCCCTGGCCGCCATCGAGCGCCGCCCGCCGGACGTGGAAGGCCGCAACAGCCCCTCCAAGTCCAGCATCATGAAGTAAGGGCTCGCCCTTCAACACCAACATCCCAAAGGACGGCGTCCGCCAAGGACGCCGTCCCTGTAAATATTGGAAGAAAAAACGACTGTCAGGGAGGAGAGCGCATGCGTTCCCGTGTCTGCCTATCCGTGTTATGTTTGTGGCTGTGCTGTCTGCTCGCGCTTCCCTCCCTTTCCCGGGCCGCGGAAGAGGGCGGCAGTTCCCTGCCCGCGCAGGGCTTTGCCTTAAAGCGCGTGATGGGCGGCTTTGGAGAGGGACAGCTGCTCTTTCTCTACCAGAAGGAGGATGCCCGGCGCGCCCTGTTGTTCCGGCGGCCGGACGGCTCCTCGGTCGTCTACCAGCACATCACCGACGGCGCCGGGTATTACGAGCTGCGGACCGCCGACCTCACCGGCGACGGCGTCTGCGAGCTGCTCTATTTGAACGGCACGCACGGCGCGGACAACGACAGCGGCAGCCTGTATGTCTTTACGGTCCGGGAAGGGGAGCCCGTCTGCCTGCTGGCCGTGGGCATCGGGCGCGAGCTTCTGCCCCTGCCCGACCTGCCTTCCCCCGTGGGCGAGTACGACGAGGAACGCATGCGCCACGTTTCCGGCTTTTCCATCGAGCAGGAAAACGGCCGTGCGGTCCTGCGCCTTAAACATGAGGAGGGCGGTCTCTCGAACGTAAGGGGTCTCCCCGTTACCGATCTGGTATGGGACAGAGCCGGTTTTTCCGCGCAGTTCCAGGGCGTTCTTCCCTGGGAGTTTCAGCATCCGGACGATGTGCGATACTGGCTTTCAAAGAAGCCTCTCTACACATATTCCGACCTGTCCCTTTCCGGCAGCGGCGCGGGAGATGTGCTTCAAGTCTTTTACGAGGGCCGGCACGACCTCGTGTACGGCATACGGGGCAAAAAGGCGCTGGTGGTGAAGCTGGCGAACGGAAAGACGGCCTACCGCGAGCTGTGGACCGACTCCCGCGGCTTTTCCACCCGCTTCCGCGACCTGGATGGGGACGGCAGGGACGAGATCCTTTTCTGCGACCGGGCGGGCGACATCGCCCCGGACGAGCGCATCCTTTATGTATTCTCCGTGAAAAACGACAGGCTCGCCTGCTTGCGGCAGGTATTTCCCGACAGCCTCGCGCTGCGCCCGGAGACCTTCTGGGAGCTGGTCGGCCTTCCCGACGCCCGTCTTGACGTTTCCTCCTCCCTGCTGTATAATTGCATAAACAAGGAATAAGCAGAAGGAGGTCCGCCTTTCCATGATCGACGTTGCGACCCTGCCGGTCAACAAGCAGTTCACGCGCCGGCTCATCAAGCCCGACACCTGGATCATCAACTGCTACGATCCCAACCTGGCCGCGCCCCATCCCCACCTGCTGGTGGGCGGCGAGCGGGCGCTGCTCATCGACCCCACCTGGACGAAGCTGCCCCTGCGCCGCTACATCGAGGAGTGCGTTACCGACAAGCCCCTTTTGGTGGCCAACACCCACAGCCACCTGGACCACACCAACGCCAACTGGATGTTTAACGACCTGCCCATTTATATGTCCGAGATCGCCTGGCAGGAGCTGCAGGCCCGCCGCCAGCTCTCCGACGAGGAAGGCCGCTGGCAGGGCCATCCCAAGGGCGACTACACGGCCCGCATCCTAAAGCCCGGCGACAAACTGGACTTAGGTGGCGGCCGCGTGGTGGAGATCCTCCCCTACGAGGGCAGCCACAGCGCGGGCAGCCTCCTGTACCTGGACCGTGCCCAGCGGGTGCTGTTCACGGGCGACGAGATCGAGTGCGGCCAGATGCTGGTGAGCGGCCGTCCCGGCTCCACCAACACCGTGGAGAAGCTGCTGCGCAACCTAACGGCCCTCGAGGAGGGCTGGGGCGACGCCTTCGACTTTATCTGCCCGGCGCACAACGGCTCCCCCGTGCACGCCTCCTTCCTGGATCACCTGATCGAGAACTGCCGCCGCATACTCTCCGGCATACAGGGCGACCTGGACGTGGGCTCCATGACCTACCTCTACAACCCCCTGGAGGACAGGCCCGCGGGATCGGTGCGCCGCGCCATCGAGGACCCCACCACCCGCCGCAGCGAATGGCAGGGCAGCTCCATCGTCTACAACACGCAGCGCATCTTCGACTCCCAGCTGTGAGGGCTTAAAAGACCCCCGTTTTTTTCCCGCCGTTGTTCGCCATGTGGAACACACGGCGGTTTTTTCTTTTCAAGAATTGTTCTTTTGTCACAGATATGTTAGTATAAGGTTATGTTCTTAGAAAGCGTTCCTATACACGCGGAACGCGGACAAATACACACATTTTAGGAGGTAGGCAAGTTATGGCGATCGCAAGGGTAGGAGAGATCTATAAGGACGGTCTGGCCAAGGGCTACGGCACGCCCATGATCAACGTGGCCACCTATGAGATGATCAAGTGGGCCATCGAAGCGGCCGAGGAGGAAGGGATGCCCATCCTGATCGGCATGCACTTAGGCTTCACCCGCAACCTGGACATGGAAGCCGCGTACCTCATCACCAAGATGTACGCCGAGCGCGTGAAGGTGCCCGTGGCCTTCCATCTGGACCACACCCCCTCCATCAAGGAGATCGCGCCCCAGCTCAAGTACTTCGACTCCGTCATGGTGGACGGCAGCGCCCTCCCCTACGAGGAGAACGTGCGCATCACCAAGGAAGTGGTGGACGTGTGCAAGTGGATGGGCAAGGAAGTGGAGGCGGAACTGGGCCACGTGGGCTCCGGCTCCTCCATCGACGACATCCAGAACGCCGACCACTACACCGACCCCCAGCAGGCCGCCGAATTCGTGGAGCGCACCGGCTGCAACTCCCTGGCCATCGCCATCGGCAACGCCCACGGCGCCTACGTGGCCGCGCCCAACCTGGACTTTGAGCGCCTCAAGCAGATCCGCAAGGCCGTGGACATCCCCCTGGTGCTGCACGGCGGCAGCGGCATCCCCGACGAGCAGTTCACCCGCTGCGCGGAGCTGGGCATGAGCAAGTTCAACATCTTCACCGACTACAACGTGGGCTTCTCCACCGCCGCCAAGGCCTATCTGGAGAAGGAGAACCACGGCGCCCTGGCCATGATGCTGGCCTGCGCCGAGCCCTGCCGCGAGATCATCCGCCACAAGATCCGCATGGTCAACCCCAAGGGCCTGCGCGTGGTGTAAGGCGGAAACAAACCCAGATAAGGAGAGGAATGCCCCTATGAGAGACGTGGTCGCGCTCGGCACGCCGTTTATGGATTATCTGGTCCATATCGACCATCTGCCCACGCAAAAGGACGAGGGCGCCCATATCCTGCAGACCAGCTGGCAGGGCGGCGGCAAGGTCTCGTCCGCCCTGGCCGCTCTGGGCCAGCTGGGTCGCAACGGCTCCATGCTGGGCGTCATCGGCGCGGACAGCTACGGCGAGTTCCTGCTTCGGGATTACGAGCGCTTTAACATCGACGTGTCCCACATGATCCGCGACGGGCAGAACGCCTTTTCGCTGGTCTTATCGGACAAGATCACCCGCGGCCGCAACATCATCGGGCGCGGCGGCACGGGCCGGGCCTACACCGTAGAGGACATCGACGAGCCCTTCGTGCGCCAGCACCGCATGCTCCATCTGGAGCGCGCGGACGCCCCTTCCCACCGCCTGGCCGACATCATGCACGAGGCGGGCGGCCTGGTGGCCTTCGACGGCGATGGCTATTCCGACCAAACGCAGGCCATGCTGCCCAAGATCGACGTGTTCATCGGCTCGGAGTTCTACTACAACAGGCTGTTCGGCGGCAGCGAGAACTACCGGGAGAACCTGATGACCCTGCACCGCCTGGGCGTCAAGATCGTGGTCTTCACCTTGGGCGAAAAGGGCTCCGTCGCCCTTTGGGACAAGGGCTACCGCTTCTGCCCCGGCTATCAGGTGGACGTGGTGGACACCCTGGGCGCGGGCGATGTGTACCACGGCGGCTATCTCTTCGCCCTTTTGGAAGGCATGGACCCCGGCGAGAGCGCCCAGTTCGCCAACGCCGTGGCGGCCATCAAGTGCATGGGCATCGGCGGCCGTGCCAACACGCCGAACTATGAAATGGTCCGCGACTTTATGGCGACCGGCGACTTCGACCGCACGCTGGTCCGGCAAAAGACCGAGTTTTACGCGAATTTCAGCGTAAAGTGATGTGATCTTCCCTTCACCTACCTACCGAGAGAGGAGTCTGACCCCCACATGAAAAGCCTGACACTGGGCGTCGTCCCCATCAAGCGCGGCGGCACCAACATGGAGGAAGCCGTCGAACAGAAGGAACTTATCTTAAAGAAGGTCTACGAGCTCTGCCCCGCCCCCGTGCGCCTGGTCGACATGGAAGGCGTGCTGGAAAACGGCATCCTCTGGTCCTATGACCAGCTGGCCGCGGCGGAAGACACGCTGCGCGCCGAGGGCGTGGACGCCCTCTTCCTGCCCCACTGCGACTTCGGCTGCGAGGAAGTCGTGGGCCGCTTAGGCTCCATGATGGGCCTGCCCGTGCTGCTCTGGGGCAACCGCGACCCCTTCCCCGTTCCCGGCCACAGGGACCGCGACACGCTGTGCGGCACGCTGGCCTCCACCAAGTGCCTGCAGCGCTACGGCGTCCCCTTCAGCTACATCGTCAACTCCGACGTGGAGTCTGCCAAGTTTGCCAAGGGCTTCACCGACTTCTGCGCCGTGGCCAACGTGGTCAAGGCCGCCCGCCGCATGCGCATCCTGCAGGTGGGTTCCCGTCCCCAGCCCTTCCTCTCCGTCATCTACAACGAGGATGAGCTGCTTCACCGCTTCGGCATCGAGGTGACCCCCTGGTCCTCCACCGCCGTGGTGCAGGACGTGCAGAAGGTCCTCTCCGAGCGCGCCGACGAGGTGGAGCAGGGCGTGAAGGAATACGCCGCCAAGGTCTGCTGCGACCAGATGAGCCCGGAGGCCCAGCGCACCCAGCAGGCCATCCGCATCGCCATACAGGATAAGGTCAAGGCCACCGACTCCGACGGCGTGGCCGTTGAGTGCTGGTCCATGATGCCCCGCGCTTTGGGCGTGGGCGCCTGCCAGGTGATCGGCATGCTGTCCGACCTTGGCATCCCCGCCGCCTGCGAGACCGACGTCTTGGGCGCCATCACCGCCGTGCTGCTCAAGGCCGCCACCCTCGACCAGCAGCCCCTGTTCTTTGCGGACATCACCGTGCGCCAGGCCGACGAGGACAACACCGGCCTGCTCTGGCACTGCGGCCCCTTCCCCTGCTCCCTGCAGCATCCCGGCTCCAAGCCGTGGATCGCCCCCGGCGGACAGGGCAACTTCGAGCTGAAGAACGGCCCCATCACCATCGCCCGCTTCGACATGCTGGACGGCAAGTATAACCTGTTTTCCGGCGAGGGCGAGGGCGTGGACGGCCCCGCCAAGGGCGGCACCTACGTCTGGTTCAAGGTGGACAACTGGGAAGAGTGGGAGGAGAAGATCGTCTTCGGCCCCTACATCCACCACGTGGCCGGCGCCTACGGCAATTACAGTCAGATCCTCACCGAGGCCTGCAAGTACATCAAGGGCCTGGACCCCGATCCCATGCGCCCCGTCAAGAAGACGCTCGGCTGAACCGTTTAAACCCCATCCACACAGCGGGCCCCAGGCAGATGCCTGGGGCCTGTTTTTCTCCCTTGGAAAGGAGGAGCGGCGTTTTCTCCGGCACGAGCGGAAAATGTGTGCGTTCCTTGTAAAAAAGTATAGACTTTTACCCCCCCCCCTCACTTGACAGGGCAAGAGCAGCGTGAGATACTGTTTTTATAAAATACTAAAACCAAGGAAAGGGGCCTTTCCCATGAAAAAGTGGTGCGTATTGCTCGTTCTCACCCTGCTGCTGACCTCTCTGCCCACTTATGGCATGGCAGAGGATTCCTTGACAGAAACAGAGATGATAGAGGAAACGGACGAAACCAGCGAACAGGAACCGCAGATACATAGGGCCGATTTTCCCAAGGCAGAGGACTCCTTGACGGAAACGGAGGAGACGGAGGAAACTCTGACAGAAACAGAGGAGACCCAAGAGGAAACGGAGGAAACCGGCGAAGAAGAACCGCAACTCGTTAAGTTATATAGGGCCGAAAGAAAGCTGCCGGATGGCTGGCAGACAAAAAAGTGGAGAAAGATCCAGGACGAGTACACAGAGATCTATACCTGCCCCGTTCGCAAGAGCACGGTGTACATGAAATTCGATGAAACATGGGGTATCTTGAAAATGAGGGTCTGGATCCAGGTGCTCAAGGACGGAGAATGGGTGAACGCGGCAAGCACGGAAAGTCTCCAACTCGCTAGTACCATTGCATTTGTTTTTGACGCTCCTTACAGATATCGTTTTCTTGCCAAAAGGCTCAAGGGAGTTCCAGAGGATAGAAGATGTAAATTCATCTTCGTCGGCTACGCATAAACCGCGCTTTTCTCTCTTCATAAAAGCAAGGCCCCCGCACTCGCGGGAGCCTTTTTCATATTCACTTCAGCGGAACATCGTATAGGGGATGCCCTTTTCCTCAAACGCCTCGGTGAAGAAGCGCGGGGGCCTCTCCTCGTCGAAGCCGGGCGCGTAGTCCTTTCCCACCATGGCGTATTTGGCCCCGGCCGCCTGCTGGTAGGGCAGCACGTCCACGCCCCGCAGGGCGGGCGCGCCGGCGACCAGCTCCGCGGCGGTGCGGAAGTGGGCCTCGTTGTCGTTGACGCCGGGGATGATGGGCAGGCGCAGGTAAAAGGGCGTGTTCCCCTCCGTCAGGCGGCGTATGTGCCGCAGGATGGGCGCCTGCTCCACGCCGGTGTATTTCAGGTGCTGCGCAGGGTCGGAGACCTTCCAGTCGATGAGGATCAGGGAGCAGCGCTCCATGGCGCGTTCAAACACCTCGTCCGGCGAAAAGCCCGAGGTCTCGATCGCGGTGGAGACGCCCGGCAGCAGGCCGATCACTTCCTCCACGAAGTCCCATTGCAGCAGCGGCTCGCCGCCGGAGAAGGTGACGCCTCCGCCGGAGAGGGCGTAGACGTCGCGGTCCCGAAGCAGGCGCGCGGCCAGCTTTTCCGCCGTCCATTCCTCCCCCGCGATCTTGCGCAGGCCGCCCGGGCAGACCGGGACGCAGGCCCCGCAGGAAACGCAGTCCCCCGGGTGCGGGCAGACCGCCTCGCAGCGGCCGCAGTGGGTGCAGGCGGCCACGCTCACCATGAGCTGGGGCCTTTTTTCCAGCCCTTCCGGGTTGTGGCACCAGCGGCAGCGCAGCGGGCAGCCTTTTAAGAACACCGTGTTGCGGATGCCGGGGCCGTCGAACACGGCGAACTCCTTGATGTCGAACACGACCCCCGTGTGTCTCATACCAGCAGTTCCGCCCGGCGGATGATGTGGTCCTGGTAGCACTTGTCCAGCTCCACGAAGTAGCCGCTCCAGCCCCACACGCGCACGATCAGGTTGCGGTGGTTCTCCGGGTGGGCCTGGGCGTCCAGCAGGCGGGCGCGGTCCACGGTGTTGAGCTGCAGCTGATGGCCGCCGCGCAGGACGAACAAGCGCACCAGCTGGGCCACCTTGGTGATGGATTCCTCCTGGGTGAACACGCTCTGGGAGAACTCGATGGTCAGCGGCCCGCCGTTGAGCGTGCGCCTTAGGTCCGGCTTGGTGAAGGACTTGATGAGCGACACCGGGCCGTTCAGCTTGATATTCAGCGACGGGGCGTAGTTCGCGGGCAGGGGAATGCCGCGCAGCCGCCCGTCGGCGGTGGAGCCCAGCTCCTCGGCGTGGGAGATGTAGAACATGGCAGAGCCCGTGCCCGCGCGAACTCTACCGCCGCGCTCGTTACGCAGGCCCTCCACCGCGTCGGCGAAGGTGTTAAGCAGCCAGCCCGCGTAGGAATCCGCCCGGTCGTCGTCGTTGCCCATCTTGGGGCAGTCGTGCTGCAGGCGGTGGCGCAGCTCCGGCTCGTCGGAGAAGTCCGTCTCCATCGCGCGCAGCAGCCTTTCCGGCTCCAGGCCCTCGCCGAACACCAGCTGCTCCACGGCGGCCAGCATGTCCACGGCCGGGGCCAGGCCCGTGCCGTGCAGACCGAAGTTGTTGTACTTATTGCCAAGGGAGATGTCCTTCTCGTTTTCCAGGCAGCCGTCGAAGAACAGGGACAGGTAGGGCGAGGGGATGATGTACAGGTCGTGGATGCCTGCAAGCGTTTCCCGCACGCGGGCGAAGATGTCCTGCCGGATGAGGTCCTTGAGTGTCTGCATGTCCTTGCAGCGGGGAAGCGCGCGGCGCAGCACGCCGTCCACGCAGTTGGCGAAGGGCAGCGCGCCGATGTTCACGATCTCCATGCCCCGCGCGGGGATGATGAACTCCCAGCAGGCGGCCATCGCGTAGTTGCGGGCGTCGCGCTCCTCGTAGCCCAGATCCATCAGCGCCGGGATGGCCACGTCGTCGTTCTCGTATTGGGGGAAGCCCAGGCCCAGCTTGGTCAGCTGCGTGCCCATCTCGAACACGGACAGGGGCGTGTCCCTGTTCACGCGCAGGTTGATCTTGGGGTCGATGAGCTTAAGCTCCGCCGAGGCCTTCAAGCACATCTCCGACAGGGGATTGAAGCCGTCCTTTCCGTCCACGGTCATGCCGCCCAAAACGATGCTCTGGCCGTTGTCGCCCTGCTGCATGCCGGGATACAGGTCCGAATCCCGGTTGCAGGAGAGGAAGAAGGCCTCCAAAAGCTCAAAGGCGCTCTCCTGCGTCTCCTTCCCACAGGCGAGGT
>CANQPP010000044.1 GCA_947625765.1 uncultured Clostridia bacterium
TCAATCAGTAAATTGGCAGCATTCCCACACAGTAAAAATGTATTTGTATTCCCGTATCGAAGTTTTATCATGCGTGTTGTTCTCCTAAATCCCGATTTGTCGAACGGTCATCCACTCGACACTGAACAGTATACCGCTCAAATGTGAAGGAATCTATCACTCAACAGGCAAGTTTATCAAAATCTTTTCCCTAAATAAATCTCTGTGTATATCGAATAGAAAACGCCCCGGCGGTTTTGTCCTCGTCCAGAGCGTTCCTATCCGCTGTTCCTGCCCGTATTAAAGACAAGCTCAAACAACATACTGTTTTATGACCAGCCTGTCAACTGCCGGGCTTTCCTTCTTTGATAAGCACCGTCGTGCGCCGCTGGCCTCAAGACCCGATACGCGCGGGTGCGTGGGTTTCGCTTATGTCAGTCGGACTCCGGGCGCCAGGCGCAGTTGGCGATCACGTTTTCCTTCAAAATGCGGTTGAGCAGACCGCTCACGTATTCATCCGTATCCTCGCCCTGGGGCACGAGTATGCGCATCTCGATGTCGCCCATGTCCGGCCCCATGCTCACCGTCACGAGCATGAACTCGTCGATCAGCTGCAGGTCGGTGACGGAGCACCACCAGTCGCCGTCCCAGGGCGTCGTGCCCGCGGGCCATTGTACGCGCACGATGTCGTCGTACACGGGGTGGCGCTTGATCACCCTTCCCTCCGTGCCGATCGGCGGATAGAAGGAGTCGAACCGCTCCCGATTCTTTCGCGCCTTTTCGCCGTAGAAGATCACGCGGTCTCCTACGCGAAACTCCTTGACTTCTCTCAAGTTGAAGCCTCCTTTTACGTTTTCGATCGAGCCCGCCGCGTTCCCGCCCGCTTTTGGGCGGGAACGCGGCGGAAAGGATCGAGTTGTGGTTTTCTCTACCAGCGCGGCGGGACAGAAGGGCAGCGCTGGGCGGCCTTGGCGGCGCGCGCCTCCACGAAGCAGCCGCACTTTACGCACATGCCGGAGAGCAGCTGCTCACACTGACGGCACAGCCCTAAGCGGCTTTGGTACACTTCCTCGCTGGTGCGCATCTGCTCCGGCAGGGCGTCCACGTAGGCCTTCACGCTCTCATAGATCTCCTGCTCGCCCGTTTCGCGCAGCAGGCAGCGGCAGGGCCGAGACCCGCTCACGGCCGCAGCGTGAAGGCGGCGATGCCGCAGGGCGGCAGCGTGAAGGAGAGAGACTCGCCGTCCAGCCTGAACCCGGTGAAGGCGCAGGGCTTGACGGCCTCCTTGTCCTCGAAGCTGTTGAAGGCGTTGAAGGGGGCGCAGAGCATCCGCGCCTCGGCCTGCTTCGCGGCAAAGCCCAGCAGGGCCGCGTTCACCTCGGCGGCGTCGTCCGCGGAGAGGTTGGCGACCGTTAAGTGCAGCGCGCCGTCCTGCCCGATAGAGGCGGACTCGCTCAGCTGCGGCACGGCGTTCTCGCCGCTTCCGGCCTGGCCGCAGTCCATGCGGGAGGAGAGGAGCGTCGCGCCCTGGTGCTCTTTATACATCTCGAACACGTGGTAGGTGGGCGTTAAGAGCATATCCGCGCCGTCGGTCAGGATCACGGACTGCAGCACGTTCACCAGCTGGGCGATGTTGGCCATGCGCACGCGGTCGGAGTGCTTGTTGAACAGGTTCAGCGTCATGGCGGCCAGGGCGGCGTCGCGCATGCTGTTCTGCTGGTAGAGGAAGCCGGGGTTGGTGCCGGGCTCCACGTCGTACCAGGCGCCCCACTCGTCCACGACCAGGGCCACGCGCTTTTCCGGGTCGAAGCTGTCCATGATGGCGCCGTGGCGGCTCAGCAGCTGCTCCATGTACAGGCCTTTCTTCAGCACCTTGTACCATTCGCCCTTGTCAAAGCCCGTCGCGGGGCCCTTCTTGTCCCAGTCGTTGGGCACGGTGTAGTAGTGCAGGGACAGGCCGTCCATGTACTTTCCGGCCCGCTCCATCAGCACGCGCGTCCATTCCCAGTCGTCCCCGCTGGGGCCGCAGGCCACGCGGAAGACGCGGTTGTCGCCGTAATTGCGCACGAAGGTCTGGTAACGGAGGTACTCGTCGGCGTAGTATTCGGGCCGCATGTTGCCGCCGCAGCCCCAGTTCTCGTTGCCCACGGCGAAGTACTTGACCTTCCAGGGCTCCGCGTGCCCGTTCTGCTTGCGCAGGTCGGCCATGGGGGAGACGCCGTCGAAGGTCATGTACTCCATCCACTCGCTCATCTCCTGCACGGTGCCGCTGCCCACGTTGCCGTTGATGTAGGGCTCGCAGCCCAGCTGGCGGCAGAGCTCCAGGAACTCGTGGGTGCCGAAGCTGTTGTCCTCCAGCACGCCGCCCCAGTGGGTGTTGATCATCTTCTTGCGCTTCTCCCTGGGGCCCACGCCGTCCTTCCAGTGGTACTCGTCGGCAAAGCAGCCGCCCGGCCAGCGGAGCACGGAGATGCGCATTTTTTTAAGCGCCTCCACCACGTCCGAACGCATGCCGTTCACGTTGGGGATGGGGGAATCCTCGCCCACGAACAGCCCCTCGTAGATGCAGCGGCCCAGGTGCTCGGAGAAGTGGCCGTAGATCTCGGGGGAGATGCGGCTGCGCTTGTCGCGGACGTTCACGATATACTCTGCCATGTGGTTTACCTCCTGTTTGTGTTCGTATGGATGAAGTTTATCAGATCGAGGTCATCACCTTGCCGCCGCACACGGGCAGGAACGCGCCGGTGATGAAGGCGGCCAGGTCGCTGCAGAGGAAGGCCACGGCGTTGGCGATGTCCTGATCGGTGCCGCGGCGGCCCAGGGGCACGAGGGGCAGGTAGTGGGCCATGGGGTCCAGGCCGTTTTCCCGCTCCCGCTCGGAGATGGTCCAGCCGGGCGCAACCTGGTTGACGGTGACGCCGGAGGGGCCCAGCTCCCGCGCCAGGCAGCGGAGCACGCCGTCCTGGCCGCGCTTGGCCGCGGCGTAGGCGGACTGCGTGGGCGCGCACTCGATGGCGCACTCGGTGTTGACCGCCACGATGCGGCCGTAGCCCTGTTCCACCATGTGCGGCGCGAAGGCCTTGGCCATGAGCACGTTCTGCATCACGCAGGAGCGGAACTGGTCCAGATAATCCGCCGTGTCCTGCTCAAGGAGGGTGGTCCACCTGTACTGGGAGACGGCGTTGTTGACGAGTATGTCCGGCAGGCCGAAGGGTGCGACCTTGTCGCGCATGGCAAAGACGGTCTCTTCCCTTGCGAAATCCGCCTGCACCGTCATGGAGCGGCGGCCAAGAGCGCGGATGTCTTCCGCCACCTTTTGCGCCTGTGCCTCGTTATGGAAGTAGTGGACGATCACGTCCGCGCCGCAGGCGGCGAGCGTCCGGGCGATGGCGCGGCCCAGCTGGCCGCTGGCCCCCGTGACGAGGGCGGTCTTTCCTTTAAGATCGAGCTGCAGCATTGGCGTTTCCCTCCCGTTTGGGGTTTTTGTCTCCCCTTTCCATATAAGTATAGCATCGTTTTTCTTTACGGGAAAGGCTTTTTCCTGTATGATAGTGTTATGGATATTTTTTTCCTCCCAGAAAGACGGGAAGCGAGGAGGTCTGCGATATGCGAAAGACCCGGTTTTGGTTTCGGAATAAAAGGATATGCGCGGTTTTCGGACTGTGGCTGACCCTTTGCCTGCTCATGGGCTGCGCGGCAAGGCCGGCCATCCAGCCCACCACGACGCCCGAGTCCGGCGTACCCGGCTACTATGCCTTGGACCAGCTGGTCGAGGGCGGGCAGCAGGAAACGCAGGCGGGCCTGGATAAGATCGAGGTGCAGCAGAGGCAGGAGGAGACCATCCTGACCCTGCGCTTTTCCGGCGGGGACGGCCTGCCCGCCTACGCGATCACGGGCCTTGAGGACCCCTCCCGCTTATGCCTTTCTGCAAGCCTTTCCGGCAGCGGCTTCGCCGGGCAGGAAGTGGAGAGCCTAGGCCTGTTCCAGGGGCTGTTCTACGAGACGGAGGGCGAGACGACGCACCTATACCTTCAGTTCAGCGGGAAGATCGCCTACCGCCTGCGGGAGGACGGGCAGGAGCTGTCCATCCTGGCCCGCGCGGACGACATGGAGGAGGGCGAGAACTACTACGTCCGCCTGCCCTACGGGGATACAGCGCCTGAGGGCATGACGCCCGCCCTCTGCGAGGACGGCGCGACGCTGACCTACATCTCCCGGCCCTACCCGACGCTGGAGGAGGCCGAGGCCGCCCGGCAGGCGATGGAGGAGGCCCTGCAGGGCGGGGACGCCTCCATGCCGCAGCTGTCCCTGATGAAGAACGGGGCCGCGCCGGAATACTTAGAGCCCATCTCCATGCAGGCGCTGGAGACATTGGGCGCGCTTAGGAAGCCGGACGGCGGGGAAGCCCCCGCGGAGCTGCTGGCCGTGGACGCCCGCTTCCTCTGCTGGCTGCCCGGCGAGGACACCGCGGTGATGGCCCGGCCCACCGAGGGCGAGCAGCGCATCGAGGAGGTCTGGCTCTACGGCCTCGACGGGAACAAGGAGCGGCTGTTCGAGGGCGAGTTTTCCTCCCTGCAGAAGGCGGCCGTGAGCCCGGACGGCAGATATCTGGCCCTGATCGAGCAGCCCGGCGCTTCGCGGACGGTGTACGTCTACGACCGCGAGCAGGGTTCCCTGGAGCTGCTCTCCGTGCAGGGCTTCGGGGATTACAGCTCTGACATCGCCTGGTCGGCGGAGAATAAGCTCTACGCCATGACCGGCGAGGACGTGATGCAGCTGATGGCCTACGACCCCGCCCTGTCCGGCAGCGAGCAGTCCGCGGTGAACGCCGTGGAGGAGCGCGAGGGCAGCTACGGGACGCTGGGCTGCTCCGGCGGCTGGGTCTACTTCAGCGACGAGAACGGCGACATACTGCGCGTGGACCCCGCCACCGCCACCCGCGAGCTGTTCACCCCCGGCGACAGCTTCCTGCTCTCCGGCGACGGGCAGCACATGGCCGTGAGCCTGTTCGTGGAGGATGAGCTGGGCGTGGTGACCAGCTACCTCTCCGTTAAGACCATACAGGGCGAGGAGGTCGCCCAGGTGGAGATCCAGGCCCAGCTTTGGAACATGTGCTGGGACGCCGACGGCAGCAAGCTCTACTACCTGCTGTCCAGCTCCGACCCGGACTACCCGACCACCTTATATGTGTTCGACCTTGGGTCTGGCCAGAGCCGCGAGCTTGGGTCCCTGGCGGGCCGCACCATCTTCAGCGGCGCGGAGCCGGGACAGCTGGTGCTGCTGGCCTACCTCGAGCAGGACGGCGCTTTGCGGCCGGTCTGCTACCAGCTATCGCCGGAATAAGAATGGGCTGAAGCGGGGAGACTGACAGAAACTGGAAACGGATGGGAGTGGATGCGGATTGTGGAACCGCTGGGCGCGGGGCGTGCTGTGGGTGCTGACGCTGGGCACGGCCGCGCTGATCTTCTGGTTCTCCGCGCAGAGCGGGACGGATTCCTCCGCCCTGAGCGGGAAGCTGACCCACCTGGCGCTGCGCGTCATCCGGCATTTTGCCGGGGACTGGTACGGAGCGCTGTCCCAGGCGCAGCGGCTGCGTCTGGAGGATGTGCTGGGCTTCCTCATCCGGAAGCTGGCCCACTTTTCGGAGTTTGCGGCGCTGTCCTTCTTCATCCAGCTGCTGCGGGCCAGCTATGGCAAGGCCCGGCCCATCTTCTGGAGCTGGGCGGCAGGCGCGGCCTATGCGGCCACCGATGAGCTGCACCAGATGTTCGTGGAGCTTCGCAGCCCCATGCTGCGCGACGTGTGCATCGACAGCGCGGGCGCGCTGATGGGCGTGCTCGCGGCGATGCTGCTCTGCGCGCTGTTCCGTCCGCTCACCCGCAGAAGGAGCGTGCAGAAGAGCTGAGAGGCCCCCTTGAAAGCGGGCCGATCAAGTGCTATACTGATATATAGGAAAAGGTCGGCAGAAGCCGGCGGCAAAAGACGCGCCATGAAGGCAGGGCCTCTCTGGAAAGGGGAGGCGGCTTTTGGGGCGCGTTTATCTTTTTATGTCTTTTTCATCGAACAAGAAAAACAGGAGGATATCTTCATGAAAACGCTGTATCTGGACCTGAACATGGGCGCTGCGGGCGACATGCTCACCGCCGCCCTGCTGGAGCTGACGGAGGACAAGGAAGGTTTTTTAGAGAGGATGAACGCCCTGGGGCTGCCCGGCGTGCGCGTGGAGGCGCAGAAAAGCGTTAAGTGCGGCATCACCGGCACCCACGTGGACGTGCGCGTGCACGGCGAGGAGGAGGAAAGCCTGGACGTGCACGCGCATGCGCACGACCACGAGCACCCGCACGAGCACGAGCACGAACACCCGCATGAGCACGACCATGAGCACATGCACGAGCATGAACATGAACATGAGCACCCGCATGAGCACGAACATGAACATGAACACCCCCACGACCACGAGCATCCCCACGACCACGCGCACCCGCACGTGCACCGGGGCCTGCACGAGATCGAGGCGCTGCTGAACGGCCTTGCCGTCCCCGCGCCGGTGAAGGCGGACGCGCTGGCTGTCTACATGCGGATCGCGGAGGCGGAGAGCCACGCCCACGGCCGCCCGGTGGAGGAGGTGCACTTCCACGAGGTGGGCAGCCTGGACGCCCTGGCCGACGTGGTGGGCGTCTGCTGGCTGATGCACGAGCTTGCGCCCGAGAAGGTGATCGCCAGCCCCGTGCACGTGGGCAGCGGCCAGGTGCGCTGCGCCCACGGCATCTTGCCCGTGCCCGCCCCGGCCACGGCGCACATACTGCGCGGCGCGCCCATCTACGGCGGGCAGATCCGCGGCGAGCTGTGCACGCCCACGGGCGCGGCGCTGCTGATGCAGTACGTGACGGAGTTCGGCCCCATGCCGCCGATGCGCGTCAAGAAGATCGGCTACGGCATGGGGAAGAAGGACTTCGAGGCCGCCAACTGCGTGCGCGCCTTCTTAGGGGAAACGCCGCAGAGGAAGGAGCAGGCGGTGGAGCTGCGCTGCAACCTGGACGACATGACGCCCGAGGACATCGGCTTTGCCATGGAGAGGCTGCTGGAAGAAGGGGCGCTGGACGTCTACACCAGCCCCGTGGGCATGAAGAAGAGCCGCCCCGGGGTGCTGATCTCCTGCCTGTGCAGGCCCGAGGACGAGCAGCGGATGGTGGAGCTGCTGTTCCGCCACCTGAGCACGCTGGGAATTAGAAGGTACCTGGTGGACCGCTATGCGCTGGAGCGGCGCGTGGAGACGGTGAGCGGCCCCTTAGGAGAGATACGCTTGAAGCGCGCGGAGGGCTTCGGCACGGAAAAGGCCAAGCTGGAATACGAGGACGCGGCCCGCATCGCGCGGGAGCGGGGCCTGAGCCTGCGTAAGGTGCGGGACAGCTTCGGCGGGCAGGCGTGACGGAAAAAGGCCGCTCCTTCTCTGAAAATAAGACCAACAGGTCGATTTTGGAGAAAAGCGCTTAAAATCTGCGGAAGGCTTCGGCGGACAGGCGTGACCTGAACGCGCTGCACTTTCCTTAAAAACAAGACCGATGCGGCGGGAAAAGGCCGCTCCTTCCCTGAAAACAAGGTCTTCGGGCCGATTCTGGAGAAACGCGTAAATAGCGCGCGGAGGGCTTCGGCGGGCAGGCGTGACGAGGGCGGCGCGCACCTTCCTTGAAAAGATACGTGCGGTTTAAAAAACATGGGGCTTTTGCCCTTCCCCGCCTTGTGCTTTCTGCCGGATTCTGCTATACTTTCTGCGTAGGGGAATGAAGCCTTCGGGCGCAGACCCCTTCGGAAAGGAGTGGACGCTCCGATGAAGATCGACTACCTGTGGAAGGACAGGAAGCGCTTTTTAGGGATGCCGCTGTCCTTCACCCGCTACGCCCTGAGCGACGACAGGCTCTTTCTGGAAACGGGGCTGTTCAGCATCCGCCAGGAGGAGATCCTGCTCTACCGCGTGCGGGACATTTCCTTGCAGATGCGCCTGTTCCAGCGCCTGTTCGGCGTGGGCTCGGTGGTGCTGCAGTCCTCCGACAAGACCACGCCCCAGCTGACGCTCCAGAACATCAAGCACCCCCGCGAGGTGAAGGAGCTGATCCACCGCCAGGTGGAGGACGCCAAGATCAAGCGCCGCGTGCGCGTGGGCGAGCTGATGGGCTTCGACGGCGCGGACGACGACCAGGACCTGGACAACGATTAAGCCCCCGACGGGCGGCAAAAAACCGCCCTTTTCCAAGAACTCATAAAAAACAGCAGGCAGATTTTAAGGAGGATGTAAAGATGAAGAAGTTCCCCGTGGCTTTGCAGCTGTACTCCGTGCGCGACGACCTGGCGGCCGATTTCGCGGGCACCCTCAAGAAGGTCAAGGAACTGGGCTATGACGGCGTGGAGTTCGCCGGTCTGTACGACCACAGCCCCGCCGAGGTCAAGGCCCTCTGCGAGGAAGCGGGACTTATCCCCATTTCCGCGCACGTTCCCTTCGTGGACCTGATGGCCGACATCCCCGGCATGGTCGCGGACTATAAGGCCATCGGCTGCGAGTATATCGCCATTCCCTACCTGACCCCCGAATACAGGCCCGGCAACGAGAAGTTCAACGAGGTGCTGAAGGGCGCTGCCGCCATCGGCGAGGAATGCAAGAAGCAGGGCCTGGTGCTCCTCTACCACAACCACGACTTCGAGTTCGAGAAGGTGGACGGCGAATACGCCCTGGACCTGCTCTACCGCGTGGTGCCCAAGGAGCTGCTTGAGACCGAGCTTGATACCTGCTGGGTCAAGGTCGCCGGCGAGTGCCCCGCCGCCTACATCCGCAAGTACGCGGGCCGCGCGCCCGTCGTTCACCTGAAGGACTTCTACATGCCCGGCGAGAAGCCCGAGCACATGTATTCCCTGGTCGGCCTGAAGGAAGAGGAAAAGGCCGCCGAGGAGGCCTTCGGCTTCCGTCCCGTGGGCAAGGGCATGCAGAACTTCCCCGCCATCATGGAGGCCTGCGAGGAGGCCGGCGCCCAGTGGGTGGTCGTGGAGCAGGATGCGCCCGCCCTGGGCCTGACGCCCATGGAGTGCGCCGCGGCCAGCCGCGAGTACCTGAAGTCCATCGGCTACTAAGAGGGAAAAACGCATAAAGAATAGGAGCCGCCCGCGCATTTTAACGCGCGGGCGGCCTTTTGCTTCGGGCAGGAGAAACGGACGCGGTCCAAAGAAAGTTCACGCTTTGTACATGATTTTGTGCCCGCCGCTCACTTCCCAAACGCCGCATTTTGTGCCATAATACAGAAGGAGAGAGACGAAGAAAGGGGCCGGACGCCGTGATGGAGCTGCTTTCCCCCGCGGGCAACGAGGAGGCCCTGACCGCCGCCGTGCAGAGCGGCGCGGACGCGGTGTATTTTGGCGGCCGCGCGTTGGGCGCGCGCGCCCAGGCGTCCTTCTTTTTCGGCCCCGCGCTGTATAGGGCGGTGGAATACTGCCACCTGCGCGGCGTGAAGGCGTACCTGACCGTCAACACACTCGTCAAGGAAGGCGAGATGGACGGCGCGCTGGAGATGGTGGCCGAGGCCGTGGACGCGGGCGTGGACGCCTACCTGGTGCAGGACTTGGGGCTCCTAAGCCTCCTGCGGCAGAGCTTTCCCGGCATCCGCCTGCACGCAAGCACCCAGATGAGTTTAAACAACGCCTCCGGCGCGGCCATGGCGCTGCGCTTAGGTGTGAGCCGCGTGGTGGCGGCCCGCGAGTGCGGCCTGGAGGAGCTGAGGGCCATGGCGGCGACCGGCGCGGAGGTGGAGGCCTTCGCCCACGGTGCGCTGTGCATGGGCTTTTCCGGCCAGTGCCTGTTTTCCTCCTCCATCGGGGGACGGAGCGGCAACCGCGGCCGCTGCGCCCAGCCCTGCCGCCTGCCCTACGAGCTGAACGGGGAAAACTGCTACGCCCTGTCCCCGAAGGACTTATGCGCCATGCATGACCTCAAAGCCCTGCGGGACGCGGGCGTCTGCTCGATCAAGCTGGAGGGGCGGCTCAAGCGGCCCGAGTACGTGGCCGTGGTCACCGCCGCCTACCGTCGGGCGCTGGACCGGCTGGAGGAGGGCAAAGGGCCCGATCCCGCGGACGACGGCGAGCTGCTGGCCGTCTTTAACCGGGGTGGCTTTACGAGGGGCTTCGCCTTCGGGGAGCGGGACGGCGAGACGCTGTCCCAGGAGCGGCCCAACCACCGGGGCGTGTACGCCGGCCGCCTCATCAAGGTGAGCCGGGGCGAGGGCCTGGCCGCGCTGGATACGCCCCTGCACGAGGGCGACGGGCTGGAAGCCCGCGCGGGGGAGCTGGGCGTCGGCATCTCCGTTTCCGATCTGCATACGGAGAGGGGCCTCACCCGCCTGCGCGTGCCCGAGGGCGCCCGCGCGGGCATGGAGCTTTGGCGCACCACGGACGCGGAGCAGATGGAGCGAGCCCGGCGGAGCGTGCAGGGCGAGCACAGGCGCAGGGAGGTCTCCCTGCGGGCAGAGCTGTGCATAGGGCGTCCCGCTCGCCTTTGGATGGACGATGTGGAGACGGCGGGCGAGACCGTGCAGGCGGCCCGTTCTCGGCCCCTGACGCCCGAGGACGTGGAAAAGCAGCTGACGAAGCTGGGCGATACGGTCCTTGCCTGCGGGAAGATTCGGGTGGAGATGGATGAAAACGCCTTCCTGCCCGTGTCGGCGCTCAACGAGCTGCGGCGGCGGGCGGCGGAGGCTTATCAAAAACGCTTGCTCGAACGGGCGAAGCCCCGCGTGGAGAGCGGGGAGGCGATAGAGCCGCAAAGGCGGCAGAAAACGCGGGAGACGCTCCTCGTCCACCAGAGCCGCGACCTGGACGAGCTGCTGGTCTCTCCCGCGGACGAGCTGTACTGGCAGGCGATGGACCTGCGGGAGGAATCCCTGCGGGACGGCCTGCGCCGCCTGCCGAAGGGGCATAGCTTTCTGGTGCTGCCGCCCTACCTTACGGAGGCGGAGCTGGAATACGTGGAGAAGCTGCTCTCCGAGACGGAGGGCGTCGGCGTGGTGGCCAACAACCTCTCCCAGCTGGGCCGCTTCGCGGGCAGGCGCGTCCGGGCGGGCGAGGGCCTGAACGCCTTCAACCCGAGGACCGCCGCGCTTTTGATGGACTTAGGCGCGGAGCGCGTCTGCGTAAGCCTCGAGTGCACGCTCACGCAGGCCAAGTCCATGGCGGATCATGCGCCCGTCGAGCTGAACGTCTATGGCGTGCCCACGCTGCTCTGCGCCCGTAGCTGCCCCATCCGCGCAAAAGCCGGCCTTGGGGCAAAGGGGAGGGAGAACTGCTCCCTTTGCGGGGGAGGAGGCGCGGAGCTCACCGACCGCAAGGGCGAGAGGCTGCACCTTACTCCCTGCCGGACGGCGGGCGGCTGCACGCTGTATCTGGACGCGGCCCGGCCCATCGACGCCTTCCCGCGCCTGCAGCCCCAGGACATAAAGCCTTTTGCGGCGGTGAAGGCGGTCGGCAGCGCGCAGGAGGCCCGCTATGTTTTCTCCCGCATGCGCGGGGAGGAAGCTCGGCGGCCGGAGGAGCGCGCGCTCCCCGGCTGGCTGTTTAGGGGCGTTGGATAGAGGATAACGACTTGAAATATAGACGGCCCTGAAAAGACGAGGCCGGAAACATCCCCCTAGGAAACAGGAGGGGGAGAGGAAGGTGAGAGAACAGATGCAGGAAAGGTCCCTGCGCGTACTGGAATTTCATAAGATCCGCGAGCAGCTGGCCGCCTTCGCGGCCACGGGCGCGGGCAGGCAGCGCTGCGAGACGCTAAAGCCCGTGGCCGACCTAAAGGCGATCGAGAAGGCCCAGGCGGAGACGGAGGAGGCCGTGGCGCTGCTCAGCTACACCGGCGTGCAGCCCGTGAGCCCCTTCGAGGACTGCACCGCGCAGATCGAGCGGGCCCGCGTGGGTTCCACGCTGTCGCCGCGGGAACTGCTGAACGTGGCCGGCCTCCTTCGGGCCGCGCGCCAGACGAAGGACGCCCTGCTGGCCAACGAGGAGAAGGCGGCCCAGGCGCCCAACGTCTGCTCCCTGGCCTCCCTTCTGTACCCCATGCGCCCGCTGGAGGAGGAGATCAGCGCCGCCATACTCTCCGAGGAGGAGATCGCGGACGACGCCAGCACGAAGCTGAGCGCCATCCGCCGCCGCATCCGCTCCGCCAACGACCGCATCCGCGAGAAGCTGAACAGCTACATCCACAGCCCCAGCTTCTCCAAATACCTGCAGGACCCCATCATCACCGTGCGCTCCGGCCGCTACGTGCTGCCCGTGAAGGCGGAGAACCGCCAGAACGTGCCCGGCCTCATCCACGACCAGTCCGGCTCCGGGGCCACGCTGTTCATCGAGCCCATGGCCGTGGTGGAGATCAACAACTCCCTGCGCGAGATGGCCGCCGAGGAGCGCGAGGAGATCGAGCGCATCCTATCGCAGCTCTCCGCGGGGGTGAGTTCCGGGGCCGATCCCCTGCTGAACGACCAGAAGATCTTAGCCGAGCTCGACTTCATCTTCGCCAAGGGCGCGCTGTCCCGCTCCATGTTCGCCTGCCAGCCCAAGCTCAACGAGCAGGGGCACATACTCATCAAGCGCGGCCGCCATCCCCTGATCGACCGGGACAAGGTGGTGCCGCTGGACCTCTGGGCGGGCAGGGACTTTACCTCTTTGGTCATCACGGGCCCCAACACCGGCGGCAAGACCGTGACGCTCAAGACCGTGGGCCTGTTCACGCTGATGATGCAGGCCGGCCTGCAGGTGCCCGCGGAGCTGGGCACGGAGCTGTCCGTGTTCGACGACGTGTTCGCGGACATCGGCGACGAGCAGTCCATCGAGCAGAGCCTTTCCACCTTTTCCTCCCACATGACCAACATCGTGGAGATATTGAGCGGCGTGACGCCCCGCTCCCTGGCGCTGTTCGACGAGCTGGGCGCGGGCACCGACCCCACCGAGGGCGCGGCGCTGGCCATGGCCATACTGGATACGCTGCGCAAGCGCGGCGTGGTGACGCTGGCCACCACCCACTATGCCGAGCTCAAGGCCTACGCGCTCACCACGCCGGGAGTGACCAACGCCTCCGTGGAGTTCAACGTCCAGACGCTCAGGCCCACCTACCGGCTCTCCATCGGCATACCGGGCAAGTCCAACGCCTTTGAAATTTCCAAGAAGCTGGGCCTGTCCGAGGGCATCATCGAGCAGGCGCGACAGCTGATCCCCAAGGAGCAGCTGCGCTTTGAGGACGTGATCTCCACCGCCGAGACACACAGGCAGATCGCCGAGCAGGAGCGGCAGCTGGCCGCCGCCGCCCACGACGAGACGGTGCGCCTGCGGGACGAGGCCGAAAAGGAGCGCCGCAGGCTGGAGGAGATGCGCGCCCGCCTCATGCAGCAGGCCCGCGAGGAGGCCCGCCGCGTGGTGCGCAGGGCACAGGAGGAGGCCGAGCAGACCATCCGGGAGCTGAAGAAGGCCGCCCAGGAGAGCGAGAACCGCGACCGCAGCGCCATGGAGGCCCGGCAGAGGCTGCAAAAGGGACTGGACGCCCTGCAGGACCCCCTGGAAAAGGAGAGCATCGCGGAGCCCCAGAAGCCGCTGACCGAGGTCAAGCCCGGCCAGACCGTGTACCTGCCCGCGCTGGACTTAGAGGCCACCGTGCTCTCCGTGCCGGACCGCGGCGGCGAGGTGACGCTGCAGGCGGGGCTCATGAAGCTCACCCGACCTTTAAGCGAGCTGCGCGCCCCCAAGCACGCCCCCGCACAGGCGCAGAAGCTGAAAGCCTCCAAGGGCGGCGGCTCCGGGCTGCGGCTGCAGAACGTGCCTTTGGAGATCGACGTGCGCGGCCAGCTGCCCGAGGAGGCGCTGGACAACGTGGACAAGTACCTGGACGACGCGGTGCTGGCCGGCCTTACGGAGGTCTCCATCGTGCACGGCAAGGGGACCGGCGTTCTGCGCAGCCAGATCACCCAGCATCTGCGGCACCATCCCCACGTGGCGGAGAGCCGCTTAGGGCGCTACGGCGAGGGCGAGAGCGGCGTGACGGTGGTAAAGCTGAAATGAGCGGCCGACTGCCGCTCGTATGAGAAATATAAAATAAGCCGACGATACAAGGAGAATCGGAACACATGGAAAAAATGCGTGTGCTGGTCGTGGACGACGACCCCAACATCGGTCAGCTGATCCGGCTGTACCTGGAAAAGGAGGGCTTCGAGCCCGAGGTCACGCTGCGCGGGGACGACGCGCTGAACGCCTTCCGCAAGAACCCGCCCCACATCGTGCTGCTGGACCTGATGCTGCCCGGCATGGACGGCTGGCAGGTCTGCCGGGAGATCCGCAAGATCTCTTCGATCCCCATCATCATGCTGACGGCCAAGGACGAGACGTTCGACAAGGTGCTGGGCCTGGAGCTGGGCGCGGACGACTACGTCACCAAGCCCTTTGACCCGAAGGAACTGATCGCCCGCATCAAGGCGGTCCTGCGCCGCACGCAGACCGCCCCCGCGCCGGAAAAGGAGCTGGCCTTCCCCAACCTCAACATCAACATGTCCACCTACGTGGTCACCTACGCGGGCAAGGAGATCGAGATGCCGCCCAAGGAGATCGAGCTGCTCTACTTCCTGGCGAGCCACGCCAACAAGGTCTTTACCCGCGACCAGCTGCTTGAGCACGTCTGGGGCTTTGACTACTTCGGCGATTCCCGCACGGTGGACGTGCACATCAAGCGCGTGCGCGAGAAGCTGCAGGGCTGCGAGCAGTACGGCTGGTTCATCAAGACCGTTTGGAGCGTTGGGTACAAGTTCGAGGTGAAATGATGTTCCACAGGCTGTTCACCCGTCTGTTCTTTACCTGCATGCTGGTGCTCATCGCGGCCATCGGCGTGTTCGGCCTGGTGCTGGGCAACACGCTGTCCATTTCCCAGTACGGCGGCGCCGTGCAGCAGATGATCGGGGATGCCAAGGCCATCTCCGCCAACTACGGCTACCTGTTGGGCCGCCAGATCACCACGGAGGTCATGCGGGATTCCATCGTGAACGCCGCGGAGAACTCCGCCCTCTGGTTCGTGAGCCGCACGGGGCTGAACATCGCCCTCAACGGCCTGCCGGAGGATTCCAGCGAGACCAACGTGTCCGAGGAGACCCGCGAGTACATGCGCCAGGTGGTGGACAGCGGGGAGACGATGGTGCTGGAGGGGACCTACGACCGGGAGTTCGGCCTGCCCATCGTGACCGTGGTGACGCCCCTCAAGGACGGGGACGAGATCGTGGGCGCGCTGTTTCTGCACCGCAACCTGTCCCTGGTGCGCCTCTCCTGGGCGCGGCTGATGCTGCTGCAGTACCCGGCCATCTTCATCGCCGTGGGCGTGGGGCTGCTGATGTCCTACGCCATGACGGTGCACATCACAAAGCCCCTGACGGATATGTCCCAGGCGGCCGTGCAGCTGTCCCAGGGCGACATGAGCGTGCGCCTGGAGGAGAACAGCCTGGTGGAGATCAACGAGCTGGCCACCGCCTTCAACTCCATGGTGGAGAGCCTATCGGGCATGGAGGAGATGCGCCGCGCCTTCGTGGCCAACGTCTCCCACGAGCTGCGCTCGCCCATCACCTCCATCGCGGGCTATCTGCAGGGGATGCTGGACGGCACCATCCCCGAGTCCGAGCACCGCAAATACATGCAGGTGGTCTATGACGAAACGCAGCGTCTCTCTCGGCTGATTCGCGACCTTTTGGACCTCTCCCGCATAGAGAGCGGCTCCGTGCCGCTCAACGAGACCGACTTCGACGTCTGCGAACTGCTCCGGCAGGTGCTCATCAAGTTCGAGGGGCGGCTGGAATCCAAGAACATGGACCTGGAGCTGCAGCTGGCGTATGACCCCCTGTACGTGCACGCGGACGCGGACCGCATCGAGCAGGTGATCTCCAACCTGATCGACAACGCCATCAAGTTCTGCGGCCAGTACGGCAAGATCACCATCGGCTCCTCTGTGCAGGGCGAAACGCTCACCATGTTCGTGCAGGACGACGGCGCGGGCATCAAGGAGGCCGACCTGCCCCACGTGTTCGAGCGCTTCTACAAGGCGGACAAGGCGCACACCTCCGGCCTGGGCACCGGGCTGGGCCTGTCCATCGTCAAGAAGATACTGGAACAGCACGGCCAGGACATCTGGGTGGAGTCCCGGGAAGGGGAGGGCGCGAAGTTCACCTTCACGCTGAAAGTTGGCCGCGAGCCCGTCCGCGAGGAGCGGGAGACGGGAAACGAAACGAAAAACGCATAGTTTGTTCACTCAAGTTCACAAAGCGTTCACAGCTTTGCAAAATCAAGGTCCTATACTTTGAAGCATAAGATCAAAGGGAGGGTCATGAAAAGATGAGTATGTACAACAACGATTATAACAACTACAATAGCGGCAATCACAACGGAAGGCGCGGCGGCATCGGCTGGCTGGTCGTCTCCGTGGCGCTGGTGATGCTGATCGTGGGCGGCATGCTGGGCGCGATCCTGGTGCGCGGGCAGAACCCGCTGGAGCAGGGCGATGTGATCGAGAGCCAGGCCCCGGAGGAGACCGACGATCAGGAAAAGGCCCCGGAGCAGAAGCCGGAGGAAACGCCGGACGTGCCCCTCGACCCGGATTTCAGCTTTGACGATGCGGACGAGACGCTCGACCTGCCCGGCTTCTCCACCTATGTGGCGGACCTGGTCGAGAGCGTGCAGGATTCCGTGGTCGGCATCTCCAACTACACCGAGGCCATGTTCATGGACGGCACCACGCAGATCGCCCAGGGCTCCGGCTCCGGCGTCATCATCTCCGAGGACGGCTACGTGGTCACCAACTACCACGTGATCAGCGGCGCCTCCAAGGTGACGGTCCTGTTCAACGACGGCGAGGAAGTGGACGCCCAGGTGGTGGGCTATGACTCCGTTTTGGATATCGCCCTGCTCAAGATCGAGAAGGAGGGCCTGACCGCCGCGAAGCTCGGCAACTCCGACGACCTGCGCTCCGGCGAGTTCGCCGTGGCCATCGGCAGCCCCTTGGGCCATGAGCTGGCCGGCACCGTGACGTTCGGCACCATCTCCTCGGCCAAGCGCTCCCTGACGCTCAGCGACGGCTACGCCGTGGAAATGATCCAGACCGACGCGGCCATCAACCCCGGCAACTCCGGCGGCGCTCTGGTCAACATGAACGGCGAGCTCATCGGCATCAACGCCCGCAAGACCTCCGGCATGACCTCCGACGGCGCCGTGATCGAGGGCCTGGGCTTCGCCATCCCCATCAACCAGGTCAAGCCCGTGGTGGAGGAGCTCATCCAGACCGGCACCATCAAGCGCCCGGGCCTGGGCATCACCTGCCGCCTGATCCAGGGCTATAACTCCAGGTACGAGGTCATCTACGGCATGGAGGTCGTCACCGTGACCGAAGGCTCCGGCGCGGATAAGGCGGGCCTGCGCGAGGGCGACATCATCCTGGAGCTGGACGGCGAGGCCATCCAGTCCGACACCGGCATGCGCGCCTGGCTCTACTCCAAGAAGGTGGGCGACGTGGTGGAGCTGACCGTGCAGAGAAACGGCGAGAAGCTCACCATGCAGGTGGAGCTGACGGAGATCGCCGCCAACTAAACGCCCAATAAAACAATAGAAACGGCCAACACAAGGGGCCCCGGAAAACGTCTGCAAAAGCCTTTTCCGAGGCCCCGTTTTTAGGATTCCATAGAAAAATGCTCGATGAGACCCGCGCGGCCCGGCGTGCGGTCTGCTTCTGAGAGCCTGCTTTTCCGAGCTTCTTAGAAGAATCCGTCGCGGCCCGACAGGATGCCCGCTTCGGCGCGGTTGGCTTCTCAAGATAAACATAAAAGACCCCGGAAAATGACCGCAAAGCCTTTCCCGGGGTCTCGTTGATTTGAACGGTTTGTGTTGTTTGCGGCGCGCGGTTCAGCGGGTCACGTAATCGGCCAGCGCCAGGGCGATGTCGAAGTGGCCCGCGTCGTGCTGGGTGCCCGTATCGTCGCCCTCCCTGCGCCGGGCGTCCCACTTAGGCGCATCCAGCAGGTCGCCGCTGGTGAAGAAGAAGTAGGCCTGCTTGCCGCGGAGATCGCAGACCGCCTGCACCGCGGCGCTCTCCATCTCCACCGAGATGCAGCCTTCCTTCTTCCGCTTCTCGAAGTTCCCGGCCG
>CANQPP010000045.1 GCA_947625765.1 uncultured Clostridia bacterium
GGAAGGGGACACCCCTTCCCCCGAACCCCCATCCCCGATCTTATCGGGGCCTTATTTTTTCTCAAAAAAGCGACTTCTTTATCGAGCGATGCGGTCCATCGCTTCCAGCACGTCCTCGCGGTCGCCGAAAGCGGTCAGGCGCAGGAAACCCTCGCCACCGGGGCCGAAGCCTGCGCCGGGCGTGGCGACGATCTGCTTTTCGTTCAGCAGGTAGTCGAAATACTCCCACGACTTCCGCTTTCCCGGGCACTCCAGCCAGATATAGGGCGAATTCGCCCCGCCCCAATAGCGGGTAAAGCTGCCGATGGTCTCGGCCATGATGGCGGCGTTTTCCTTATAGTAGGCGATCCCGGCCATGGCCTGGGCCAGGCCCTCCTTGGAGAAGGCCGCTGCCGCGCCGCGCTGCACCGGGTAGGACACGCCGTTGAACTTGGTGGACTGCCTGCGCAGCCACAGCGCGCCCAGCTGCTCCCCGCCGCGCTCCAGCTCCTTGGGGAACACGGTGTAGCCGCAGCGCACGCCGGTGAAGCCTGCCAGCTTGGACAGCGTGCACATCTCCACGGCGCAGGTCCTGGCGCCGTCGATCTCGTAGATGCTGCGGGGCAGCGCGGGATCGGAGATAAACGCCTCATATGCCGCGTCAAACAGGATCAGCGCGCCCCTCCGGTTGGCGAAGTCCACCCAGGCCTTTAGGCCTTCCCTGTCGTACACGGCGCCGGTGGGATTGTTGGGCGAGCAGATGTAGATGAGGTCCGCCTTCGTATCCATCTGCGGCAGGGGCAGGAAGCCGTTCTCCGGGCAGGCGCGCAGGTATTCAACGGGCCTTCCTGCCATGAGGTTGGAATCCACGTACACCGGGTACACGGGGTCGGGGATCAGGCAGAGGTTGTCCCGGTCGAACAGGTCGCCGATGTTGCCCGCATCGGACTTGGCGCCGTCGTTGACGTAGATCTCCGAGACGTCCACGGTCACGCCCAAGGACGCGTAATACCCGCTGATCGCCTCCCGCAGGAAGTCGTAGCCCTCGTAGGGGCCGTACCCGCGGAAATCCTCCTTGGTGGCCATCTCGTCGCAGGCGTCCTTCATGGCCTTGACCACCGCGGCGGGCAGCGGGCCGGACACGTCGCCTATGCCCATGCGCAGCAGCTTCTTCTCCGGGTGGGCCTTCGCGTAGGCCGCACTGCGGGCGGCCACCTCCGCGAAGAGGTAGTTCTTCTCCATATTCTGGAAGTTGCCGTTGATCTTCATGCCTTTTCCTCCCTGCGCTTTACGGCCGCGCCGATGAAGGCGCGGAACAGCGGCTGGGCCCGGTTGGGCCTGGACTTGAACTCCGGGTGGTACTGAACGCCCGTGAAGAAGGGGTGGTCCTTCAGCTCCACGGCCTCCACCAGCCTGCCGTCGGGGGACAGGCCGGAGATTACGAGCCCGACGCCCTTTAGCGCCTCACGGTAGTCGTTGTTGAACTCGTAGCGGTGGCGGTGCCTCTCATGCACCAGGCTCTTCCCGTAGGCCTCCTCCAGCAGGGTCCCCGGCTGGATGTGGCAGGGATAGGCGCCCAGGCGCATGGTTCCGCCCTTGGGCAGGTTGCCCTGCTGGTCGGGCATGAGGTCGATCACGCTGTGTTTGCCGTTTTCGTCGAACTCGCTGGAGTTGGCGTCGGCAAGGCCCAGGCCGCTGCGGGCAAGCTCGATCACCGCGATCTGCATCCCTAAGCAGATGCCGAAATAGGGGACCTTGTTCTCCCGGGCGTATCGCGCCGCCTGGATCATGCCCTCGATGCCGCGGGGCCCGAAGCCGCCCGGCACGATGATGCCGTCCAGATGGGAGAGCAGCTTCTCCGCGCCCTCGCGCTCGATGTCCTCGGACTCGATCCACTCGATGTCCACCATCGCGCCGTTCTCATAACCGCCGTGGCGCAGGGCCTCGGCCACGGAAAGGTAGGCGTCGTGCAGGCGGATGTACTTGCCCACCAGGCCAATCGTCACCTTCCTGCTGCGGGAATGGATGCGGTCCAGCATGGCCGTCCAGTCGGACAGGTCGCAGGGCCTGCTCTCCATGCCCAGCTCGCGCAGCACCTTGTCGGCCAGCCCCGCCTCCTCCAGCATGATGGGGCACTCGTACAAGACCGGCAGCGTGCGGTTCTCGATCACGCAGTCCTCCTTGACGTTGCAGAACATGGAGATCTTGCGCTTTAGGTCCTCCTCCAGCGGCTCGTCGCAGCGGGCCACGATGATGTCCGGGAAGATGCCCATGGACTGCAGCTCGCGCACCGAGTGCTGGGTGGGCTTGGACTTGTGCTCCCCGCTGGAGCTGATGTAGGGCACCAGCGTCACGTGGATGAACAGGCAATTGCCCTTGCCCATCTCCAGGTTCACCTGGCGGATGGCCTCCAAAAAGGGCTGGGACTCGATGTCGCCCGTGGTGCCGCCGATCTCGGTCAGGACGATGTCCGCCTCGGCCCGCTCGCCCACGGAATAGATGAAGCGCTTGATCTCGTTGGTCACGTGGGGGATCACCTGCACCGTCTGGCCCAGGTACTCGCCCGCCCGCTCCTTAGTGAGCACGTTCCAGTAGACCTTGCCGGAGGTGAGGTTGGAGAAGGTGTTCAGGTCCTCGTCGATGAAGCGCTCATAGTGTCCTAAGTCCAGGTCCGTCTCCGCGCCATCCTCGGTCACGAACACCTCGCCGTGCTGGTAGGGGCTCATGGTGCCGGGGTCCACGTTGATGTAGGGGTCCAGCTTCTGGGCGATCACCTTAAGGCCGCGGCTCTTGAGCAGCCGCCCCAGGGACGCGGCCGTGATGCCCTTGCCCAGGCCCGAGACCACGCCGCCGGTGATGAAGATGTATTTGGCCATCTTGTCTTTGCTTCCTCCTGTATTTCCGCCAAGCCGTCCGGCTTGCTTTTTTTCTTCTCCTTAAAATCGGCCGTTGAATGCGGGCTTTTCCGCGCTTTGGATGCCCGTCGGTCCAAAGCCCGCCTTGACCGAAGCGGGGCCTGTCAGTCCCCGTCCAGCGCCTCCAAAATTTCACGGGCCACTTCTCTCTTGGGCAGCCTCTGGTCCATGGCCCGCTTTTCGATCAGGCGGTGGGCCTGGGGCTCGGTCAGCCCCTGCTTTTCGATCAGGGCGCATTTGGCCCGCCCCACCAGGCGCGTTTCCTCGATCTTCTCCTGCAGGCGCAGGTTCTGCTCTCGCAGCGCCTGCAGCTTGTGCTGTTCCACGAGCATCAAGCGCAGGGCCCGCAGGAACGCCTGGGTGTTGAGCGGCTTTTCCAGCACCAGCACGCCCTTTTCCTCCAGGGCGGGCGGCAGTGCGTCCGCCTGCTCCTGCCGCAGGAGGAGCAGGACGGAGGTGGAGGAGTTTTCCGCGATCCACAGGGCCAGCTGCGGACCCAGCTCCCCCTGCAGAGGCGCGTTGATCACCGCCACGGCGAACTCCTCCGCGCCGAAAAAGCGCCGGGCCTCGCTGCCGGAACGCGCCTCAAGCACCCTGGAAAGGGGCAGCCTGTCCAGCATGGCGCGCAGCGCGTGCAGGCCCTTTTCGCTGCCCGATGCCAGCAGCGCACTGTCCATGTCCCGTCACCTTCCTCGCCTTTGGTGTTGGGGTTTATCTTCCCGCTTTAGACCCAGTTGAAGAAGTGGCTGAGCTCGTAGGCGGCGGGGTCCTCGGCGCGGGCCATGTGGCGGTATTGCCGCTCCTTCAGGGCCAGATAGCGATCCAGCAAGCCCTTGGGCAGAACGCTCCTGACCAGCTCGCTGCGTCCGGCCAGCTCCACGGCCCTGCCCAGGTCGGAGGGCAGCTCACAGACGGTCTCCCCCTCGGGGCAGAGGGGCCTGCCCTCGCGGATGCCGCGCAGACCCGCCTCCAAAAGCAGGGCGAAGGAAAGGTAGGGGTTGATAGCCGGGTCCGGCGAGCGCAGCTCGATGCGCGCAAAGGCCCCCTTGTCTGCGGGCACGAAGGCCATCTTGTCCCGGCTGTGGGCGGACCAGGCGGCCGCAGCCGGCGCGTCCACGCCCAGCCGGTCGTAGGAGCCGGGCAGGGGGTTCAGGAAGGCGGCCAGCTCCGCGCCGGAGGAGAGGATGCCCTGCAAGAAGGAACCCGCCTCGGCGGTCAGCCCCTTCTCGTCGCGGATGATGTTCTCGCCGTCCTTGTAGAGGGAAAGGCTCAAGCGCAGCCCGCTGCCGCTGTTGGCCTTCAAAGGCTTGGGCAGGAAGGAGGCGAACAGGCCGTAGCCGGAGGCCACCGTGCGCGCCGCGTTGCAGAACGTGATGTAGCCGTCCGCCATGCTCAAGGGGCTCATCGCGGACAGGCCGATCTCGTTCTGGCCCGGGCCGGACTCGTGGTGGGAGCACATGGGCCGGATGCCCATCTGCTCAAGGGACAAACAGATCTCCCTGCGCACGTTCTCGCCCTTGTCCAGCGGGGCAAAGTCCAGATAGCCCGCCTGGTCGTGGGGCGCCAAAACGGGGTGCCCCTGGCCGTCCAAGGTAAAGAGATAGAACTCGCATTCCAGCGAAAAGCGCGCCGCGTACCCCAGGGCGTTGAGCTTCCTGTTGGTCAGGCGCAAAAGCCGCCTTGCGTCGTTTTCAAAGGGCGTGCCGTCGGCGCAGAGCACGTCGCAGTAGCAGCGCGCCACGCGGCCCTGCTGGGGCCGCCAGGGCAGTATGGCGATGGTGGAAGGATCGGGCTTGAGCAGCAGCTCCGGCCCCTCGGCGTCCCCAAAGCCGTCCACGGCGAAGGGGTCGAAGGCCATGCCGTCCTGCAGGGCGTGCTCCAGCGTGCTGGACATCACGGAAATGTTCTTGAGCCTCCCCGCGATATCGCAGAAGGCCAGGCGCACGAACTTGACGTCGTTCTCCTCCACAAAGGAGAGCAGTTCCTCGATCATGGTCCAGGCGACCTCCCTTTCCTGATTTTGCGCCGCATTTCCTTCAAAACCGGCGCTTCCCTTTACACCAAAAGAAGGGGACGCGCCTCCTCGGCGGCGCTTCCCTTCCGGCCTCTTTCGTTGTTGTCCCCCGCCTTTCCGCGGTCAGTAGACCGTGTACAGGCGCTTGTAGGGGTTCTGCGTGTTGGGCCGCACGCAGTAGTAGCTGTCCCGCAGCAGCGTCTCTGCGTCCAGGCCGAAGCGTTGGCAGAAGGCGCGGATGTCCGGGGCGACCCTTTCCATATCTTCCTCCGTCGCGGGCGCGGCGGTCACCTGGGAGGGCAGGGCCTCCGGCGCCCTTTTGCAGCGCAGGAAGATCTCTCCCCCGTGCTGGCCGGTGCCAAGGAAGTCGCCCACGGGCGGCGTTTCCCCGTCCCCGTCAAGCCCTAAGACCACGATGCGGCCCCCGGCCTGGTATTCGCCCAGGAAGCTGCCCGCGCTGCCGCCGATCACGATCAGCGGCTGCTTCTGCTCGTAGGCCTTCATGTGGATGCCGCAGCGGTAGCCCACGCTGCCCCGCACGAAGATGCAGCCGCCGCGCATGGCGTAGCCCAGGGCGTCCCCGCAGGAGCCGTGCACGGTGATCTCGCCCTCGTTCATGGTGTCGCCCACGGCGTCCTGGGCGTTGCCGTGCACGCGCAGCTTCGCCCCTTCCATGTACGCGCCCAAAGCGTTGCCCGGCACGCCGAAGATGTCGATGACCTTGCCGGACAGCCCCGCGCCTATGTAGCGGTGGCCGCGCACGTTCACCAGCGCCAGCTGCTTGCTGTCGCTGGAGCGGATCTGGCGGCCCAAAGCGGCGAAGTCCAGGTCGCGGGCGTCGATGGTCATTTCGGTCATATCGCTTTCCCTCCCAGCTTGCGGGCCCGCTCCTGGCCGGAGAAGGCCATGAGCTGCGGCGCTTTTGCGATGAGCGCAAAGTCGATGGAGTGAAGCGGCGTCTTATCGCGGATGAGCGCGGTGTAGATGCCCGCGCGCTCCACGTCGCCCAGCATCAAAAAGCCCACCAGCTTATCGTCCCGCACGTAGAGCTTCTTTAGGCCCGTTTCCTGCTCCACGCGGATCTCCTCGCCCCTCGTGGAGCCTGCGGAGATCATGTGCAGGTCGAAGAAGCCGCCCGCATTCATGGGGAACACTTCCGGCAGTCGGTCCTGCCCGCCCGCCATGTTGAGCCCGGCCACGCGGCCCTGCAGATAGGCGTTGGGCAGTATGGCCAGCACCTTCTCCTTGTCATCGTCCGTGCTGTCGTGGGAGAGGGCCACGTCGCCCGCGGCGTACACGTCCTTGAGCGTGGTGCGCATGCCCTCGTCTACCTGCACGCCCCTCTGCACCGCGGCGCCCGCCTGCTCCAGCAGCGCCGTGTTGGGCCGAACGCCCACGGCCAGCACCAGCAGGTCGAAGGGGATCTTCTCGCCGTTCTTAAGCAGCGCTTCCGCCGCATCAAAGCGCTCGGCGGAGGTGCCAAGGTGAAAGCGGATATTTTCCTTCTCCATCCGCGCCTGCACCAGCGCGGCGGCCTCTGTATCCAGCACGGCGGGCAGCACGCGGGGCGCCATTTCCACCACGTCCACCTGCTGCACCCTATGCGCGATGCCCTCGGCGCACTTCATGCCGATGAGCCCCGCGCCGATGATGAGCACGCGGCTCTGGGGGTTCAAACGCCCCTCCAGCTCCAGCGCGTCGTCCAGCGTCAGGAAGCCCTGCTTGTTTTGCACCTTCTCAAGCCCCTCCATGGGCGGCACGAAGGGCACGGAGCCCGTGGCGATCAGGAGCTTGTCGTAAGGGGTCTTTTCCCCCGTTTCGTCCAGAACGTAGTGTCCCGCGGCGTCGATGGCGGCGACCGCGCAGCCCAGATGCGCCCGGACGTTCATCCTCTCAAAGAAGTCCCCGCCGCGCAGCAGCATCCGCTCCCGGTCGGTCTTTCCCTGCAGATAATAGGAGATGAGCGGCCGGGAATAGGGCCTGTGGCCCTCCTTGGAAAACAGGACGATCTCGCCCTGCGGGTCCCTTTCCCGTATGGCCTCCACGCAGCCCACCGCCGCGTGGGAGGAGCCCACGATCACATAGCGCACGGCTCATCCTCCCTTTCCTCGTACACGATGGCGCGGTTGGGGCAGCCCGCCACGCAGGCAGGCTCGCCGTTGTGGTTCTGCATGCACAGGTCGCACTTCTGCACAGCGCCCTTTTCCGAGGGCATGATCGCGCCGTAGGGGCAGACCATGATGCAGGTATAGCAGCCCACGCACTTGTTCTCGTCGATGTGCACCTGCCCGTCCTTCAGGGACAGCGCGCCGGAGATGCAGGCCCTCTGGCACAGCGGGTCCCTGCAGTGGCGGCAGCTGACCGCAAAGGAGATGCCGCCCGCCTGCTCCACGCGGATGCGCGGGTGGATCTTGGCCCCTTTGAGCGCCTTGACCATGTCGTCCTTGCCGGAGTTGGCAAAGGCGCAGTTGTATTCGCACAGGCGGCAGGCCAGGCACCATTTTTCTTCCACATAGATGCGCTTCATCCCGCTACCTCCAGATGCAGTCGGACCTTTCCGGGCCCACGGACACGCAGCGGATGGGGCAGCCCACCGCCTTTTCCAGCGCCTCCACGTACTTGCGGGCGTTCTCGGGCAGCTCCTCCCAGGAGCGGCAGCGGGAGATGTCCTCTTTCCAGCCCGGCAGCGTCTCGATCACGGGCTTGGCTCTTTCCAGGCGCGCGCCGTAGGGGAAGTCGTCCACGCGCTGCCCGTCGACGGAGTAGGCCGCGCACACGGGCACCTCATCAAGATAGGAGAGTATGTCCAGCTTGGTCAGCGCCAGCTCGTCGCAGCCCTGCATCCTGGCGCCGTAGCGGGAGGCCACCACGTCGAAGGGGCCCACGCGGCGGGGCCTGCCCGTGGCCGCGCCGTACTCGCCGCCCGCCTCGCGCAGGGCGTCCGCCTCCGGCCCGAACAGCTCGCAGGTGAAGGGGCCCTCGCCCACACAGGAGGAGTAGGCCTTCATCACGCCGATGGTCTTGTCCAGCTTGAGCCCCGGCGCGCCCACGCCGATGGGCGCGTAGGCCGCCAGCGTCTGGGAGGAGGTGGTGTAGGGATAGATGCCGAAGTCGATGTCGCGCAGCGTGCCCAGCTGCGCCTCGAACAGCATGTTCTTGCCCGCCGCCTGCGCCTGCATGAGGAACGCGCCCGCGTCCACCACGTAGGGCAGCAGGGGATAGGCGTAGGTTTCCAGATACTCCATCACGTCCTCCAACCGGGCCGGCTCCGCGCCGTACACGCCGGTCAGCGTCAGGTTCTTCCACTCGGTGAGGGAGGCCATGTGCTTTTCCAGAGAAGCGCGGTCGTACAGGTCGGCGAAGCGGATGGCCTTCTTCATGTACTTATCGCCGTACACGTACGCGATGCCCCGCCGCGTGGAGCCGAACTTCGCGTCGCCCAGGCGGCCTTCCTCCAAGGCGTCCTGCTGCACGTGCCAGGGCAGGCAGATCACCGCCCGATCGGAGATCTTGAGCGTCTCCGGGGTAAGCTCTATGCCCTGCTTGCGCAGCGCTTCCATCTCGCCGCAGAGGTGGCGCACATCCACCACCATGCCGCTGCCCAGCAGGTTCTGGCAGCCGTCGTTGAAGATGCCGGAGGGCAGCAGGTTCAGCACGAACTTGCCCTTGGGATTGATCACCGTGTGGCCGGCGTTGTTGCCGCCCTGGTAACGGGCCACGATGTCCGCGTTTTGGGCGTACAGGTCCACCATGCGGCCCTTGCCCTCGTCGCCCCAGTTCACACCCACGATCGCAGTCAGCATACAAAGAACCGTCCTTCCAATCGATTTCTGTTGATCCCCGCGGACCCGATGACCTCGAAACCACGGGATGTTTATACAACCACTAATAGAAGAAGCCCCACGGCGCGAGCGGCTTTAGTCGCGAGCGCCCCTCCCCGCCCGGCGCAGGCCGGGCCATCCAGGGGTCCGGGGACGGAGTCCCCGCGTCCTTCCCGCAGCCTCGATAAAAACCCAAGGCCGCAGACCATAACCACTCGCCTATTTAAGGAGCCCCGCGTTTCTCCCTGCAATTCCGATAAAACCCCGGAACCGCAGGCCATTCTAAGCACCCGATCAAAGGAACCCCACGGCGCGAGCGGCGAAGCCGCGAGCGCCCCTCCCCGCCCGGCGCAGGCCGGGCCGCCCAGGGGTCCGGGGACGGAGTCCCCGCGTCCTCCCCGCAGCCACGATAAAACCCAAGGCCGCAGGCCACAGTTATTCGTCAACTTAAGGAGTCCCCGGTCTCTCATTTCCGCGAAGGCTTATTCCCCCGCGTGCTTGATCCCCAGGATCTGCAGCTCCTTCTCGTTCAGCCCCACGCCCCGCAGCATCAGCCGGTTGCCGCGCAGGGATTCGATGGCGTTGATGCCCATGCCGCCCATCATCTCCTGGATCTCGTGGTTCCAAGCGGTCACCAGGTTGACCAGCCGTTTATAGCCGATCTCCGGGTTCAGCCGCTTGACCAGGTCCGGCCGCTGGGTGGCGATGCCCCAGTTGCACTTGCCGGACTGGCAGCTCCTGCACAGGTGGCAGCCCAGCGCGATCAGCGCCGCCGAGGCGATGTACACCGCGTCCGCGCCCAGGGCGATGGCCTTGACCACGTCCGCGGAGGAGCGGATGGAGCCGCCCACCACCAAAGAGACGTTGCCGCGTATCCCCTCGTCGCGCAGCCTCTGGTCCACCGAGGCCAGCGCCAGCTCGATGGGGATGCCCACGTTGTCGCGGATCCTCGTGGGCGCCGCGCCCGTGCCTCCCCGAAAGCCGTCGATGGCGATAATGTCCGCCCCGCTGCGCGCGATGCCCGAGGCGATGGCCGCCACGTTGTGCACCGCCGCGATCTTCACGATCACGGGCTTCTTATACTCGCTGGCCTCCTTGAGGGAGTGGACCAGCTGGTGCAGGTCCTCGATGGAATAGATGTCGTGGTGCGGCGCGGGGGAGATGGCGTCCGAGCCCTCCGGGATCATGCGCGTGCGCGACACGTCGCCCACGATCTTGGTCCCCGGCAGGTGCCCGCCGATGCCGGGCTTTGCGCCCTGTCCCATCTTGATCTCGATGGCCGCGCCCGCGTTCAGGTAGTCCCTGTGCACGCCGAAGCGCCCCGAGGCCACCTGCACGATGGTGTTTGCGCCGTACTTGTAGAAGTCCCGGTTGAGCCCGCCCTCGCCCGTGTTGTAGTAGGTCCCCAGGGCCTCCGCGGCCCGGGCCAGGGACTCGTGGGCGTTGTAGGAGATGGAGCCGTAGCTCATGGCCGAGAACAGGATGGGCACGTTGAGCTTTAGCTGCGGCGCGGCCTTGGGCACGATGTTGCCCTTCTCGTCGCGCTCGATCTCCACGGACTTGCGCCCTAAGAACGTCACCGTCTCCATGGGCTCGCGCAGGGGGTCGATGGAGGGGTTCGTCACCTGGGAGGCGTTGATCAGGATCTTGTCCCAATACACCGGGTAGGGCTCCGGGTTGCCCATGGAGGAGAGCAGCACGCCGCCGCTTTCCGCCTGGCGGTAGATCTCCTCGATGGCGTTCGCGCTCCAGTTGGCGTTGGGCCGGAAGCTGTGGTCCGAGCGCACGATCTTCAGGGCCCTGGTGGGGCAGATGGAGGCGCAGCGGTGGCAGGCCACGCACGCGGTCTCGTCCGAGACCATGACCCCCAGCTCCTCGTCGTACTTATGCACAAGGTTGGCGCACTGGTTCTCGCAGGCCCTGCACGCGATGCAGCGGGTCTGGTCCCGCACCACCTCAAATTCCGGATGGATGTAGCGGATGCCCGGCATATCTTAACCTCCCTGTTTCGCCGCTTGGTCAGCCAGCAGGATCACCGGCTCGCCGCCCTTGGGCGCGAACACCGGCGTCTCCTGGTCCAGCACGCGGATGGCGCACTCCTCCGAGGCCACGAAGGAACGCTTTTCCCCCTTGGCCACGACCATGGAGCGCAGCTTCAGCCTGTCGTTCAGGGCCATCATCCCGCCCTCAAAGCCCAGAAGGATGGAGAAGGGCCCGGTGATGAGCAGGCTGGAATACATGGCCCGCAGATAGGACAGCCTCTGCTTCTTCTCCTCGTCCATCCGCTCGATCTGGCTCCAGAAGGGCGCGGCGATCACCTCGCAGGCCTCCTCCAGCTTCAGTCCCTGCCGCCGGGTCAAAAAGTCCAGTATGTAGGTGATGACCTCGGTGTCGGTCAGCAGCGTGCAGGCGTAGCCGTACATCTCAATGAAGCGGCGGTTGGCGTCGTAGGAAGAAATTTCCCCATTATGGACGATGGAATAGTCCAGCAGGGCGAAGGGATGCGCCCCGCCCCACCAGCCGGGGGTATTGGTGGGATAGCGGCCGTGGGCCGTCCACAGGTAGCCCTCGTATTCCTCCAGCCGGTAGAAGTCGCCCACGTCCTCCGGGTAGCCCGCAGCCTTGAACACGCCCATGTTCTTGCCCGAGGAGAACACGTAGGCCCCCTCGATGGAGGTGTTCACCCGGAACACGCAGCGCACCACGAACTCCTTCTCGTCCAGCTGGCTCTCCTGCAGCTTCGTGGGCAGGGGTCGCACGAAGTAGCGCCAGATCAGCGGCTCGTTCTTGATGTTCTTGTGCTTGCGCGTGGGGATGCGCGAAAGGTTCACCACGTCGAAATGCGCCTCGATGAACGTCTCGCACCGCGTCTTTGCCTCCTGGTTGTCGTAAAACAGGTGCAGCGCGTAATACTCCTTATACTGCGGATAGATGCCGTACCCGGCAAAGCCGCCGCCCAGGCCGTTGGACCGGTCGTGCATGGTGGCGATGGAGCGGACGATGTCCGCGCCGGAGACCGGCGTGCCGTCGTGGGAGATGATGCCCGAGATGGCGCAGCCAGCCGGGATGCGCGTTTGTCCCTCCCTCATCAATGGAAAAGCCCCCTTAAAGCCTTCGTTACTCAAGCGCCCATTCATTAAAATTGGAAGCGCTTCTTTCTGCGCGGCGTCCGCTGCGGCCGCCCGTCCTCAAAAGAAAAAAGGCGCCAAACAAACCCTCGCGGTTTGCGAACGCCCTTGTTCGCCGAGATCAACCATACAAAGTATAGCGCCGGCGGCCCCTTCTGTCAACGCGCATAACAGGAACTTTTCACAAAAAATGCAAGGACGGCTTTCCCATCCTGCAAAACGCAAACAAAACGGGGCGGAAAAATAAGTTCCTGTTAAGCCTTGCCGCGCCCCCTTGACAGCGGGCGGGGAGGGACAGTATAATGCAAGTCGTATAAACGGAGACAGCAAAGGCGCTGTGGAGGGAAAAAGGCTCCACGGCGCTTTTTTTCCCGCCGACGACCCTTCTGGCTGCGCCACGAACAAGAAACGCCAAGAAACGGAGGAAACCCACATGACCAAAGTCCCCGAGCTCTTCGGAAGCCTGGTCTTCAACGACGCCGTTATGCGCGAAAGGCTCCCCAAGGATACCTACAAGGCCCTGCATAAGACCATCGCGGAGCAGAAGACGCTGGACATCAGCGTCGCCAACGTGGTGGCCAACGCCATGAAGGATTGGGCCCTGGAGCATGGCGCCACCCACTTCACCCACTGGTTCCAGCCCATGACCGGCGTGACGGCGGAAAAGCACGATTCCTTCATTTCCCCCGCCGGCGAGGGCGGCGTCATCATGGAGTTCTCCGGCAAGGAGCTCATCAAGGGCGAGCCGGACGCCTCCTCCTTCCCCTCCGGCGGCCTGCGCGCCACCGCCGAGGCCCGCGGTTACACCGCCTGGGACCCCACCTCCTACGCCTTCTTAAAGGACGGCACCCTGTGCATCCCCACCGCCTTCTGCTCCTACTCCGGCGAGGCGCTGGACCAGAAGACCCCGCTCCTGCGCTCCATGGACGCCGTCTCCAAGCAGGCGGTGCGCCTGCTCAAGCTCTTCGGCAAGGACGCAAAGTACGTCCTGTCCACCGTGGGCCCCGAGCAGGAATACTTCCTCATTGATAAGGAAATGTACTTAAAGCGCAAGGACCTCATCTACACCGGCCGCACCCTCTTCGGCGCCAACCCGCCCAAGGGCCAGCAGCTGGAGGATCACTACTTCGGCACCATCAAGCCCCGCGTCAACGCCTTCATGAAGGAGCTGGACGAGGAGCTGTGGAAGCTGGGCATCTACTCCAAGACCAAGCACAACGAGGTGGCCCCCGCCCAGCACGAGATGGCCCCCGTGTTCTCCACCACCAACATCGCCACGGACCACAACCAGCTGGCCATGGAGACCATGAAGAAGGTCGCCGCCCGGCACGGCATGGTCTGCCTGCTGCACGAAAAGCCCTTCGCGGGCGTCAACGGCTCCGGCAAGCACAACAACTGGTCCCTTTCCACCGATAAGGGCGAGAACCTGCTGGATCCCGGCTCCACCCCCTACGAGAACGCCCAGTTCCTGCTCTTCCTCTGCGCGGTGATCAAGGCCGTGGACGAGCACCAGGATCTGCTGCGCATCTCCGTGGCCTCCGCGGGCAACGACCACCGCCTGGGCGCCAACGAGGCCCCGCCGGCCATCATCTCCATGTTCTTGGGCGACGAGCTCTCCGCCATCCTGGAGGCCCTGGAGACCGGCAGCGACTACGCCGGCAGCAGCGTCTCGGAGATGCAGCTGGGCGTGGACGTGCTGCCCCACTTCCCGCGGGACAACACCGACCGCAACCGCACCTCTCCCTTCGCCTTCACGGGCAACAAGTTCGAGTTCCGCTCCGTGGGCTCCTCCGCCTCCATCGCCATGCCCAACACCGTGCTCAACACCATCGTGGCCGACTCTCTGGAGCAGTTCGCGGACGAGCTGGAGAAGGCGGACGACTTCCGCGCGGCCTTAAAGAACATCGTGGTCTCCACCATCAAGGCGCACAAGCGCATCGTCTTTAACGGCAACAACTACGCCCCCGAATGGAAGGACGTGGAGGCCAAGAAGCGCGGCCTGCTCAACCTGCCCTCCACCCCGGAGGCCCTGCCCTACCTCATCCGCGAGGAGAACGTGGCCCTGTTCGAGCGCCACCACGTGCTGACCCGCACCGAGCTCATCTCCCGCTACGAGGTGCTGCTGGAGAACTACACCAAGGTCATCAACATCGAGGCCACCTGCATGTGCAACATGGTCAAGAAGAGCATCATGCCCGCGGCCATCGAGTATTCCCGCTCCGTGGCCGAGACCGCGCTGGTCAAGAAGCAGCTTTCCCAGGCCATCGACACCTCCGTGGAGGAGTCCCTGGTCACCCGCATCTCCGCCGCCATCGCCCGCCTGAGCGAGAAGCTGGCCGCCCTGTCCGCCGCCATCGGCGAGAGCGAGAAGATGACGGACGCCTACGAGCAGGCCCTGTATTCGCGCAAGGCCGTGTTCGCCGGCATGGAGGAGCTGCGCGCCGTGGCCGACGAGATGGAGCTGCTGGTCTCCAAGAAGTATTGGCCCTTCCCCACCTACGGCGACGTTCTTTACAGCGTGCAGTAAGCAGCAGGAGTCGATGTAACTTTGGCGCGTTTACACGAAGAATGCGGCGTGTTCGGCATCTACGGGCACGAGGAGGCGGCAGGCATCTGCTCGCTTGCCCTGTATGCCCTTCAGCACCGGGGCCAGGAAGGCTGCGGCATGGCCGTCAGCGGCCGGGAAGGCCTTAAGTGCCACAAGAACCTAGGGCAGGTCAAGGAGGTCTTCACCGACGAGGTCCTTTTCACCCTGCCCGGTTCCATGGCCGTGGCCCACGCCCGCTACTCCACCACCGGCGGCAACGAGCTGCGCAACACCCAGCCCATGCTGGCCGCCACCATGTACGGCACGCTGGCCCTGGTCCACAACGGCAACCTGTCCAACGCCTCCGCCTTGCGGAAGGAGCTGGAGGAGAAGGGGCTGATCTTTCAGACCAGCTCCGACACCGAGGTGATCGCCTACCTGCTGGCCGGGGAGCTGCGTAAGAGAGGCGGCGACCTGGCGGCGGCCGCGCGTGCCTGCGCGGGGAGGATGGAAGGCTCCTATTCCCTGGTGATGCTGCTGGGCGAGGAGATGCTGGCCCTGCGCGACCGGAAGGGCATGCGGCCCCTGTGCTACGGCGAGCTGGACGGCAGGCCCGTATTCGCCTCCGAGAGCTGCGCCATCCGCTCCATCGGCGGCAAGCCCATCCGGGACGTGCTGCCGGGCGAGATGATCAAGGTGGAGAGCGGCGGAAAACTCCGCTTCTTCCCGCCGGAGCAAACGGACGGCGGCGCCTTATGTATCTTTGAACACATCTACTTCGCCCGGCCGGATTCCGTCATCGACGGCCAGAGCGTGTATGAATCCCGCATCTTAGCCGGACGGCTGCTGGCCAAGACCCACCCCGTGCAGGCGGACCTGGTGATCGGCGTGCCGGACTCGGGGCTCATCGCCGCGGTGGGCTACGCGGAATACTCCGGCATCCCCTACGGCGAGGGGCTGGTGCGCAACCGCTACGTGGGCCGCACGTTCATCGAGCCCACGCAGGCGCTCAGAAGCGCCAAGGTCACGCTGAAGCTCTCGCCCATGAAGCAGGTCATCCGAGGCAAGCGGCTGGTGATCGTAGACGATTCCATCGTGCGCGGCACCACCTCCGGCCAAATCGTGGCACTGCTCAAAGAAGCGGGCGCGAAGGAGGTCCACGTGCGCATCTCCGCGCCGCCCTTCCTGTATCCCTGCTACTTCGGCACCGACGTGCCCACGAGGGAACAGCTGGCCTCGGTGCGCTTCAGCCACGAGGAGCTGACGCGGCAGATCGGCGCGGACTCCCTGGGTTTCCTGCCCTTGGAGCAGCTGGATTCCATCGCCCCGCACAGCGGCCTGCATTTCTGCAAGGGCTGCTTTAACGGAGAATATCCCTACCCCGTAAACGAATAAAATACGTTCATTTCCCATCGGCACAAAGGCGTGCGCTTAAAAATAAGGCAAAAGACTTAGGGGGAAACCCCGACAAAGCCAAAATTTTTAAGCTGCACGCCTTTTTGCATACAGCCACAAAGACCATAAAAGAGAAGGAGTTGTTCATTTTATGATGGCTACCGAGGACATTCTCAGTACCTTCAGCGGCGAGCTGTTCGCCGTGTGGTTTCTGATCGGCGCGGCGCTGGTGTTCTGGATGCAGGCCGGCTTTGCGATGGTCGAGACCGGCTTCACCCGGGCCAAGAACGCGGGCAACATACTGATGAAGAACCTGATGGACTTCTGCATCGGCACCATCATGTTCATCCTGATCGGCTTCGGCCTGCTGCTGGGCGAGGACCTGATCGGCCTGATCGGCAAGCCCGGCTTCGACATCTTCACCAACTACGCGGAGTTCGACTGGTCCAACTTCGTGTTCAACCTAGTCTTCTGCGCCACTACCGCCACCATCGTGTCCGGCGCCATGGCCGAGCGGACCAAGTTCCTCTCCTATTGCATCTACTCCGCGGTCATCTCCGCCGTCATCTATCCCATCGAGGCCCACTGGACCTGGGGCGGCGGCTGGCTGGCCCAGATGGGCTTCCACGACTTCGCGGGCTCCAACTGCATCCACATGGTGGGCGGCATCTGCGCACTGATCGGCGCGGCCCTGCTCGGCCCCCGCATCGGCAAGTTCAACCGCGACAAGGACGGCAAGGTCGTCAAGGTCAACGCCTTCCCCGGCCACAGCCTGCCCCTGGGCTGCCTGGGCGTGTTCATCCTCTGGCTGGGCTGGTACGGCTTTAACGGCGCCGCCGCGACCAGCGTGGCGGAGCTGGGCAGCATCTTCCTGACCACGACCATCGCTCCCTCCGTGGCGACGGTGGTCTGCATGGTCTTCACCTGGCTCAAGTACGGCAAGCCCGACGTGAGCATGTGCCTGAACGCTTCCCTGGCCGGCCTCGTGGCCATCACCGCCCCCTGCGATGTCTGCGACGCCTTCGGCGCCATCGTCATCGGCGCGGTCTCCGGCCTGCTGGTGGTCTTCGGCGTGTGGCTGCTGGATCACAAGCTGCACGTGGACGATCCCGTGGGCGCCGTGGCCGTGCACTGCATGAACGGCATCTGGGGCACGCTGGCCGTCGGCCTCTTCGCCACCGAGACCGCTCCCGCCTTTGCGCGCGGCTTCGGCGACGGCGTGAATTTCGGCGCCAACCAGATCGCGGGCGAGGGCCTGTTCTACGGCGGCGGTTTCAAGCTGCTGGGCATCCAGTGCGTGGGCGTCCTGGCAACGGCCGCCTTCACCGCCGTGACCATCACGCTGACCTTCCTGGCCATTAAGAAGCTGGTCGGCCTGCGCGTGGAGCGCGCCGAGGAGATCGAGGGCCTTGATCCCACCGAGCACGGCCTCGCCTCCGCCTATTCCGGCTTCAGCATCATCGACGTGGGCGGTGCGGCCCTGGCCGCCGATGCGCCCGTGCCCATGCCCGCCGCCGCGCCCGTGGTGGTCGCGGAACCCGCTGCTCCCGCGCCGGAGCGCCAGAGCGCACCCAAGGAGCATAAGCTCACCAAGGTCTCCATGGTGTTCAGCCAGGATCGCTTCGAGACGCTGAAGGCCGCCATGAACGAGATCGGCGTCACCGGCATGACCGTGACCCAGGTGTTGGGCTACGGCATCCAGAAGGGGCACGACTCCTACTACCGCGGCATCAAGCTGGACAACGTCAAGCTCCTGCCCAAGGTCAAGGTCGAGGTGGTCGTGAGCAAGGTGCCCGTGCAGACCGTGATCGACGCGGCCCGCAAGGCATTGTACACCGGCAATGTGGGCGACGGCAAGTTCTTCGTCTACGACGTGGAGGATACCGTCCGCGTGCGCACCGGCGAGACCGGCTACGATGCGCTGCAGGGCGAGAACGGATAAAGCTGCATTGTATACATTATTCGAGGGGGCGGGCCAATGGCCCGCCCCCTCAACATTTCCATTTTATAATTATGTAAGGAAAGGAGCAGTTGCTCGAATGTAACGCGGGGATGGGGGTTCGGG
>CANQPP010000046.1 GCA_947625765.1 uncultured Clostridia bacterium
TTGCCGTGGTCAACGTGCCCGATCGTGCCGATGTTTACGTGCGGCTTCGTCCTCTCAAACTTTTGCTTCGCCATTTTAGTTGTTCCTCCTTAAAAAGAGAGCTAAAGGGTTCTGATATTTACTTGCCCAGCACCTTTTCGGCGATGTTCTTGGGCACCGCCTCGTAGTGGGAGAACTGCATGGTGTACACGCCTCTGCCCTGGGTGCGGGAACGCAGATCCGTGGAGTACCCGAACATCTCGCTCAGCGGGCACACGCCGCGGATGATCTGGCTGCCGTGCCTGGACTCCATGCCCTCGATGCGGCCGCGCCTGGAGGTGATGTCCCCCATGACGTCGCCCAGATACTCCTCGGGCACGGTGATCTCCAGCTTCATCATGGGCTCCAGCAGCACGGGGTGGGACTTCTGCATGGCTTCCTTGAAGGCCATGGAACCGGCGATCTTGAACGCCATTTCGGAGGAGTCCACGTCGTGGTAGGAGCCGTCCACCAGGGTGGCGCGGAAGTCCAGCACCTCGTAGCCGCCCAGGATGCCGCTCTTGGCCGCCTCCTGGATGCCCTGGTCGATGGCGGGGATGAACTCCTTGGGCACCACGCCGCCCACGATCTTGTTGACGAACTCGTAACCGGCGCCGGGCTCCAGGGGCTCGAACTCCACCACGCAGTGGCCGTACTGGCCGCGGCCGCCGGTCTGGCGCACGTAGCGGCCCTCGGCGCGGACGGCCTTGCTGAAGGCCTCGCGGTAGGCCACCTGGGGCGCGCCCACGGTGGCCTCCACCTTGAACTCGCGCTTGATGCGGTCCACGATGATCTCCAGGTGCAATTCACCCATGCCGGCGATGATGGTCTGGCCGGTCTCCTGGTCGGTGTAGGTCTTAAAGGTAGGGTCCTCCTCGGCCAAGCGCATCAGCGCCATGGTCAGCTTCTCCTGGCCTGCCTTGGTCTTGGGCTCGATGGCCACGCGGATGACCGGTTCGGGGAACTCCATGGATTCCAGCACGATGGGATCGTCCTCGTCGCAGAGGGTGTCGCCCGTGGTGGTATCCTTAAGGCCCACGGCCGCGGCGATGTCGCCGGCGTAGACCTGTTCGATCTCCTCGCGGTGGTTGGCGTGCATCTGCAGGATGCGGCCGAAGCGCTCGCGCTTGCCCTTGGTGGCGTTGAACACATAGGTCCCCGCCTCGCGGGTGCCGGAATAGACCCGGAAGAAGGCCAGCTTGCCCACGAAGGGGTCGGCCATGATCTTAAAGGCGAGAGCGGAGAAGGGCCCCTCGTCGGAGGCGTGGCGCTCGATCTCCTCGCTTTGGCCGGGAACGACGCCCTTGATGGGGGGCACGTCCAGGGGGGAGGGCATATAATCCACGATGGCGTCCAGGACCTTCTGTACGCCCTTGTTCCGGTAGCTGGTGCCGCACACGACGGGCACGAACTTGTTGGCGATGGTGCCCTTGCGGATGGCGGCCTTGATGCGCTCCTGGGGGATCTCCTCGCCCGCGAAGTACATCTCCATCAGCTCGTCGTCCAGCTCGGCCACGTGCTCGATCAGGTTCGTGCGGTATTCTTCCACGAGGCCGACCATATCCGCGGGGATAGGCTCATCCTCGATGTGGGTGCCAAGCTCGTCGACGTACACGTAGGCCTTCATCTCCACCAGATCCACGAGGCCCTGGAAATCGGCCTCGGAACCGATGGGCAGCTGGATGGGCACCGCGTTGCAGTGCAGCCTGTCCTTCATCATGGCGACCACGTTGAAGAAATCGGCGCCGGTGATGTCCATCTTGTTGACGTATGCCATGCGGGGAACGCCGTACTTGTTGGCCTGGTTCCATACGGTCTCGGACTGGGGCTCCACGCCGCCCTTTGCGCAGAACACGGCCACAGCGCCGTCCAGCACGCGAAGGGAGCGCTCCACTTCCACGGTAAAGTCCACGTGACCCGGGGTGTCGATGATGTTGATACGGGTGCCGCGCCAGAAGCAGGTGGTGGCGGCGGAGGTGATGGTGATGCCGCGTTCCTGTTCCTGTTCCATCCAGTCCATGGTCGCGGCTCCCTCGTGCACCTCACCCAGCTTATGGGTGCGTCCGGTATAGAACAAAATTCGCTCGGTTGTCGTGGTCTTGCCCGCGTCGATATGCGCCATGATGCCGATATTACGCGTATTGACCAAAGAATACTGTCTGGGCACGCTTACTACTACTCCTTAACCAAAAAATCTTATGCCGCCTGTGGAAGGCAGGGCTTACCAGCGGTAATGGGCGAAAGCCTTGTTGGCCTCGGCCATCTTGTGCATGTCTTCCTTGCGCTTCACGGCGTTGCCCGTGTTGTTGGAGGCGTCGATGATCTCGTTGCCGAGCCTCTCGGCCATGGTCTTCTCGCCGCGGGTGCGGCTGAAGCTGACCAGCCAGCGCAGGGCCAGCGTCTGCCGGCGCTCGGGACGGATCTCGATAGGCACCTGGTAGGTGGCGCCGCCCACGCGGCGGGCCTTGACTTCCAGCACGGGCATGATGTTGTTCATCGCGGCGTCGAACACCTCGGTGGCGTCCTTGCCGGTCTTGTTGGCGACCATCTCAAAGGCCTCGTAGCAGACGCGCTGCGCGACGCCGCGCTTGCCGTCGTACATGACCTGGTTGATGAGCTTGGTCACGATCTTGCTGCCGTAGATAGGATCGGGCAGCACCTCGCGCTTGGGGATAAATCCACGCCTTGGCATTTTCAAATCCTCCTGATGTGTGTGTGGGTCAAAAAGCGCTTGAAAAGAAATACGCTTCCAAATCCTTTTGACAGCCCCGCGGAGACCCCAAAAAAGCACACCTTTTCAAAGGCCCCTTGCGATCCGGCGCCCCGCTCGGGCGTTTGAGAAGGAGGAGAAACTCCCTTGGGCCAGCATTCCCGACCCCCGCCGCCCGTTCCAGGCGAAACGCGGGGGAAGCGCAAAAAGGAGAGAAACACCTTTTCGCACAAGGGGGATCTTCTTTTCCCAAAACCGCACCGGGCTTTGCCGGGCCGACAGGGCACACCTTCAAACAGGCTGCTTGCCGCTCCTTGAGGCTTCGGGCTTTAACAAGCTTACTTCTTAGGCTTCTTGGCGCCGTAGAGGGACCTGGCCTGCATGCGCTTGGCAACGCCGGCGGTATCCAAGGTGCCGCGAATGATATGGTAACGGACGCCAGGCAAGTCGCGAACGCGGCCGCCGCGGATCAGCACCACGGAGTGCTCCTGCAGGTTGTGGCCGATGCCGGGAATGTACGCCGTACCCTCGATGCCGTTCGTCAGGCGGACCCTGGCGATCTTGCGCAGAGCGGAGTTGGGCTTCTTGGGGGTAAGGGTCTTCACGGACAGGCAGACGCCGCGCCTCTGGGGATTGTTCTGGAGGATGGGCGACTTGGACTTGTAGGTCTTGTTCGTGCGTCCTTTGCGGATCAACTGATTGATCGTTGGCACTTAAAAGCACCTCCTTCCGACTTTGAATGCTGGTTTGATCTATCCCAAACCGGACCGGCGCAACCCTACGGGCCCGGAATTGGTCTTGTTTTTCTCGGGGATCCTTTCCCCTGCTCAGGCTTTACATAAGACTTCTCAAGGAATGGGTTTGGACCTTGGGCGTCTCCTGCGGTCAAAACATGGGAAGGATCCGTTTCTCGAAGGATCTCAGGCCTTTTTCAAAAGCCCCGCTGCGGCGGCGCCCACGGCGATGCCGCAAGAGCGGCCCAGCTCCTCCATGGTCTCTACGTACTTAACGGTCACGCCGCGCTCCTGGGCCAGCGCCAGCACGCGGTCGGTGACGTGGGGCTCGGCGTCGCGGGCCAGGATCACCTGATCCACCCTGTCCTGTTCCATGTATTTGATCAGCTGTTTGGTTCCCACAATGCGACTGTGTTCATCGCATTTATCGGCGCTCATGGTTTCCCTTCCTTTCCTGAAAACGGGCGCGTCTTTTGGCTTGTGTTCCCGGCTTCTTTCAGCCTTTGTTCCGGGCTTCGCGTGTCTGTATCCCCTGTCCCTTTTGAAAAAGGACAGACTACCCCCGCGCGTAGACCGATATTCATTTTATCATCCTGGTTTTTTTCTGTCAATCGTTTTTAGGAATCTTAATCTATCCCCTGCGAGCAGGCGTTTTTCCGCGCCCGCATCCCGCGATTTGACGCATTCCCTTCCCCTTAGCAGTCTTTCCCAGAAGCGTTTTTTGCATACGGCGAAGGGGCAAAAGAGGCGGCGGACCTGCCGGCCGCCGCCTTACGAGCTTTGAGGTTATAAAACGCTTGCTTTAGGAGATCTCGATGTCCTTGTAGCGCTTCAGGCCCGTGCCTGCGGGGATCAGCTTGCCGATGATGACGTTCTCCTTGAGGCCCACCAGCGGATCGACCTTGCCCTTGATGGCGGCCTCGGTCAGCACGCGGGTGGTCTCCTGGAAGGAAGCGGCGGAGAGGAAGGACTCGGTAGCCAGTGCCGCCTTGGTGATGCCCAGCAGCACGCGCTTGGCGATGGCCGGCTGGCCGCCGCGGGCCACGACCGCGTCGTTCTCCTTCTCGAAGGCGAAGATGTCGACCAGGCCGCCGGGCAGCATGTCGGTGTCGCCCGCGTCCTCGATGCGCACCTTGCGCAGCATCTGGCGCACGATGACCTCGATGTGCTTGTCGCAGATGTCCACGCCCTGCTGACGGTAGGTGGAGAGCACCTCCTGGGTCAGGTAGGCCTGCACGCCCTTGACGCCCTTGATCTTTAAGATGTCGTGGGGGTTCACGGAGCCGTCGGTCAGCTCATCGCCCGCGGCCACGTGCTGGCCCTCGGTCACGCGCAGACCCGCGCCGTAGTTGATCTGGTAGGTGACGCTCTCGCCCTCGTCGTTGGAGACGGTGACCTCGCGCTTCTTCTTGTTGTCGCCCATGTGGACGGTGCCGGAGATCTCGGTGATGATGGCAAGTCCCTTGGGCTTGCGGGCCTCGAACAGCTCCTCCACGCGGGGAAGACCCTGGGTGATGTCGGTGGCCTGGGCCACGCCGCCGGTGTGGAAGGTGCGCATGGTCAGCTGGGTGCCGGGCTCGCCGATGGCCTGCGCGGCCACGATGCCCACGGCCTCGCCGATGTCCACCTTGCCGCCGGTGGCCATGTTGGCGCCGTAGCACTTGGCGCAGATGCCGTCCTCGCAGCGGCAGGTCAGCACCGAGCGGATGTAGACGCGCTTGATGCCCGCCTTGACGATCTTGGCGGCGGTCTCGTAGCCGATCTCCTCGTTGATGGGGCAGAGCAGCTCGCCGGTGTTGGGATCCACGATGTCCTCGGCGGCCACGCGGCCGTTGATGCGGTCCTCCAGGGACTCGATCAGCTGGCCGTTGTTGGAGATCTCGGTGACGTACATGCCGCGGATGCGCTCGCCGCGGTTGGCGAAGCAGTCCACCTCGCGGACGATCACTTCCTGGGAAACGTCCACCAGGCGGCGGGTCAGGTAGCCGGAGTCGGCGGTTTTCAGCGCCGTGTCGGCCAGGCCCTTTCTGGCGCCGTGGGAGGAGATGAAGAACTCCAGCACGGTCAGGCCCTCGCGGAAGTTGGCGCGGATGGGCAGCTCGATGATGTGGCCGGAGGGGTCCGCCATCAGGCCGCGCATGCCCGCCATCTGGCGGATCTGGCTGATGGAACCGCGGGCGCCGGAGTTGGCCATCATGGTGATGGGGTTAAAGGTGTCCAAAGAGTTCTTCAGAGCCTCGGTCACCTTTTCGGTGGTCTGGTCCCAGATCTGCGTCACGCGCACGTAGCGCTCCTCGTCGGAGACAAGGCCGTATGCGAAGGCGTCCTGGATCTCCTTGACCTGCGCCTCGGCCTCGGCCAGCAGCGCGGGCTTCTCCTTGGGCACGATAACGTCGGAAACGGAAACGGTGATGGCGGAACGGGTGGAATACTTAAAGCCTAAGGCCTTGATGCGGTCGCACATGGCGGAGCACTCGTCCACGCCGTGCACGCGGTAGCAGGCGTGCACGATCTGGCCCAGCAGCTTCTTGTCGGCCACGCGGTCGATCTCCAGCTTGAAGGCATCCTCGGGACAGGTCCTCTCCACGAAGCCCAGGTCCTGCGGGATGGCCTCGTTGAAGATCACGCGGCCGATGCTGGTCTCCACGATCTTAAAGCGCTCCTCGCCGTCGATCACGCGCTTTAAGCGGATCTTGACCCGGGCCTGCAGGGCGATCTCGCCCAGCTCGTAGGCCATCAGGGCCTCCTCCACGTCCTTGAAGGCCTTGCCGTCGCCCTTGAACGCCTTGGGGTGCTTGGTGTCGGCGTCGCCCATGATGGTCAGGTAGTAGGCGCCGATGACCATCTCCTGGGAGGGGGAGACGACGGGCTTGCCGTCCTGGGGCTTTAAGATGTTGTGGGCGGCCAGCATGAGGAAACGGGCCTCCGCCTGGGCCTCCACGGAAAGGGGAACGTGCACGGCCATCTGGTCGCCGTCGAAGTCGGCGTTGTAGGCCGGGCAGGCCAGGGGATGGAGCTTCAACGCCTTGCCTTCCACCAGCACGGGCTCAAAGGCCTGGATGCCCAGCCTGTGCAGCGTGGGGGCGCGGTTGAGCAGCACGGGGTGGTCGTGGATGACCTCCTCCAGCACGTCCCAGACGTCCTGGCGCACGCGCTCCACCATGCGCTTGGCGCTCTTGATGTTGTGGGCCTTGCCGTTCTCCACCAGCTTCTTCATCACGAAGGGCTTGAACAGCTCCAGCGCCATCTCCTTGGGCAGGCCGCACTGGTACATCTTCAGCTCCGGGCCCACCACGATGACGGAACGGCCGGAGTAGTCCACGCGCTTGCCCAGCAGGTTCTGGCGGAAGCGGCCCTGCTTGCCGCGCAGCAGGTCGGACAGGGACTTGAGCGCCCGGTTGCCGGGGCCGGTCACGGGGCGGCCGCGCCTGCCGTTGTCGATCAGGGCGTCCACGGCCTCCTGCAGCATGCGCTTCTCGTTGCGCACGATGATGTCGGGCGCGCCCAGCTCCAGCAGCCTCTTTAGGCGGTTGTTGCGGTTGATGACCCTGCGGTAAAGGTCGTTAAGGTCAGAGGTGGCGAAGCGGCCGCCCTCCAGCTGCACCATGGGGCGCAGCTCCGGCGGGATCACGGGCACCACGTCCAGGATCATCCAGGAGGGCTTGTTGCCGGACTTGCGGAAGGCCTCCACGACCTCCAGGCGCTTGACGGCGCGCACGCGCTTCTGCCCGCTGGAATTGGTAAGGTCCGCCCGCAGGGACTTGGCCAGCTCCTCCAGGTCGATGTCCTCCAGCAGCTTCTTGACGGTCTCGCCGCCCATGCCGGCCTTGAACCTGTCGCCGTACTGCTCCTGCGCCTGGCGGTACTCCCGGTCGGTGAGCAGCTGCTTGTAGGTCAGGTCCGTATCGCCCGGATCGGTGACGATGAAGCTGGCAAAGTACAGCACCTTGTCCAGCGCCCTGGGCGAGATGTCCAGAAGCAGGCCCATGCGGGAGGGGATGCCCTTGAAGTACCAGATGTGGGAGACGGGCGCGGCCAGCTCGATGTGGCCCATGCGCTCGCGGCGCACCTTGGCCCGGGTCACCTCCACGCCGCACTTGTCGCAGACGATGCCCTTATAGCGCACGCGCTTGTACTTGCCGCAGTGGCACTCCCAGTCCTTGGTGGGCCCGAAGATCCTCTCGCAGAACAGGCCGTCCCGCTCGGGCTTGAGCGTGCGGTAGTTGATGGTCTCCGGCTTCTTGACCTCGCCATGGGACCAATAGCGGATCTTCTCGGGAGAAGCCAGGCCGATCTGTATGGAATCAAAGTTGTTCAGCTCAAACAATGGGGCACAACTCCTTTCGTCGCGCCGGACGCGCACGGGTCCGTCCTTGGGCCCGCGCCCTTTCGCGCCCTATTCCTTCAAAGCGATCCTTTTAGAGACGTGGCCTTTTTACAGGTCGTCGTCCAGGTCGTCGATATCCTCCATGAAGTCCTGCCCCAGGTCGTCGGGCAGCTCCGCGTCGAAGGCGTCGTCCTCCAGCTCCAGGTCGCCGCCCTCCTCCTCGTCGTCGTCGAAGACGTCGGGCAGGGGCGCGGGCGGGGTATCCTCGCGGCCCTCGATGTTGACGTCCAGCTCGGCCACATCGTCGTCGTCCAGGCCGTCGCGCAGCTCGATCTCTTCCTTGCCGTCGGTCAGGACCTTGACGTCCAGCGCCAGGGACTGCAGCTCCTTGATGAGCACCTTGAAGCTCTCGGGCACGCCGGGCTCGGAGATGTTCTCGCCCTTGACGATGGCCTCGTAGGTCTTGACGCGGCCCACCACATCGTCGGACTTGACGGTGAGGATCTCCTGCAGGGTGTAGGCGGCGCCGTAGGCCTCCAGGGCCCAGACCTCCATCTCGCCGAAGCGCTGGCCGCCGAACTGGGCCTTGCCGCCCAGAGGCTGCTGCGTCACCAGCGAGTAGGGGCCGGTGGAGCGGGCGTGGATCTTATCGTCCACCAGGTGGTGGAGCTTGAGCATGTACATGTAGCCCACGGTCACGCGGTTCTCAAAGGGTTCGCCGGTGCGGCCGTCATACAGGATGGACTTGCCGTCCTCGGGCAGGCCCGCCATGCGCAGACATTCCATGATGTCCTCTTCGCGGGCGCCGTCGAACACGGGGGTGGCGATGTGCCAGCCCAGCGCCTTGGCGGCGTAGCCCAGGTGCGTTTCCAGCACCTGGCCGATGTTCATGCGGGAGGGCACGCCCAGGGGGTTGAGCACGATCTCCAGCGGGGTGCCGTCGGGCAGGAAGGGCATGTCCTCCTCGGGCAGTATGCGCGAAATAACGCCCTTGTTGCCATGGCGGCCGGCCATCTTGTCGCCCACGGAGATCTTCCTCTTCTGGGCGATGTAGACGCGGACCATCATGTTGACGCCGGGCTGCAGCTCGTCCTTATTCTCGCGGGTGAAGACCTTCACGTCCACGATGGTGCCATACTCGCCGTGGGGCACGCGCAGGGAGGTGTCGCGCACCTCTCTGGCCTTCTCGCCGAAGATGGCGCGCAGCAGGCGCTCCTCGGCGGTGAGCTCCGTCTCGCCCTTGGGCGTGACCTTGCCCACCAGTATGTCGCCGGCCTTGACCTCGGCGCCGATGCGGATGATGCCGCGCTCGTCCAGGTCCTTCAAGGCGTCGTCGCCCACGTTGGGGATGTCCGCGGTGATCTCCTCGGGGCCCAGCTTGGTGTCGCGGGCCTCGGACTCATATTCCTCCATGTGGATGGAGGTGAGCACGTCGTCCTTGACCAGCTTTTCGGAGATCAGGATGGCGTCCTCGTGGTTGTAGCCCTCCCAGGGCATGAAAGCCATCAAGATGTTGCGGCCCAGGGCGATCTCGCCCTGATCGGTGGAATGCCCGTCCGCGATGACCTGTCCCTTCTCCACCTGCTCGCCCTCGGAGACGATGGGGCGCTGGTTGATGCAGGTGGACTGGTTGCTGCGGGTGAACTTGATGAGCTTGTAGCGGTCCAGGCTCTGGTGCTCGTCCTCGATGACGATCTCGTCGGCGGAGACCTTCTTCACGACGCCGCTCTGCCTGGCCAGCACCACCACGCCGGAATCGCGGGCGGCCTTGTACTCCATGCCCGTGCCCACGATGGGAGCCTGGGGCACCAGAAGGGGCACGGCCTGGCGCTGCATATTGGCGCCCATCAGGGCGCGGTTGGCGTCGTCGTTCTCCAGGAAGGGGATCATCGCCGATGCCACGGACACCACCTGGCGGGGGCTGACGTCCATAAAGTCGATGTCGTCCCTGGAGAACTGGTTGATGTCCTCCTTCTGGCGGGCGGTGACGAACTCGGCCTTGAACCAGCCGTTCTCATCCAGCGCCTCGTTGGCCTGGGCGAGGATGTAGTTCTCCTCCTCGTCGGCGGTCATGTAGACGATCTCGTTGGTCACGCGCTTGTTCACCTTGTCCACGCGGCGGTAGGGAGCCTCGATGAAGCCGTACTCGTTGATGCGGGCATAGGTGGCCAGGGAGCCGATCAGGCCGATGTTGGGGCCTTCAGGCGTCTCGATGGGGCACATGCGGGAGTAGTGGGAGTGGTGCACGTCGCGCACGTCCATGGAGGCGCGGTCGCGGTTGAGGCCGCCGGGGCCCAGGGCGGACAGACGGCGCTTGTGGGTCAGCTCCGCCAGCGGGTTGGGCTGGTCCATGAACTGGGACAGCTGGGAGGAGCCGAAGAACTCCTTGATGGCGGCGGACACGGGCCGGATGTTGATGAGCGCCTGCGGGGTGATCACGTCCATATCCTGTATGGCCATGCGCTCGCGCACCACGCGCTCCATACGGGAGAGGCCGATGCGGAACTGGTTCTGCAGCAGCTCGCCCACGGAGCGCAGGCGGCGGTTGCCCAGGTGGTCGATGTCGTCGATGTTGCCAAGGCCGTAGTTTAAGCCCAGCAGGTAGCTCACGGAGGCCACCACGTCGTCGATGATGATGTGCTTGGGGCTCAGCTGGTCCAGGTTCTCGCGCAGGGCCTTCTTGAGGGTCTCGGGATCGTCGCCCTCGTGCTCCTTAAGCAGCTGCTTGAGCACGGGCATGTAGGCCATGGCGTTTAAGCCCGCTTCCCTGGGATCGAAGGGCAGCAGGGGCGCAGGGTCCGCGAAGTTGTTGCCCAGCACGCGCAGCGTCCTTGCGCCGTCCTCCACGGAGACGACGATGCAGTTGACGCCCTCGTTCTGGGCCTGACGGGCCAGCTCGCGGGAGATGGTCTGGCCGGCGCGCACGAGCACCTCCCCGGTGAGCGGGGAGACGACGTCCTCGGCAGCCTGGCGGCCCGCGGCGCGGGCGGACAGGGCCAGCTTTTTATTGAACTTGTAGCGGCCGACCTTGGCCAGGTCGTACCGTTTGGGGTCGAAGAACAGGGCGTTGATCAGGCTGGTGGCGGATTCCACGGTGGGCGGCTCGCCGGGGCGCAGGCGCTTGTAGATCTCCACCATGCCGGTATCCACGGAATTGGCGGGGTCCTTGTCCAGCGTCGCGGCCAGGTGCTCCTCCTCGCCCAAGAGCTCGGTGATCTGGGCGTTGGTGCCGTAGCCGAAGGCGCGCAGCAGCACGGTCAGGGGCACCTTGCGCGTGCGGTCCACGCGGACCCACATCACGTCGTTGGAGTCCGTCTCGTACTCCAGCCAGGCGCCGCGGCCGGGGATCACGGTGGTGGAATACAGGGCCTTGCCGGACTTGTCGATGGTCCTGTCGTAGTACACGCCGGGGGAACGGACCAGCTGGGAGACGATGACGCGCTCGGCGCCGTTGATGATGAAGGTGCCGCTGTCGGTCATCAGGGGGAAGTCGCCCATGAAGACCTCCTGCTCCTTGACCTCGCCCGTTTCCTTATTGAGCAAACGCACGTTCACACGCAGGGCCGTGGAGTAGGTGGCGTCCTTCTCCTTGCACTTTTCCACCGTGTACTTGGGCGTCTTGTCCAGGGAATAGTCGGTAAACTCCAGCACCAGATTCTCGGAATAATCGGTGATGGGCGAAACGTCGGCCAAGACCTCGCGCAGATCCTCCTCCAGAAAGCGGCGGTAGGAGTTCTTCTGCACCTCGATCAGATCCGGCATTTCCAGAACTTCCTTGATCTTGGCAAAGCTCATCCTCGTGCGCTTGCCCTTCTGTTCCGGATGTACCAATAGCTGATGTTCCTGATGCTCCATCTGACCACACCTCTCCTTGGGTCCTTACCTGCCGGCGGGAACGCCCCATCCGGCGCCTTCCATGAAAACGGCCGCACCAATTTCTGGAAATTGTGAAGTAAGACTCATTATTCCCATTGCATTTTGCGGCCATTCGTTGTACAATGTATTTGCAAGGTAAAGTCTGCATCGGCGTAAGGGCAAAGTTACCCTTAGTATGCAGAGTAAGATTGTACCACACAAGCCCCCTCGAAGTCAATCGAGGGGGCTCATGTTTAATGTTCTTTTTACTTAAACAAACGATGTGCCGCCGAAAGCCGCTTGCCGAGCGCCGAAAGAAGCGGGGCCTTCCGAAGAACGGGACGGCGGCGCCGAAGCTATGCCAGGCCGACGAAGCGGAACCTGCATTTATTGCTCCTCACACCATCCTTGTACGTTTTAGCAAAAATGCGATACCTGTGGGGTTCGTCAAAAACAAACGCAATGGTTTCGGCGGTATAGAGAGGCTCCATGTTTGCCGCGTTCACCCATCCCCCATCTTTGTACACCTGGATCCAAACCTTTAGACCCTCGGGCCCCCAGCTAGGTCCGAATTTCATGTATACCGTACTCTTACGGACGGGACAGGTGTAAAGCAAAGTGATCTCTTTTTCGACATCAAGGGTTTTTCGGGTCACCCAACCTTTCGGCAACCCTTTCGCGCTATATACCTCAACGAGGGGAGTTTCGGTTTCTTCGGTTTCTTCCGATTCGTCCTGGGCTTCGGTTGTTTCTTCCGTAACTGTCTGGGAATCTTCCGCCATGGCGAAAGTGGGGAGAGAAGCTAACAACAGAAAGAGAAAGACACAGGCTACAAGTCTTTTCATGTTAATGCACACTCTCCTCTATCAATAAAAGTATGTTCTCAGGAGCCGTTTTTGTCTTTATGCCAGACCGACGAAGTAAAACAAGCATCTGTCGCTCTTCACACCGCCCTTGAGCGTTCTGGCAAAAATGCGGTACCTGTAGGGTCCGTCAAAGACGAATACGAGGGGCCTAGTATCCCTTAAACCCTCCATGTTTGCCGCGTTCACCCATTCACCGTCCTTGAGCACCTGTATCCAGACCTTTAATTCGTCGGGCCCCCAGCTATTCGCGACTTGCATGTATACTGTACTCTTGCGGACGGGGCAATTGTATATCTCTATGATTTCTTCTTTGTCTACATCTAGGGCTTTTCGGGTTTTCCAGCCTTTGGGCATCTTTTTAGCCCTATACATTTCTACAAGGGATTCCTCTGTCTGTTCCGAATCGTCCGAGGGATCGGCAGTCTCCTCAGTTTCTGCCTGAGTTTCGACCGAATCTTCTGTTTCAACCTGCAAGTCCTCTGCCATAGCGAAAGTTGGAAGTGAGGCTAATAACAGAAAGAGAAATATACAAGCTATGATTCTTTTCACGATAATGTTATCTCCCCTCCACAAATGCAAGTATACTCTCAAAAATTATGCCAAGCCAACGAAGCGAAACCTGCATTTATTGCTTCTAAAACCGCCTTCGAGCGCTTTAGCAACAATTCGGTATCGATAAGGTTCGTCAAAAACAAACACAATGGTTTCACCTGCATCAAGCCCTTCCATGTTCGCCGCGTTCATCCATTTTCCATCCTTTAGCACCTGTATCCAGACCCTTAAATCACTCGGCCCCCAGGTCGTCTTGAATTTCATGTATACCGTACACTTGCGAACGGGACAATTATATATCTCTGTGTAATCTTCTGTATCGACTTCTAGGGTTTTTTGTGTCTTCCAGCCTTTCGGCAGCTCTTTTGCTCTATAAATCTCAACGAGAGAAGTTTCGGCTTCCTCTGTTTCTTCCGTTTCATCCTGTGTTTCGGCTGTTTCTTCCGTTTCAGCCGTAGTATCTTCCGCTATGGCAAAAGTGGGGAGAGAAGCTAACAACAGAAAGAGAAAGATGCTGGCTATGATCCTTTTCATATTATCGAGACTCCCCTTCTAGTATTAAAGATACTATATAGTGTACCCCCCCCCTTTCCATACTGTCAATAGATTTTTGAAAAATCCATTTTATTGCATTTCTTTTTTCAAAACAACTGCGTTTTTAATTCTCAAATTGCAGATCAGGGCATTTCCCTAAAAATCCCTTTCCTCCCCCAATTGGGAGAGCAGCACCGCCGAAAAGATGAGCGCGCAGCCCAGGTACATCCTGCCCGTCATGCTCTCGTGCAAAAGCAGGGCGGAAAACAGCACGCCGAACAGGGACTCGGTGGAGAGCAGCAGCGCCGCCGGGGCAGAGGGCAGGTACTTCTGCCCCACGTTCTGCAAAAGAAACCCAAGCATGGTGGAAAACAGGCCTAAATACAGCATCCCGCCCACGATGGAGGGGTGGAAGGCCTGCGCAGGGAAGCCGCCGTCCATGAGCGGGGCCAGCAGCCACGAGAACAGCGCCGCGAACAGCAGCTGCAGAACGGTCAGCAGCACCGGGTCGCTGCCCGCCGTGTAGCGGTCGATGAACACGATGTGCAGCGCAAAGCCCGCCCCGCACAGGAGCGTCAGCAGATCGCCCACGTTCACGGTCAGGTCGCCCTTCAGGGACAGAAGCCCGATGCCCAGCAGCGCGAGGAGCGCAGCGGGCAGGCTGCGGCGGCCCGGCTTCTTATGAAAGAGCATCCAGGCAAAGAAGGGCACCAGCACCACGTACACCGCGGTCAAAAAGGCGTTCTTGCCCGCCGTGGTGTAGCGGCAGCCGATGGTCTGCAAAGCGTAGCTAAGGAATAGAAAGAAGCCCAGCACCGCGCCCTCCTTGAGCAGCGTGCGGTCTATGTTCTTGAGCCTTTTCACATAGAGCAGCGCCAAGGCCAGCGAGGCGATGGTGAAGCGGAAGGCCAGCATGTAGATGGGCGGGATCCGGTCCAGCGAGTTCTTCACCACCACGAAGGCGAAGCCCCAGATCACGGCGGTGAGCAGCATCCCCGCGCCGGCGAGGTACTGCGCGCGCTTGCGCTCCTGCATGGTCTTTTCTCCCCCTTTGCCTTTATGCGGGCCGGAGGTCATTCCCCCCGGCCCGCTTCTTTGCTGCCGCTTTCTTCTTATATAATATATGTCCCTTTAGCAGATGCCCTTGCCGTTCAAGAAGGCGCGGCTCATGTTCAGGCTCTCGAAGGGGCTGCGCTGGCAGACGTCCTGCTCCACCAGATACCACTTGACGCCGATGTCGCGGCAGGCCTGAATGATGCCGTCCCAGTTGAGGTTGCCCTGGCCGATCTCGGCCATGATCTGCTTGTGCTGGCTGTCGATCACCATGTCCTTAAAGTGCACCACGTCCATGCGGCCGGCCACCTTGCGGATCCAGTCGATCACGTCGCCGCCGCCCGTCTGCACCCAGTAGGTGTCCAGCTCGAACTGCACCGCCTCGTCGCACTCCTCAAGCAGTATGTCCATGCCCAGCTTGCCCTGGAAGCGCTGGAACTCGAACTGGTGGTTGTGGTAGATGAAGGTGAGCCCCTCGTCGCGCAGCTGCCGGGCCACGCGGCTGGCATCCTTCGCGAAGGCGCGGAAGCCCTCCTCGCCGCCCGCGCGGTACTTTTCCGGCATCGCGCCCACGCCCGCGTACTGGCACTTCCAGGCCCTGTGCTTACGGACCACCGCGGGCAGGTCGGACAGCATGTCGTCGAAGGAAACGTGGGTCGCCGCGCAAGTTAGGCCCGTCTCCTCCAGGAAGGCGGCCGCCTCCTCCACCGCGATCCCCGCGCCGTGGCCGGAGAGCTGCACCGCGCGGTAGCCCATGTCCTTCACCTTGTGCAGGGCGTCCCGCAGCCCCGCAGCGTCCTGCGCGTACTCACGCAGCGTGTACATCTGTGCGCCAAGCTGGATCATCTTGAGAACCTCTCCTTTTCTTATTTGGTGAAACGGCCGCGCTTGCGTCCCGCGCGCACCTTGTGGTATCCTTATGTGACAAGTATACCGCCTTTTTACCAAAAAAGAAAGGGCGAAAACGCGCCTCACGCGTCCCGTCCATGGAAGGAGATGAGCTCCCTTTGATGTTCAAGACCTACTTCCTGCTCCTTCTGCTCATGAGCCTTGTCTGCTTTAGCCTGATGGGCCTGGACAAGCGCCGCGCCCGCCTCGGCCTCTGGCGCGTGCCGGAAAAGACGCTGTTCCTCTTTGCCGTGGCTTTAGGCGCCTTGGGCGGGACGGCGGGCATGTTCCTCTTTCGCCACAAGACGCGCCACTGGTACTTCCGCCTTTTCTTCCCGCTGCTGGCCGCGCTGCAGCTGGCGCTGCCCTTCCTCCTGCCCCTTCTGGTCAAATAAACGCTCAAACAAATTGAAAAGCGCCGCCGGTCTCCCGGCGGCGCTCTTTTTAGTCAGGCTTTGATGTCCTTTTCAGTTCTTACTCCTGGGGCAGGAACTGGGTGTTCAGCTCGTCGAGGACCAGCTGGACCCTGGGCATCATGGACTCCACGAAGGCGTCCCACTCGGCCTCAACGTCGATGCCAGGCTTGGCGATCAGCTCGGACAGCTTGGTCTTAACATCGGTGCCGAAGGAGCCGTACTTGTCCTTGTTCTCGGCAGAGCCAAAGGACACGTTGTAGTCGAAGGTCTTGACGCAAGTGGGGATCTGGCCGGAGGCGAAGGTCTGCCACAGGCGGTCGCGCTCTTCATACTGATACTCGATGGTGCCGGGGCCCTTCAGGTCTGGGCCGTTGCAGGAACCATTGGCCTCGTTGAAGGCGGTGTCCTGATAGGGGCTGATGTAGGTCTGGGTGGCCTCGTCGAAGTCCCACAGAAGCTCGATGTCCTCGGGCTTCTCGCCAACGACGGTGTAGTCCTGACCCTCGATGCCCCACAGGCGCAGGCGGATGCCCTCGGTGGTCTGCAGGTACTCCCAGAAGTCCAGGATGCGGTTGATCTTCTCGGGATCGTCGTTCAGCTTGTGATCCATAGCGGTCACGGTCCAGTAATCCTCGGTCTGGGTCATGTACCAGGTGCCGTCCCAGCCGGAGACGATGGCGATACCGAAGTCTTCGCGCTCGTCGATGACGCCGTCACGCATCATGGTGGTGGTCCAGTCGTTCAGGGTGCCGGTCACGTTGTAGGTGGCGAAGGCCAGGCCGGTCTTGACCATATCCTCGTTCTCGGTGCCGGTGAAGACCATGTTGTCGCGATAGATCAGGCCTTCCTGATACATATCGTAGGTGATCTTGACGCCCTTCTTGTACTCCTCCAGGGCCGGCGGCCACACGTACTTGCCGTCCACGATGATGTAGGAGCAGGTCTCGTTGCCCTCAGCAGCGGGAGGCCCAATGAAGAGCGCGGGAGCATGCGGGAAGCCCCAGGTGGGCATCACCAGGCCGGCGTTCGCGGTGCCGTTTCCGCCGGGATCCTTCTCCAGCACGGCGCGGATCAGGTCGAGCCACTCGTCCCAGGTGTAGATGTCGCCTTCCTTATAGAGGCCGACATCCTGCGCCCAGTCACGACGATAGCACCAGTGAGAGGTGTAGCAGCTCTGGGAGCCTTCGACCGCGTAGCGCAGGGAGGGCCAGGCATACAGCTCGCCGTCCACGCTCAGGGCGGGCACGGAATCGGCGGTCTCGAAGGTGTTCTTCAGGTTGGGACGCTCATCGGTAAAGTACTCGGCCTTGAAGGGAGCGAAAGCGCCCTGCTGGGCCCAGGCACGATACTCGGTGGCGGAGGCGCCCTTCAGGTCCCAGTTGATGAGATTGGGGGCGTCGTCGGTGGCGATCCAGGTGCGGACCTTCTCATTCCAGTCGCCCCAGGAAACGGGAACGTACTCGAACGTCAGGTTGAACTTGTTCTTGATGAACTCGTTCTTGGCAGTCTGGCCGTTCTTCTCGGCTTCCAGGACGCTGATGGAGACCTCAACGGGGTTCGCATAAGCGCTGTCAGTCGCGGGAGCTTCGGTTTCGGGAGCCTCTTCGCCAGCGGGCTCTTCAGCCTCGGGGGCGCTGGGTCCCTCGACCTCAGCGGTGTTGGCCGCCGGCTCTTCGGTCTGGGGCGCCGTGCTCTGGCAGGCAGCCAGGGGCACGATCAGCAGCAGGACGAGCAGCAGGCAAGTCAGCTTCTTCATAGTACTCCTCCTCTC
>CANQPP010000047.1 GCA_947625765.1 uncultured Clostridia bacterium
GACGGGGGGATCGGCCTCGTAGTGGTGCACGGAAGGGTCGTAGACCTCCAGCACCTTCTTCTTCTCGGCGTCCGGGTCGGGGAGAGGGATGGCGGAGAGCAGCGCGCGGGTGTAGGGGTGCAGCGCGTGGGCGAAAAGCAGCTCCGTGGGGGCCAGCTCCACGATGCGCCCCAAATGGATGACCGCGATCCTGTCGGAGATGAAGCGCATCACGGACAGGTCATGGGAGATGAACAGGTACGTCAGGTCCCTTTCCTTCTGCAGGCGGGAGAGCAGGTTCAGCACCTGCGCGCGGATGGACACGTCCAGCGCGGAGATGGGCTCGTCCGCGATGATGAACTCCGGCTCCATGACCAGGGCGCGGGCGATGCCGATGCGCTGGCGCTGGCCGCCGGAAAACTCGTGGGGGAAGCGGGTGGCGAACTCGGGCAGCAGGCCCACGTCGCGCAGGGCGCTCTCCACGCGCTCCTCGCGCTGCTTGGGGGAGATGCCGCCCAGGTTGTACAGCCCCTCCGCCACGATGTAGTCGACCTTGGCGCGCTCGTTGAGGGAGGCCATGGGGTCCTGGAAGATCATTTGAATTTCGTGTGTCACGCGCTTGTCCAGCGCCTTTGATATTTTGCCGGAGATGGTCTCGCCCTTGTAGACGATGCTGCCGCCGGAGACCTCGTGGATGCGGATGATGGCGCGGCCGATGGTGGTCTTGCCGGAGCCGGATTCGCCCACCAGGCCGAAGGTCTCGCCCTTGTAGATGTCGAAGCTCACGCCCTTGACCGCGTGGAAGCGCCTGCGGCGGGGACCGAAGCTCACCTGAAGGTCGCGCACCTGCAGGAGCGTTTCGCGCTTATTCTCCATGGAAAGCCCTCCCTTCCTCGTGCAGCCTGGCCAGGTTCTGGATGCTCTTGGGCGGCTCCACCTTGGGCGCGCGCTCGTCCAGCAGCCAGGTGCGGGCCTTGTGGGTGGGGCTCACCTGGAAGTAGGGAGGCTGCTCCACGAAGTCGATCTTGAGCGCCTGGGGATTGCGCTGGGCAAAGGCGTCGCCGTGTATCTCGCGGAACAGGTTCGGCGGCGCGCCCTTGATGGTGTACAGCTCCTCGCCGCGCACGCCCAGCTGGGGCAGGGAGGAGAGCAGCGCCCAGGTGTAGGGGTGCTTGGGGCTGTAGAAAATTTCATTCACCAGGCCGATCTCGATGATGTCGCCGGCGTACATCACGGCCACGCGATCCGCGATGTTGGCCACGACGCCCAGGTCGTGGGTGATGAAGATGATGGTCAGGTGGTATTTCTCCTTGAGCTCCTTGAGCAGGCCCAAAATCTGCGCCTGTATGGTCACGTCCAGGGCGGTGGTGGGCTCGTCGCAGATGAGTATTTTCGGATTGCAGGCGATGGCGATGGCGATGACCACGCGCTGGCGCATGCCGCCGGAAAACTCGTGGGGATACTGGCGGCTGCGGCGCTCCGCGTCGTCGATGCGCACGTCCTGCATGATGCGGATCACGGCGTCGTGCAGGGCCTTGCCCTTCAAGCCCTGGTGCAGGCGCAGGGCCTCGCCGATCTGCGCGCCGATGGTCTTGAGCGGATTGAGCGAGGTCATGGGGTCCTGCATGACCATGCAGATCTCGCGGCCGCGGATCTTGAGCCAGTCGCGCTCCTTCTTAAAGGCGGCAAGGTCGGCGTAGACGCGACCGTCCTCGTCCTTTTTGTATAAGTTGCCGTCCGGGCTCTCGGGCAGGCCGCTCATGGCGTAATAGCGAATTTCGCCCTTGTCGATGAAGCCGTTGTTGTCCAGCAGCCCGATGAAGTTCTTGTTGAGCACGGACTTGCCGCAGCCGCTCTCGCCCACAAGGGCCAGGCTCTCGCCGGGGTACACGTCCAGGGACACGCCGCGGATGGCGTGCAGCACCTGACCGCGCAGGCGGAAGCGCACGGAAAGGTCGCGGACGCTCAGGATGGGCGCGCTGGGATGGTTCTCCTGCATGTGGCTCCCTCCTTTGGATCAGCGGTGGTTCTTGGGGTCGGCGGCGTCGGAGAAGGCGTTGCCGATGGTGTAAAAGGAAATGGTGATGATCGAAAGCACGATGGTGGGGTAGATCAGCTGGTAGCGCAGGGCGGGGGAGAGCATCAGCGTGCGGCCCACGTTGATGAGGTTGCCAAGGCTCGCGGTGGTCGCGGGCAGGCCTAAGCCGATGTAGGTGATGAACACCTCGTAGCCGATGTTCGAGGGGATGGACAGGGCCATGCGCAGCATGATGACCGACACCAGATAGGGAAGCAGGTTCTTGAAGATCACCCGGTAGGTGGGCGTGCCCAGGCAGCGGGAGGCCAGGTTGTAATCCCTGTCGCGGATGATGATGATCTGGTTGCGGATGAAGCGGGCCATGCCGATCCAGCCGGTCAGGGACATGGCGAAGATCAGCGTGCCCACGCCGGGCTGCAGGATGTAGGCCACCAGGATCAGCACGATGGTGGTGGGGATGTTGTCCAGCACGTTATAGAGCTCGGTGAACAGGAAGTCCAGCTTGCGCACATAGCCCCAGAGGACACCAACCAGGATGCCCAGCGTCGCCTCCACCAAGGCCACGGCCACGCCGATGAACAGCGAGGTGCGCGTGCCGGCCCAGATGTTGGACCAGAGGTCCTGGCCGATGTTGTTGGAGCCCAAGATGAAGGTGAAGTCGGTGCCGTCGGTGAGGGTGACCGTCTTGCCCGGCGGCACGTTGCGCAGAGGCAGGCCGGTGGAGCTGTCGTTGTTCACCTGGAAGTGGTCGATCTGGCCGGGCAGGTAGGGCTGCACGAAGGTGAAGACCACCAGCACCAGCATCAGGACAAGCAGCACCATGGCGACCTTGTTGCGGCTGAACACCCGCAGCGTGGAGCGCCAGTAGGAATAGTTGGAGTAGCCGCTGCGCTCCACATCCGCCTCGTCGAACTCGGCGAACTGGAACTTTTCCTCTTCGCGTAGCTCTCTTTTCAGGGACTCGTTCAGGCTCTCTTCCAGAGTCTCCAGCTTTGCGTGATGCTTAAAAATTGCCATTTTACCGATTCCCCGCTTTCGTTCCGAAGCTGATGCGCGGATCCAGGAGCACCATCATCAGATCGCCTAAGATCAGGCCGATGATGCCCACGGTCGCAAAGAGCAGGACGATGGCCTGCACCATGGTGTTGTCCTGCCGCTTGATGACGTCCACCAGCAGGCCGCCCATCCCGGGGATGGAATACAGGGACTCAATGTAGATGGAACCGATGACGGTATTCAGAAACGATGTGGGCAGGTACTGCGCCATGGGGACGAAGGCGTTGCGGAACACGTGCTTGAACATGATGGAGGAGGACTTCATGCCCTTGATGCGGGCCAGGAGCACGTAGTCCTTGTTGATCTCATCCACCATATAGCGGCGCACCCACATCGCGTAGTAGGCGATGTTGCCAAGGCTCATGGAAAAGACGGGCAGGATCCAGCTCATCCAGTCGGACTCGTCAAAGAGCATCTTGATCCCCAGATACTGGGTGCCGTAGAGCTGGATGAACAGGTAATAGACCGCGGCGGGCACCGCCTCGACAAAGACGATGAACACCGTGCCCGCGTGGTCGAAGAAGCGGCCCTTGTAGCGCGCCATCAGCACGCCCATGGGAAGGCCCAACACGAGGGAGAGCAGCAGCGCCAGGGAGCCCAGCTTCAGGGAAATGGGGATCTTGGGCGCTAAGATCTCCGTGACGGCCACGTTGTTTCGGTAGACGCGGGAGATGCCCAGGTCGCCCTTCAGCAGATCCCTGAAGAAGCGGAACAGCTGCACGTACATGGGCTGGTCCAGGCCCAGCTGCTTGATGCCGTTCTCGATGGCGGACTTGGTCATCTTGTCGTAGTTGGGGAAATACCCCTCGATGGGCATCTGCCTGAGCAGGATGAACACCACCGAGAGTATGATGACCAGCGTCAGGATGGAGCGCAGGAAGCGCTTGGAGATGTAGCGGAGCATAAGACGGCAGGCCCCCTCGTCTGGTTGGTGGATCGGTATGAATAATGAATGAGGAATGGATGAAAAAGAAGGGAAAGGGGCAGCCCGCGTTTAAAACGCGGGGCGCCCCTTTTAGCTTGGAAATGTGTTCTTTGCCCTTGCTATGGATCGAACTTGCCGGGCGCTTGCGGGCTCATGACGGGTCTTGATTCAGCTAAGACCTTAGTCCAGACCCATGTCGGACAGCCACTGCGCGTAAGCGGCCTCGTACTCGTCCATGGTGATATAGTTCTCGTGCACGCTCTGGTACTTGTAGCGCAGGTTGGACACGCCGCAGGGAGCGTACTCGCCCTCGAAGATGTTGAGCTTCGTGGCGCAGTAGGAGGCGGGCTCGATGTAGTAGGGAACGAGGATGGCGTTCTCGATTAGCATGGCCTCGGCCTCGGAGAAGGCGGCGTAGCGGGCGGAGGTCTCGGCGATGGCCTTGGCCTCGTCTACCTTGGCATAGTACTCGGTGAGGATGGGGGTCATCTCGCTCTCGACACCCTGGACGTAGATGTCCATGTCGTTGTAGGAGTTGCACTCCACAACGCCGTCGGCCTCGCGGACGGTGTCATCGATGGCGAAGGGCTGCGCCCAGGTGGAGGGATCCTCATAGTCAGCGCCCCAGTTGCAGCGCATGAAGCCGTACATGCCGTTGCGGCGCACCTGGCGCCGGAAGTCCTCGGCGGGGCCGCCGTAGAGCACGCACTCGATGAAGTCGGTGCCCAGGACGCCCTCGATCTGCTGCTTGAGCAGGATGCTCTCCTGCTCCCAGTCGGAGTTGTCGGCGCGGTAGCTGACGACCATCTTGACGGGGAAGGAGACGCCGGCGGCCTGCAGCTCGCTCATCGCGGCGGCCTTGTACTCCTGGGCCTTGGCCTCGTCGAAGAAGTACTGGTCCACGTCGCCGAAGGCGGACAACTGCGAGTAGTCGGTGCCGTCCACGGAGGTGAAGGTGGCGGGGGTGATGGAGCGCTGGGTGATCTTGGCGCGGTTCTCCGCGTCAGGCTCCAGGGCGTACATCGCGTAATCGCGGTCGAAGGCGCTCATGATCGCATGGCGGAAGTTGGTGTTGGCAACGGCCTTGTCCCAGTTCTCGGGCTCCCAGCCGTTGGACTCCCAGGTCTCGATGCGCTCGGCGCTGCCGGCGCCCGCGCGGAAGTTGAAGCAGTAGAAGTAGGAGTAATCGGGAACGGAGCGGCCCTTGCTCAGGTAGTCGGGATAGTTCGCCTGCCACTCGTCTAGCATGGAGGTGGGGATGTCGGCGTAGTCGATCTCGCCGCGGAGCACCATGGCGGGGGCCAGGTTGGTGGACTCGGTGTTGTAGGTCTGGGACAGCTTGGTGATGTGCACGTTATCGGCGTCCCAGTTCTGGTAGTTCTTCTCGTAGGTGCGCTTCACCTGGGGCTCGTACTCGGTCAGGATGTACGCGCCGCAGTAGTACATCTTATCGTTGGAGGTACCGAACTCCTTGCCAAGCTCGTCCAGCTGGGGACCATAGGCGGGCATGTAGCACACGTAGGTCAGGCAGGTGGGGAAGAAGGGGTACACGTCCACGGTGGTATACTGCAGGGTGTAGTCGTCCACGGCCTTGATGCCCACGGTGCCAAAGTCGGCGCCGGAGGCGTCGTCGTCGCGCTCGGCGTCCTCGGCCAGTGTGTCGTAGTAGGCGGCCACGGCGTCGTAATAATCGGAAGCGCCGGCGATCAGGTCGAGGATCATGTAGTCGGTGGCGGATTCGTTATACGGGTCGCAGACGTACTTGGCCGCGGAAACGAAATCGTTGGCGGTCAGCTCGGCCACGGGGTTGCCCTGGTAGTCGAACCACTGCACGCCCTTGCGCAGGTGGAAGGTCCAGGTCAGGCCGTCCTCGGAGCACTCCCAGGTCTCGGCCAGGCCGGGGATTAGCTCGGCGGTGGAGTTGTATTCCACCAGCGTGTCGATCACGTTGGCGCCCACGGTCTGCTCGTTGGTGGCGCCCTCGATCAGGTAGTTGAGGGAAGACACCTCGCTGCTGTACAGGCTGCTGTAAACCATGGCGTCGGAATCGCCCAGCGCGTTGCCGCCTTCGGGCTGCGCGGGGGCTTCTTCGCCGCTCTCGGCGGGAGCCTCGCCGCTCTCGTCCGCGGGGGATTCAACGGCCCCATCGGGCGCGGCGGTGTTTGTCGTAGAGCCGCTCTGGCAGGCGGACATGGCAAAGACCATGCACAGGCACAGAAGCAGCGCAAACAGCTTTTTCATTTCGCGTTTCCTCCTTGCTGGATATGTGGGCTCGGGAGAAGACTCGCAGCCTACGGGCCAAGACAGGCACAGGCCGGGGCCCTGGCGGAATACGAATAAGCGGCGGGAAGGGTATTCTCCCTCACTCTTATCGCTAACCTTACCATAGTAAGGGAGAAAATGCAAGCACGAATTTTAGAATATGCAAAAACTCAACATAAGCCCCCGAAACTAAAGGAAAGAAAGAAGCCGCAAGCAAAAGAACTTGCAGGCGAAAGAAAGAGGGAGATGCAGCCTTTAAAGTGGTAGGGAAAAACGCGGGCAGAAGGAGGCGCGGCGCTGCGGGTAAAATGTTTATAAGATGCAAAAACTTACGCAAACGGGCAAAGAAGCGTTGCTATTTTGCGCGCTGCCTGTTATACTAATGGCAGATAAATACCACGCGGAGGTGTTTTGTATGAGCGAAAATCTTCCCATCAACGTGACCATCGACGAGGGGATCGGCAGCGTTACGTTCGCGGCTGACGTCATCGCCACCATCGCGGGCCTTGCCGCCACCGAGATCGAGGGCGTGGCCGGCATGACCGGCAACGTCATCAACGGCATCAGCGAGATCCTGGGCCGCAAGAACCTGACCAAGGGCGTCAAGGTGGAGGTCGGCAAAGAGGAGACCGCCATCGACCTGTACATGCTCTTCTACTACGGCGTCAGCGTGATCGAGACCTGCAAGAAGGTGCAGGAGAACGTCAAGAAGGCCATCGAGACCATGACCGGCCTGCGCGTAGTGGAGGTCAACATCCACGTGCAGGGCGTGCAGTTCGAGAAGGAAGCCCCCGCTCCCAAGGAGGAGCCCGCTCCCGCGCCCGCGCCCCGCGTCAAGTAAGACCGGCGGACCCCAAAGAAGTTTAGAACAACGGATAGGCCTGTGCCTTTGTTCACCCAAAGGGCCACAGGCCAAAACTATAAAAGGGTATAAGGGCTTGACCTTCAAACTGATATCATCATAAAGGGGAGAATTTTCCTTCCCCTTGGGACTTCTAAAATACGTTCGTTGATTTTGGAAAGGATGGGCAAGGATGAAACTTCGGGCTTTGGATCGTTTTCTGCTGGCGCTGTGCCTGCTCTTGCTGATCGCGGCCTGCCTCGTGGCCGTGCTGGTGGGCGTGGGCGTTTTGCAGAGGGCGTTTGTGGATATGTTCAACGCCTGCATGAGCGCCTGGTACAACCGGCTGGCGCTGTGCGTGGTGGCGCTGGTCTTCGCCCTGTGCGCCCTGCGCGCCATCGTGGCCATCTCGCCGAAGAACGCGCCCGCTGCCGAGACCGTGACGCTCAAGACCACGGAAAACGGCACCATCATGATGACCATGGACGCGCTGGATACCCTGGTGCAGAAGTCCGTGCGCGGCAACGCCGCCGTGCGCGACGCGCGCAGCGAGGAGACCGTGGGCGAGCAGGGCGAGGTCAAGATCCGTCTGCGCCTGAACCTGGCCGCGGACGCGGTCGCGCCGGAGGTCTGCATGAGCGTGCAGCAGGGCGTGCGCGACTACGTGCAGGAGAAGGCCGGGCTCAACGTCGCGGACGTGGAGGTGCTGGTCAACCAGGTGGGCGGCGGCGCTCTGACCCGCGTGGGATAAGGAGTCTGGTCTGAAGATGCGTTTTAAGGCGTTTTTGCGGCAGTATTTTTACACCATCCTGGGCGCGCTGCTGGGCCTGGTGATCGCCGTTTTGTTCATGACGATCGGGTTCTGGCGCTCCCTGCTGCTGCTGGTGCTGGTGGGCGGCTTTGCCTACCTGGGCCACTGGCTGGACGGCGGCCCCCGCTTCCAGCGCTTCGTGGAGAGCATACTGCGCGACCGCGACGGGGACGAATAGGCCCCGACCTAAAGGATAAAACCGTGACTTGTTTTTTAAGGAGGTCCACCCGCGATGGCGAACTCTAAGGCGCGCGATTCCGCCATGCGCCTGCTCTACGAAAGGGAAATGGGCGGCGAAGGCGTGGAGACATGCATAGAGGACTTGATGGAGGTGCAGCTGGACGAGAAGGAGCTGGCGTATGTGAGGGCCATTCTGGACGGCGTGCGCGAAAAGGGCTCCGAGCTTGACAGCCTCATCGAGAACTTCGCCATCGGCTGGTCCCTGCCGCGCATCGCCAAGGTGGACTTAAGCATCCTGCGCCTGGCGATCTACGAGATCCTATATCGAGAGGACATCCCCACGGCGGTTGCCATCAACGAGGCCGTGGAGCTTTCCCATGTGTATTCCACGCCGGAGGCCGCGGCCTTCATCAACGGGATCCTGGGTTCCGTGGCCCGCAGCCTGGAGGAAGACAAAACGTGACAGACGCGATCCTCGGTCTGGACACCAGCTGCTACACCAGCTCGGTCGCGGCCGTCGCGCCAGACGGGCAGCCGCTCTTCCTTGAAAGAAAGCTGCTGCAAGTCGAAAGGGGAAAACGGGGCCTGCGCCAGAGCGAGGCCCTGTTTCAGCATGTGCAGAACCTGCCGTCCCTGATGGAATCGCTTTTTGACAGTCTGCCGAAAATGCGTCTGCTCGCCGTCTGTGCGAGCACCCGTCCCCGCGACCGGGAGGGCAGCTACATGCCCGTGTTCACCGCCGGGGAAGGATTGGCGCGCAGCCTTGCCGCATCGCTTCAAATCCCGCTCTTTCGGACCAGCCACCAGAGGGGCCACCTGGAGGCGGCCGCCTTCGGGACGGAGCTCGACCGCTCCCGGCCGTACCTGGCCATGCACATAAGCGGCGGCACCACGGAGCTTCTGCACGTGTCAAGGGAGAACATCGAGCTGCTGGGCGGGGACGAGGACCTGCACGCGGGCCAGTTCGTGGACCGCGTGGGCGTGGCGCTGGGCTGCGATTTCCCGGCCGGGCCGCAGCTGGAGGCGCTGTCCGAAGGCTTTGCCGCAAAGGGGCTGCTGGGCGCGTCCGTCCACGGCGCGAGCTGTTCCTTCTCCGGGCCGGAAGCGGCGGCGCAGCGGCTCATCGCGGGAGGGCTTCTCGCCGGGCAGGTTGCCGCGGAGGTGTACGGCTGCCTGGAGCGCACGGCCTTTAAGCTGCTGGAGGAGGGCGTGCGCCGCACGGGAGACAAGCAGGCGCTGCTGTTCGGCGGCGTGTGTTCCTCCGCCCGCTTCCGCAAGGAGCTGACCGCCCGGGCGGAGAAGCTGGGCCTGCCCGTGCGCATACTCTTTGGCAAAAGGGAGTTAAGCGGCGACAACGCCTTGGGCGTGGCACTCATCGGCGCCGCGGCATACAAGATACAAAACAGACAGCAACCAGATCATACATAGATAAAAAACAACGGGAGGTCGGAAAAACACATTGAACGCGAACATCATCGACGGCAAGGCCATCGCCCTTGCGACACGGAAGGCACTGCGTCCCCGCGTGGAGGCGCTGAAGGAAAGGGGCGTGTGCCCGTCCCTCGTGGTGATCCTCGTGGGCGAGGACCCCGCTTCCGCGATCTACGTGCGCAACAAGGAGCGCGCCAGCGAAAAGCTGGGCTTCGGCGGCGGAGTCGTGCGCCTGCCCGAGGAGACCACGCAGGATGAGCTCATCGCCCTGGTGGAGAAATACAACACGGACGAGAGCGTGCACGGCATCCTGGTGCAGCTGCCCCTGCCCAAACACATCGACGAGCGTCAAGTCTTGGCCCGCATCAGCCCCGACAAGGACGTGGACGGCTTCCACACCATGAACGCCGGGCGTCTGATGGTGGGCGAGCCCTGCTTCGTGCCCTGCACGCCCAAGGGCGTGATGCGCCTGCTGGAGGAAACGGGCGTGGAGCTTTCCGGCAAGAACGCCGTGGTGGTGGGCCGCAGCAACATCGTGGGCAAACCCATGGCGATGCTGCTTCTGCAGGCCAACTGCACCGTGACCATCGCCCATTCCCGCACGCGGGACTTGAAGGACGTCTGCTCCCGGGCCGACATACTGGTCGCGGCCGTTGGGAAGCCCGGCCTCATCACCGCCGACATGGTGAAGGAGGGTGCGGTGGTGATCGACGTGGGCGTCAACCGCATCGCGGAGAAGAAGGTCGTGGGCGACGTGGACTTCGAGGCGGTCGCAGAGAAGGCCTCCTACATCACGCCCGTGCCCGGCGGCGTGGGCGCCATGACCATCGCCATGCTGATGGTCAACACCGTGGAAGCGGCGGAGCGGAGCCTGCGATGATTGAAACGCCGACTTTTTCCGTCTCCGAGGTCAACGCCTACGTAAAGGGCGTTTTGGATCAGGACATACTCCTTCGCAATCTTCGCATACGGGGGGAAGTTTCCAACTATAAGCGGCACAGCTCCGGCCATATCTACTTTTCCCTCAAGGACGCCACGGCGCGCATCAGCTGCGTTCTGTTCCGCCAGAACGCCTACGGGCTGCAAACGCCGCTGCACAACGGGCTTTCCGTCGTCGCCGAGGGCCGCGCCGCCCTGTATGAGCGGGACGGCCAGTACCAATTCTATGTGGAGAGGGTACAGCCGGACGGCGTGGGCGCGCTGTACGCCCTGCTGGAAAAGACCAAGCAGCGTCTGCGCGCGCTGGGCTACTTCGACCCGGAGATCAAGAAACCCCTGCCCGCCGACCCCAAGACCATCGGCGTGGTCACCTCGCCCACGGGCGCGGTCATCCGCGACATCGTGCATGTGGCCCGGCGGCGGAACCCTTCCGTCAACATACTGCTCTGCCCGGCAAGGGTGCAGGGCGAGGGCGCGGCGGAGGAGATCGCAGCGGCGCTCGACCGCCTCTCCCGCGAAAACGTGGACGTGATCCTCTGCGGGCGCGGGGGCGGTTCCCTGGAAGATTTGTGGGCCTTCAACGAGGAGGCCGTGGCGCGAGCCATCCATCGCTGCCCCGTGCCGGTGATCTCCTGCGTGGGGCACGAAACGGACTATACCATCGCGGACCTGACCGCGGACGTGCGCGCCGCCACGCCTTCCCAGGCGGCGGAGCTGGCCGTGCCGGACGTGAGCGGCCGCCGCCTGCTTCTGGACGAGCTCACACAGCGGCTGGAGCTGCGCTGCCGAAGGAAGTTGGAAACGGAGGAAAGGCGGCTGCAGGAACTCACGGGACGCATCGACCCGCAGAGGGGCCTGCGCGATCTAATGGAGGAAAGTGAGAACGTCGGGGACCTGAACCGACGACTGGAGAGCGCCGCGCGGCGAATCGCGCTGGCGTCCAAGGAGAGATACGAAGGGCTGTGGCTGCGGCTGCGGGCGCTGGACCCGGAAGCGGCGCTCAAGCGCGGCTACGCCTATGCAAAGCGCGGGGACGCCTTTGTCTCCGCCGCGAAGGACCTGCACGTGGGTGAGCCGCTCGCGCTGCGCTTTTGCGACGGCGAGGCGGGCGTCCGCGTGGAAACGCTGACCCTGAACGACGAAGTCCAAAGGAGTGACGAAGATGAGCGCGAAAAAGCAGACATTTGAGGAAGGCATGGCGGAACTTGAAGCCCTGGTGCGCTCCATCGAGGACGGAGAGATGGGCCTGGAGGAGACCGTGGCCGCCTACGAAAGGGGCATGAAGCTGGCCAAGTCGCTGGAGAAGCTGCTGGGCCAGAGCCGCGGCAAGCTGGAAAAGCTGCTGGAAAGCGGACGGCGCGAGGCGATGGAGGAAGCGGATGCGGACTTTTAAGGAGTACGCCGCCCTGGTGAACGAGGGGCTGGAAACGACGCTGCCCGCCGCCTGCGCCTTCGACCGGGAGCTGCTCGAGGCCTGCCGCTATTCGCTTTTGTCGCCGGGCAAGCGGCTGCGCGGGTCCCTGGCGCTGGCCGGGTGCGAGTACGCGGGCGCGCCCCTTGAGAAGGCGCTGCCCTTCGCACTGGCGGTGGAGTGCGTGCACGCCTATTCCCTCATCCACGACGACCTTCCCGCCATGGACAACGACACGCTGCGCCGGGGAAGGCCCACCTGCCACGTGGCCTTCGGCGAGGCGATGGCCATTTTAGCCGGGGATGCGCTGCTGAGCCACGCCATGCTCTTGATGGCGCGGGCCTGTGAAACGGGCGGCGCGGGCGCGGCGCGGGCGGCGGTGACGCTGGCCTCGGCCCTGGGCATCCGGGGCATGGTCGGCGGCCAGGCGCAGGACATAGTCAGCGAAAACGCCGGCGCGGGCGGAGAAGAGGCGCTTTCCTACATCCAGAGGAATAAGACGGCGGCCCTCATCCGCGCGCCTCTGCTCTGCGGATTACAAGCAGGCGGCGCGGACGAGCGGGCGGAGCGCGCCTTTTCGGAGTACGGCCTGCATCTGGGTGTCGCCTTCCAGATCGCGGACGACGTGCTGGACGTGACGGCCGACCCCGCGACGCTGGGCAAGAGCGTGGGCAAGGACGCGGAGGAGAACAAGCTGACCGCCGTCAAGCTATTGGGCTTAAACGGCGCGCGGGAAGCCCTGCAAAGGGAGACGGAGCTGGCCCTGAAGGCCCTGGAAGGCCTGCCGGGCACGGCCTTCTTCCGCGCGCTCGCACAGCAGATGCTCGTGCGAAACAGCTGAAGCGCACGCGCATGCTACCAAGGGAGTGAGCCATGGAAAACGCCCTCATCAACGTCTTTCGCAACCCCGTGCTGATGGCCGCGGTCACGGCCTGGGCTGCCGCGCAGCTGCTCAAGGTGCTCCTGATCTTCCTCATCCAGCGCAGGCTGGATGTGACCCGCTTCGTGGGCGCGGGCGGCATGCCCTCGGCCCACTCGGCCTTCGTGGTGGCGCTGGCCGTTTCCCTAGGCCTGCGCTACGGCTGGGACAGCGGGCTGTTCGCCGTGAGCGCGGCGCTGGCCATCGTCGTGATGTACGACGCGGCGGGCGTGCGCCGAGCGGCGGGCAGGCAGGCCGCCCGCATCAACGAGATCATCGAGAACCTGATGGCCAGCGGCAAGGACTTCCAATTCAAGCAGGAACAGCTGCGCGAGCTGCTGGGCCACACGCCCATGGAGGTGCTGGCCGGCGCGCTCCTGGGCGTGACGGTGGCCGTCGCCTTTTCGTTTTAGAAGAAAGACCTCATTTTAGATAAGAAGCCCCGGGAGGAAAAGGGATGTTCAAGAGACTGCGCGGCAGGCAGATCGACGTGGAGAAGGCCTCCATGCTGTCCGCCGTGCTCAACTGCGTGGAAGTCGTGGTGCTGTTGTCGCTCCTGGCGGCGGACTTCTTAGGCGCGTTCCGTTCGCACCCGTCGCTCTGGCGGCCCCTTTTGGTGCTGGCCGTGGGCGCGCTGCTGTTCGAGGCGGTTTTGTCCGTCCGCGACGCCTTCATGTGGCGCGACACCAACCGGCAGAACGGCATGCTGCGGGACGCCTGGGCCCAGCTGCACGACCTGAACGACCGGCTGCGCATGCAGAGGCACGACTTTTTGAACCACTGCCAGGTGGTGTATTCCCTGATCGAGATGGACGACAAGCAGGAGGCAATCGCCTACATCGAGCAAATCTACGGGCAGATGAAGCAGCTGTCCCAGGTGATGCGCACCGCCAAACCCTCCGTCAACGCCCTGCTCGCCGCAAAGCTGGGCGACGCCCAGCAGAAGGGCATCGAGACGCAGCTGATCGTAAGCTCCGACTGGAAGCATTTGCCCATGAACGACTGGGAGATGTGCAGGGTCCTTGGGAACATTTTGGACAACGCCATGGACGCCCTGCGCGGCGTGGCAGACCCGCGGCTCACCGTGGAGCTGTTCGAGGACCTGCGCGCCTACGGCTTCCGCATCACCAACAACGGCCCCATGATCGCCCGCGACCTGCGGGAGCACATCTTTTCCTTGGGCTTTACCACCAAGTCCACCGGCCAGGGGCTGGGGCTGCACATCGTGCGGGAGCTGCTGGAAAAGGCGGGCGGCAGCATACTCGTCCACTCCGACGAGGCCAGCACCTATTTCGAGGGCCGCCTGCGCCGAAACCCCGAGGCCGTCGAGGAGACGGCGCACAGGGACGAGGGACAAACGCAGGACTAAAAGCAATAAATAAGACGCTCCGGGCGGGCCTTTCAAGGCGAAGCCGCCGGAGCGTTTCTTTATATGGGATGCGGCTTAATCGTAGAGCGTCAGGGAGCCGAAGCAGCAGCGCAGGCGCAGCAGGCTCTGCGGCCCGTCGCCCACGATGAGCACCTTTTCGCCGAAGCCGCTCAAAGCGCCCTCCGGCGTCTGCATATCGCCGAAGGAGACCGAGCACTGCGCGCGCACGGAACGGCCCTGCGGCAGGCGCACGACGCAGTTGGAGAAGAAGCAGCGCACCTCCATCTCCGGCGGCAGGACGGAGGGCAGCTCGATGTCCGCGTCGGAAAAGCAGACGGTCACATTCGTGTCCTGCTGGGAGGGCAGCACGCGGCCGTGCATGAACAGGAACTTGCCGCCGCCCCTGCGCAGCGCGGTCTTGCGGCCGCCGAAAATGAGCAGAAAGACGCCCGATTCCAGCAGCAAAAGGGCCGTGGCGGCGCTGTAACCGTTAAAGTCCAGACGGAACGCGGCCTTCACCGCCAGCATCAGCCCTATGAGGATCATGTAAATTGCTGCGAAAATCATCGTTCTGTTCATGGCAGACGTTTCCTTTCCGATGTGGATTGTGATATACTAGGACAGGCGGCCGCGCTTTGGGGGACGACACATCCAGTATAACACCCGAAGCGCCGGCAGGCAATCGGAAGACCTAAGAGAAAAACGCACAAAAAAGCATACGCTTTTAAGGAGGATGTCCCATGAACGACCTTGAGATCGCAAGAAGCGTACAGCTGCAGCCCATCGCCCGCATCGCGGAAAAGCTGCATCTTCCCGAGGAGGCCGTGGAACCCTACGGCAAGTACAAGGCCAAGATCGATTTGACGAAGGTGGACGCGGCCAAGCAGGGCAAGCTGATCCTGGTCACCGCCATCAACCCCACGCCCGCGGGCGAGGGCAAGACCACCGTCTCCATCGGCCTGGCCGACGGCATGCGCCGCCTGGGCAAGGACGCGATGCTGGCCCTGCGCGAGCCCTCCTTGGGTCCGGTGTTCGGCGTCAAGGGCGGCGCGGCGGGCGGCGGCTACGCGCAGGTGGGCCCCATGGAGGATATCAACCTGCACTTCACCGGCGACCTGCACGCCATCACCGCGGCCAACAACCTGCTGGCTGCCATGGTGGATAACCACATCCAACAGGGCAACGCCCTGGGACTGGACCCCCGGCGCGTTACCTGGCGCCGCTGCATGGACATGAACGACCGCCAGCTGCGCGACATACTGTCCGGCCTGGGCGGCAAGTCCAACGGCATGCCCCGGCCCGACGGCTTCGACATCACCGCGGCCTCCGAGGTCATGGCGGTGTTCTGCCTGGCCGACGGCATCGCGGACCTCAAGAAGCGTTTAGGCCGCATGCTGGTGGGCTACACCTTCGACGGCAAGCCCGTGACCGCCTCCGACCTAAAGGCCGAGGGCGCGATGGCCGCGCTGCTCAAGGAAGCCCTGAAGCCCAACCTGGTGCAGACCCTAGAGGGAACGCCGGCCCTGGTGCACGGCGGCCCCTTTGCCAACATCGCCCACGGCTGCAACTCCGTCATCGCCACCAAGGCCGCCCTGCGCATGGCCGAATACGTGGTCACGGAGGCCGGCTTCGGCGCGGACCTGGGCGCGGAGAAGTTCCTGGACATCAAGTGCCGCATGGCCGGCCTGCAGCCCAGCGCTTGCGTGGTCGTGGCCACGGTGCGCGCGCTCAAGTGCCACGGCGGCGTGCCCAAGGCCGAACTGGGTCAGGAGGACCTGGAGGCCCTGGAGAAGGGCCTGCCCAACTTGCTGCGCCACGTGAAGAACATGCAGGAGGTCTACCACCTGCCCGTGGTGGCGGCCCTCAACCGCTTTTCCAGCGACACCGACGCGGAGCTGGCGCTAGTGGAAAAGGCCTTAAAGGACCTGGGCGTGAACGTCTGCCTGTGCAACGTGTGGGCCCAGGGCGGCGAGGGCGGCATGGCGCTGGCCGAGGAAGTGCTGCGCCTCTGCGAGCAGCCCTCGGAGCTCAGCTTCTCCTACCCGCTCGACGCGCCTCTGGAGGAGAAGATCCGCCTGATCGCCACCCGCGTGTACGGCGCCAAGGGCGTTACCTTCGCCCCCGGCGTCAAGACCCAGCTGCGCCGCTGGGACAAACAGGGCCAGTTCCCCGTGTGCGTGGCCAAGACCCAATACTCCTTCACCGACGACCCCAAGAAGCTGGGCGCGCCGGAAGGCTTCCAGCTGCAGATCCGCCAGGCGCGCCTGAGCGCGGGCGCGGGCTTCGTGGTGGCCTTCGCGGGCGAGATCATCGCCATGCCCGGCCTGCCGAAGGTCCCCGCCGCGGAGGGCATCGACGTGGACGAGAACGGCGAGATCACCGGCCTGTTCTAAGCGCTTCCATTTGCTTACCAAAGAGGCTCCCGAGCGTTCCAGCGCCCGGGAGCCTTTCTGTGCGGTTTTACGCGGAAATGCGCCTCTCTGTCAGGCGTTTTCCATGAAGATGTGCTGGCCGGTGCGCAGCGGGTAGGAGGCGAGCTTGCTGCCGTCCAGGTCCTCCTTGTGCATGTCCACGCCGGTGATCTGGCTGTTCTCGTAGGTGGTATAGTAGTAGACGCCCGTGTCCGTGTTGCAGCAGGAGGAGTAGATGGTGATCTCGTACTTGTCTCCGCCCATGTGGACGCAGCCGCGCTGCTGGGCCACGGAGCCCAAAATCTGGAAGAACTGGCTCAGGCTCTCGGATTCGGAGTCGCCGGAGAGGCTGTGGAGCTTGGTGAAGGCGGCCTTGACGAAGCGGGAAGCGGAGGAGAGGTCGCCGGGCAGGCCCATCGCGCCCATGCCGCGGCTGTAGGGCTTTAAGTCCAGGCCGGGGGCCAGCTCGTTCTTGGGCGGCTCGATGGATAGGGCCATGTAGTTGCTCAGGTTCGTCATCTGGTAGTCGAAGGGCGGGTTGTTGGTCAGTATGCCCACGGGGTTCTCGTAGATCTTCAGCCCCTCGGCCATGGGCTCCACGGTCAGGGAGCCGCTGCGGTCGGAGACGATCCAATGCAGCGGAGAATGGGGCAGGGACTCGCTGAAGGAGATGGAGACGAGGTTCAGCTTGGGCAGCAGCGCCCGCGCCTCGTCCAGCGTCGCGCACTGGCCCAGCACATAGGGGATCAGCTCGAAGGGCGCCACGTTGATCTTCGCGGGGTCTGTGTCCAGGTAAGCGGCAT
>CANQPP010000048.1 GCA_947625765.1 uncultured Clostridia bacterium
CTGCATATTAGTCACCTCACTAAATTTGAAATTCCATTTCAAACTTGTTGAACAGGTAAAGACGCGAAGCGGGTTTCTCTGTTCTGCAAGCACGCCGGGAATAGCCTGTTCTGCTTCTTTTCCCGGCGTGTTTTCCCTTCTTTCCACATTTGCAGAATTGCCGATTCAAGTTCCTTATATGTATACTTCCGTTTGCCCATAACAACCCCCCTGTCGTAGTCAGTATTAACAACAGGGGGTTCTTGTCAACTGTCTAGTCCACATTCCTCGTGGCCACGATGTTGGCGCCGGTGCCCGCGGCGTTTTTGAGCAGCACGTCGCCCACGCGGATGGGCGCCTCGGCCCGCAGGCAGCGGACCTGCTCAAGCACCTCCTCCACCTTCTCCTTGGGCACGGTCCTGTCCGTCTTGACGGAGCAGAGACCGTGTTTTCTGCCCTTCACCGCCACGGAGGAGGTGACCGTGCGCATGGGCGCGGTGAACTCCTGCTTGCCGTATTCCAGCCCGCGGCGGCAGGTGTAGCCGCTCACGTGCGTTTCGCCGTTTTCCTCCCAGACCCGAAGGGCGCAGCCCATGGGGCAGGCGATGCAGACGAAGTTCTTTTCCATTTGTGTTTGCCCCCTTCCGATCAGGCCTGTTCCACGTGCACGCGGATGTCGGACAGTCCCGGCTCCAGCTGCACGCTGATCTTTTCCATCTCGCCCGGGGTCATGATCTGCTTGCGCTGCTGCTTGACCAGCGTTTCTCCCGCGTACACGCGCACCACGGCGGGCTTGTAGGCGCTGCCCACGCGGTAGTAGAGCTCCAGCTTCTCACAGTCCTCGTTGACCCTCTGGGGCACGGCGTAGCGGACGCCGCCGCTCACCGTGACGGCGCGCGTTTTTCCGTTTTTGACCTGGCCCAAAGCAAAGCGGGCCGCCGCTTCCCCGGCGATCTCGGCCTCGCGGCTCACGTTGTCCACCAGGTCGTGCACGTGCAGCACGTTGCCGCAGGCGAAGATGCCCGGCGCGGTGGTCTGGCGCAGCTCGTCCACCTGTGCGCCGTTGGTCACGCGGTCCATCAGCGCGCCCGTGGTCTGCGTCAGCTCGTTCTCCGGGATGAGGCCCACGGAGAGCAACAGCGTGTCGCACTCCACGTAGCGGGCCGTTTCCGGGATGGGCTTGCGGGTCGCGGGATCCACCTGGGCGACCGTCACGCCCTCCACACGCTCGCGGCCGTGGATGTTCGTGACCGTGGTGTTGAAGTATAAGGGGATGTCGTTGTCCTGCAGGCACTGCACGATGTTGCGGTTGAGCCCGCTGGAATAGGGCATCAGCTCGCAGACCATCAGCACCTGCGCGCCCTCCCAGACCATGCGGCGGGCCATGATGAGCCCGATGTCGCCGGAGCCTAAGATGACCACGCGCCTGCCCGGCAGGCAGGCCTCCATGTTGACCAGCCTCTGGGCGCAGCCTGCGGTGAACACGCCCGCGGGCCTGTCGCCGGGGATGAGCAGCGCGCCGCGTGTGCGCTCCCGGCAGCCCATGGCCAGGACCACCGCGTCCGCCTGGATCTCCATCAGGCCGTCCGCCGCGCTCACGGCGGTGATGCGGCGCTCCTGCGTCACCTCCAGCACCATGCTGTCGCACTTGAGCTCGATGCCCGTGCCCTCCAGCCTGTCCACGAAGCGCTGGGCGTACTCGGGGCCGGTGAGCTCCTGGCCGAAATAGTGAAGGCCGAAGCCGTTGTGGATGCACTGCTGCAAAATGCCGCCGGGCTTTTTGTCGCGCTCTAAGATGAGCACGCTTTCCGCTCCGGCTTCCTTTGCCTTGAGGGCCGCGGCCAGGCCGGCCGGGCCGCCGCCGATCACGGCCACCTGAACATGCCTCATGCCTGCCCCTCCTCTCGGCTCACGCCCACGCAGATGCGGGACGCGCCGCCGTTTTTCGTGATCTCCTCCATGGGGATGCCCGCCTCGCGCTCGATCAGCTCCATCACGCGGGGCATGCAGAAGCCGCCCTGGCAGCGCCCCATGCCCGCGCGGGTGCGGCGCTTGACCGCGTCCACGCTGGGGACGCCGGGGATCTCGCGGATGGCCTCCACGATCTCCGCCTCCGGGATGGTCTCGCAGCGGCAGATGATGCGGCCGTAGGCGGGGTCTCGGCGGATGGCCTCAGCCTTCTCCTGCGGGCTCATGTGGCGGAAGCGCTTGGGACGGCGCCGCAGGGGCTGCCAGTCGGCCTTTTCCTCTAGCACAAGGCCCGCTTCCCCGAGCAGCTCCACGACCTCCTTTGCGATGGCCGGGGCGCTGGACAGGCCGGGCGAGCAGATGCCCGCCGCCTGGATGAGATGCGGGTTCTTCTCCGAGCGTTTCACGATGAAGTCGCCGGTGGACGGCACGGCGCGCACGCCCGCGAACAGCGTGATGGGGCTGCGCAGGGGCAGCTGTGGCACGGAGAGCGAGGCGGTGGCCGTCAGCTCGTCGATGGCCTCGGGCCTAACGGACGTGTCGTCCTTATCGGTCTGGTCCACGGCGGTGGGGCCTATGTAGGCGTTGCCGTCCACGGTGGGCGCGACCAGAACGCCCTTGCCCATGGCCGTGGGAGCCTGGAACAGCACCATCTTGGCAAAGCCGGAGGCGGCCCTGTCGAACAGCACGTACTCCCCCTTGCGGGCGCGGATGCTGAAGCTCTCATCCCCGCAGAGGGCGGAGACCTCGTCCGCGTGGATGCCCGCGGCGTTGACGAGGAAGCGCGTCTCGATCTGTTCCTCCCCCGCCGTGACGGTCAGGTGGTCGCCCGCCGTCCGCACGTCCGTCACGGGGCTCCCCATCAGGAAGCGCACGCCGTTCTCACGGGCGTTGGAGCACAGGGCGCAGGTGAGCTCGTAGGGGCAGGTGATCGCCCCGGTGGGGGCGTACAGGGAACCGGTGACCTTGTCGCTCAAGCCCGGCTGCATGGCGTGGGTCTCCTCGGCGGTAAGAAGGCGCACACCCGGCACGCCGTTCTTTATGCCGTTGTCGTACAGCCTCTGAAGGGCGGCCAGATCGTCCTGCGAAAAGGCCAAAACCAGCGAGCCCACGCGCCGCAGGGGCACGTCCAGCTGGGCGCAGAGCTCGTCGAACATGGCGTTGCCCGCCACGTTGAGCCGGGCCATGTTCGTGCCCGGTTCGCAGTCGTAGCCCGCGTGGACGATGGCGCTGTTGGCGCGGGACGCGCCGAAGGCCACGTCGTCCGCAGCCTCGGCCAGGCAGACGTTTACACGGTAGGCGCTGAGCGCGCGGGCCGCGGCACAGCCGACCACGCCTCCGCCCACGATCAATACGTCGTACATGAGGTCTTTCTCTCCCCCTTGCGCGCCGCTGTTTTCCCTCCGAAAAGGGTCAAAGCGCGGCGCTCGTCTTTTGCTTGAAAAAGCGGATGCCCTTATTCCTTGCGGTACCTGTCGCCGAACACCAGCACCTTGGGCAGGTTCGGCGTCAGCTCGATCTCGCAGCCGGGCACCAGCGTGTGCTCGCCGATCAGGTCCAAAAACTCGTCGATGGGCTGCACGTCCACGCGCAGGCCGTCCACCTTGTAGTGCATGGGGATGGTGGTCCGGGGCGCCAGCTGCTCCACGGTCTCCACGGCCTGTTTAGCGTCGATGGTGTAGTGGCCGCCCACGGGGATGAGCAGTATGTCCGGCTTCTGCAGCGTCTTGATGAGGTCGCTGGGCAGCTTGCAGCCCAGGTCGCCCAGATGCAGGATGGTCCAGCCCTCCATCTTGATCTGGTAGATGATGTCGCTGCCCCGCAGCGCGCCTTTCTCCGCGTCGTGGTAGCAGTTGTAGCCCATCACGCGCAGGCCGCTCAGCCTGTGCGCACCGGCGTCGTCCACCACGGCGGGCTCGCCGCCCACGTTTTCCACGGCGTTGTGGTCGTGATGGCCGTGGCTGACGGTCACCACGTCCGCCGTGACCTTGGGGAAGGGGAAGCCGATGCCCTCATAGGGGTCCGTGACCACGGTCGTCTGCCCCAGGATGCGAAAGCTGGAATGTCCTAACCACTGAATGCGCATAAGCGATGTCCCTCCTATCGGACGGTCATGAGGCCCCATGTCTCTTTTCGAGCGGGGCTTTTGGGCAAAAAAGTCTTTATCTCTCCTCCCGCCGGGCAAAGGGCGGCAGGGTCGTGAGCATTGCGGCGCACAGGCGCGTGCTTTCCCGGATGGAGCCTTCGCACAGGTCGCGGGCAAAGGCGCCGTTCAGGCTCCGCAGGGCCTCCTTCAGCCAGCCGCCGCGCTCGCCGCGGGCGAACAGGTCCAGGCAGAGGCGCAGAAGGAAGCGTCTCTCCTCTTCCAGGGGCTTTGGGTCCTTCACCGCCCGTTTAATAAGTATCTGGTACAGCAGCGTATGCCCCGCGCCGAGAGACGGCTCCGGCAGGGGACTTTCTTCCCCCGCCGCCTCGCGGGCCAGGCGCAGCAGCGCCTCATCCCGCAGGGACAAGTACAGGCAGTCCCCATCCCTTTTGACCTGCATGTTCTCCAGGGGCCAAAGGGCCTCGTCGATGAGCTGCGTGCGGAAGTGGCCGCGCTTGTAGGGCGGGGGCAGGACGAAGGGCGGGCGGCCCAGCGCTTTTTCCAGGGCCGCGCGGCAGCCGAACAGCGGGTCAGGCACGGTCCCAGAAGCGGATGCGGATGTGGTTGAGCCCCAAATGCTGCCCCTGCACGCACATCTGGTAGGACAGCGTCACGGAGCCCTCCTTTTCGCCGATGGAGTAGGCCACATCCATGGGGAAGGCCTCCATCTCCAAGCGGCCGACGGGCGTCATGAACACCGACTTGCAGGCGCAGCCCTTCTTAAAGGCGAAGTTGGTCTGGAAGGGGCCGGTCCGATTCACCCGCACGATGTCGCCGTCCATCTCTATGCGCGTCTCGATCGTGCCGTGGTCGTTATCCTGCTCCTCATATTGCAGGCACGCGCCGCCGTCCCGCAGGATCAGGCGGCCGCAGGTGACCATCTGCGTCTCGTCCGTGTTCCTCGTCTGGTCGCTCTGCACGCCCTGGATGCTCAGCATGACTTCCTTTTCCTCCACGATCCGCTTCTCCCCCCTTTCCCTTCAAAAATTTACGATAGCTTAAAACGCGCCCGTTTGCAACAGCGGAAAAGTTAATTCTTTCACAAAAAGGCCGCGCGGGCGGGCTCTTTCCCTCCGCACGGCCTTTTTTAAGCGTTTTAGACCACCATTTCCTTGTCCTCCTCCAGAAGGAGCTTTAGTATGTTCTCCACCCGGCCGTTTCCGGCATTGATGTAGATGAGGTACTTGTCCTCGCCCCTCTGCCCCGTCACCTCGTAGCAGAAGCGCTCCTTCTCAAGCAGCGGTATGACACACAGCCGCACGCCCGTCACGTCCACGCCGATCACGCGCTCCACGGCCTCGGCCTGGCTGAGCTTACACTCGGGCAGCTCCCTTTGTACGTGGTTGCGCAGGTAGTTGCCCGCCTCCAGGCCGATCACGCAGCCCGTCTCCATGGAGACCTGCACCTTCACCAGGTCCGGGTACAGCCGCACGCCGTCCTGCACCGCGCAGAAGTTGAACACCACCAGGCCGGAATACATCTGCCAGTAGCCCGCCTCCATGGGGCCGTAGCCCCGCTCGCGCAGGAAGCCCTCCGCGCTCTGGCGGCACTGCTCTACCGTGTAGTTCGTCTCCCTGGGCGATGTCTCCGGCATCATCATCAGCACCTGCCCGCCCTGCCGGGTGATCTGCAAAAACAGCCTGCCCGCGTCGCCGGTCAATACCTCCACGCCGTAGGTGGGCAGCTCGCCCTCGATGCCCTGCATCTCCGTCACGCTCTCCACCCGCTCCTGCCCCACGAAAGCCGCGGCCAGGGAGCAGGCGATCTCCTGGGTGATCGTCTCCTCCGGCAGGGCCCGCGCCGGGCCGGTCGCACCCTCGGAGAAGGGGCCGTCGTAGATGAGGGCGGGCACCTCGCTCTCCGGCTCCACCGCGGCCCGGAAGGGGTCGGGGTCCTCCGCCTTAGGCTCAACCGCCTCGCCGCCCGTGCCCACCAGATCGTCCATGTCGAGCGCGCGCACCATCTCGCCCAGCTCCGCCTGCCGCTTCAGCATGGCGGTCAGGTTCTCCCTGTCCGCGTCGGAGATGGGCGCGCCCTCCGCCGCCGTCTCGGACAGGCTCTCACAGTAGTCGCCCAGGCGGTTCACAAAGCCCATCATCCCGGAGACGGCCTCCTCGCGGACGTTCAAGTCCGTCAGCTCCCGCTCGGCCTCCATGGCCAGCCTGGACACCTGGGAGAGCAGCAGCAGCTCCTGCTCCGGCGCGGCGGTGACCATGAGCTTGTTCAGGTCCACCTCCAGGTCGTCCATGCAGCTGACGAAGGAATAGTAGGACCTCTCGTACATATTCTCAAGCCGGATCCGATACCTCCTGCGGGCGATCTGCCCGGAGATGCCCCAGATCAGCGCGGCGATGAGCGCCACGCACAGGGCCGCCGCCGCGCCGCGCTTGATGTTGTCCCGCATCCCGTTTTCCTCCTTATCCTATCAAATGGCGAAGTTGTGCTTGCCGATCACCGTGAGCACGGTGCGCGACCAGATCCAGGAGGAGACCTCCTTGGCCGGGTTGTAGTAGTACAGGCAGCCGCCGGTGGGGTCCCAGCCGTTGAGCGCGTCTTGGGCGGCGCGCAGGGCCGTTTCGCCGGGCGTTAAGTTGATCTGCCCGTCGGAGACCACGCTGAAGGCGCCTCGCTGGTAGATCACGCCGGAGATGGAGTTGGGGAAGGAGGCACTGCGCACCCGGTTGAGCACCACGGCGGCCACGGCCACCTGCCCGGCGTAGGGCTCGCCCCGCGCCTCGGCGTGGATGAGCCGGGCCAGCAGGTCCAGGTTGGAGGCGTAGGACGAGGAACCCGCCTGGGACGAGGACGAACTGTTCAGGTTCAACCCCAGCGCCGCCAACGTCGCCTCCCCGGCCGCGCCGTCGGCGGTCAGGCCGTTCTTACGCTGAAAGTAGACCACCGCCTCGTAGGTCTCCTGGCCGAACACGCCGTCCGCCGCGCCCTTCATGTAGCCGTATTGCTGCAGCTTCTCCTGCAGCCTGCGCACGTTCTCGCCCCGCATGCCCCAGTAGAGCGTCACCGCCTGCGCACTGCCCGTGAGCAGCACGCACACCAGCGCCAGGCACACGATGCCCCGCAGGATGCCCTTTGTCCTTCTCATGCCGTTTTGCCTCCCTTCTTGCGCAGGGAACGGAGCCAGGCAAGCAGCGCGGACTCAAAGCGCACCTCCTCCGTTTCCACGGTTTCCTCCCCCACGAAGCACAGCGGCGGGTACAGCACGCACCACCAGTTGTGCCCCTCGGCCTTCCCTAAGCGGATCTGCAGGGCGCGGTACTCGCCCGCCGGGACCAGCTGCCCCGCGTAGATGCGGTCGGGGAAGTCCGCGACCACGATCCGTGCCTGTACGGGATAGCTTTCGCCCGAAGCCTCCAGCGTCTGCCGGGCCGTCTCCTCGATCAGGGGCAGCCGCTCCCGCACCCGCGCCTCGGCCTCCGCCGCGTTGGCCGCCCCCTCCAAAACGGGGGACAGCGCCTCCAGCACCGCGTCGCGCACGGCCAGCTTGTCGCTCTGGGCCTTTTCCTCGTCGCTGTCGGCCAGTATGTGCAGGCGTAGAAGCTCCCCCGTCCGCACAGCGCGCATAAGTTCCGTCTCCCGCTCCCTGCCTGCGGCGAAGGCCAGAAGTCCCAAAACCAGCGTCCCGCACAGCACGGGGACAAAAAAATGCCGAACCTTCAATGGCGTCACTCCTTTCGGCCATTAGCTTCGGCATGGATGGGGCAATTTATACCTGCTTTTTCCAGTTTTTCTTGAATAAGGGAAACGCCAGCGCGGCGCTTTCGCTTATGATTGGGGCGTTCAAGAGAACCCTCCCGCTTTTTCTTGCGCCTCGAACGGTCGTAGGACGAGCGACCTTCCCTTCATCCAAAATTCTGGAAATGAAAAACCGCCCCCGAAAACCTCAGAGGCGGCAATCTCCTGTCACATAGAAATATAGAAAACGATCTATGGATCATCCTCCCGCAAAACGATCTCCCCATGGAATATCGCGCCGGGCCATTCTTCTTCCCTCATAAGAAGCGCGTGCGTTTTTCTCGCTCCGGCATTTTTGACGAGCGCCTTTACTTTTGGTATGAAGCGCCCTTCTGCGCCGCCCTCACACCCGCTCGACGCCCTTGTCCACCGCCTCCACGGCCCAGCCGCTGCCGTATCGGGTCCGCAGTGCCGAGGCGCCCTTTTCCGCCTCCGCGTTTCCCTCGAACAGGCCGAACACCGCCGAGCCGCTGCCCGTCATCCGCGCGCTTAAGGCCCCGAGCCCCCGCAGCGTCTCCAGCGCCTCCCCGATCTCCGGCCGCAGGGCCAGCGCCGGACCTTCCAGCGCGTTGCCGAGGCTGCACGCAAGGGCCGCCCTGTCCCCGCTTATCAGCGCGCGCACCGCCTCCGGCGTGCAGGCTTCCCCGTTTGTTTCCCCGCTTTCGTCGTACATCCTGTACACCCTGCCCGTGGACAGGCCGCCGCAGGGCTTGCACACCGCGAAGTGCAGGGGCAGCTTTCGGGGCAGCGCTTCCAGCTCCGTGCCCGTGCCCGTGGCCCGCGCCGTGCCGCCGAGTATGCAGAAGGGCACGTCCGCGCCCAGCTCCGCGCCCAAGGCGCACAGCCGTTCCTTATCCAGTCCCAGCCCCCACAGCCCGTTCAAGGCCCGCAGGGCCGCCGCCGCGTCCGCGCTGCCGCCGCCCATGCCCGCCTCCACCGGGATGCGCTTAACGAGCCGCAGCTGCGCGCCGCGCCTTGCGCCCGTCTTTTCCCGCAGCAGCCGCGCCGCCTTCAGCACCAGGTTGTCCGGCCCGTCCAGGCCCTCGCCGTTTTCCACCGTCAGACGCAGCTCCGGCGCCTCACAAACGTGCAGGCTGTCCCAGAGGGACACCGACTGCATCAGCATGTCCATCCGATGGTAGCCGTTCGGCAGGCGGCCGAGTATGTCCAGCGTCAGGTTCAGCTTGGCGTAGGCCCTGTATTCCGGCATGGTCGCACGCTCCCTTTCAGGTCGTTTTTACCAGTATATCACGTTCCGCTCCCCTTGCAAACCGGGAACGGCCGCGCAAAAGGGCCCCCTTCGGGGCCCTTTTGCATGAGGTTCTCTTTACCATTCGCACTGCCGCCGGTAGATGAGCACCGGCCCGTCGCTGCCGCCGTTCAGCCTCTGCACGTCCTCCGGGGCGATGTGGAAGCGCTTGCCCACCTGCCAGAGGCTCTCCCCGCCCGCCGGGTAGTAGAGCGTCACGCCCGCGGGCGGCGCTTCCGTTTCCCCGCTCTCCTCCACCTCCGTCACCGCCTCCAGTGAGCAGAGCTCCCAGGCGGGCCCGGCGAGCTGGAAGCCCAGCTGCACGTCCGCGCTCTCGGGCCCGGAGGCAAGCGCCTGGGCCGAACAGACCTGCAAGCACAGGTCGCAGTCCAGCTCCACGGGCGGGAAGGACAGCTGGAAGGGCAGCAGCTGCGTGGCGGAGGCAAGCCCCTCGCCGCCGTCGTAGAACAGCGTCACGCTCACCAGTCCGCCCGCGACGAGCTGGCCGCCGTCCCGCTCCAGCTCCACGGCGGCGGGCCGCGCCAGCACGCCGTAGACGCTGTGCATGGGCGCGCTGCCCTCTGGGAAGGAAAGCGGCAGCGCCAGCTCCTGCACTTCCCGGTAGTCCCGCGCCCCGCAGAGGAAGTCCAGCGTCTCGTCCTTCACCTCCAGCCCGTCGCCGCGCGTGGAATAGAGGTCCGTCAGCACCGTGTACTCGCTCTCCCGGTAGGCGCTCACCTCCGCCTGCAAAATGAACTCCACCTGCAAAAGCTCCCCGTCCTCGCTGCCGCGGTACTCGGCGGTCAGCTCCTGCACATGGGCCGAGGCCAGCGCCTGCATGCCGAAGCGGGAGCCGTCCGCCTCCACGGTCACGGCGAAGGGCACGGTCTTCTGCAGGGTGAAGTAGGGCGTCTGGGCGTCCGTGCCCACCAGCAGCAGTTTCACCTCGCCCGTCACGTTCACCGCGCGCTCCGCGGCCTGGGCCGCCGTCACGGTCGTGCAGGCGTGGGCAAAGAGTATGCGCGCATTCTCCCGGTCGGATGGGTAGCTCTCCGACAGCAGGCTGCGCTGCCGCCCCTCCGCCGCCTGGTTGGTCACGCGGATGGGCAGCTCCTGCCGGGCCAGCGGGCCTGCCTCCTCCACGTCGCTGACCACGGAGCGCTGCGCCTCCTCCAGCACGCAGGCGCGCACGTTCAGCTCCGCGCCCAGGCTCAGCCGCCCGCCGGATTCCTCGGCGCGCACCTCCTCCACCCAGCCCCAGACGCGGGCCCGCATGCGGGCGGTGGCCTGCTCCACCTCGATGGAGACAGACTGGGTGCTCTGCGCCTCGATGGCGCGGGGCGCGCCGCCGGAGTCCAAGTACAGGACGGTAAAGTTCACCGCGACGTCCGCGCTGACGCGGCCCGTCTGCGTCTCGGTGCTCAACACCTCCATCTCCGCCGTCTGGTAGAGGATGCGCACGTTCCTCTCGTTTCCCGGCAGCATCACCGCGCCCTCCGCCAAAGGCGCCGCGCGGCCGCTGCCCGCGAGCCGCTCCAGTCGCAGGTCGTCCTTCAAAACGCGCATGGCGTTCCCTCCCTTTTGAAAGGGCTGCGAAAGCCCCCCGGATGCTCCTATATGTATGGGGAAAGAAGGCAAAACAGAACCGCCGCGACTTTCTCTCTGCTCACAGGGCTTCGGTCCATGTAGGGAAACCCCCATAAAAAATGTCGAAACGGCGGCTATTTTCCATGGAAATGCGCACGTGTCCCCTCTTTCCGGCAGGTAAGCCATTTTCTTTGTCGAAAAAAGGCCGTTTCCACTGGTTGCCTGCGCTCACGAATGCACAATATTATTCAAACGGAGGCGCGGTTGAACTGCGTCCTCCGTTTCTGAATAATTCGACATTCGGCGGGGGTGATTTTTGGGGTACCGTGTCGAGCAATTAATAATGAGCCGACAAAACAACTTTTTTGAAAGAAAAATTGCCGGATATTGGTTTCTTTGGAATATAGACTATTTGAAAATGGCGTTATGTGTATAAAAATGGGTGGTTAGTGCGAAATGTCGGTAAAATATTGCGCTTACACCAATTGACACGAACTAGCTCTGAGAGTACAATTATATCATTAAAATATTACTGACAGTCATATTTTCCGAGGCCATGGGAAAGCCAGGTCGTCGATTTGGCGTATCCCTTTTTCGGGAAAAGCTGCCGCAGAACAAGGAGGCAACGAGAATGGACAAGGTCCGAGTTCTAATCGCTGACGACAGCACGCAGGCGTGCGAAGAACTCAAAGCGGTCATGAAGAAGTACGAGAACATCGAGTTGCTGGGCTGCGTGAACAGCGGCCCGCAGGCGCTCAAGATCGTGCAGACCAGTGAAGTGGACGTGCTGGTGACGGATCTGATCCTGCCCGTGATGGACGGATTCGTTTTGATGGAAAAGCTTGCTTCCGTGAGCCACAGGCCCCGCGTGATCGTGTTGACCGCGCTGATGCGCGACGACTTTATCCAGCGGGCCGTGGATGCCGGCGCGGATTATTATATGCTCAAGCCCTTCGACCCGGCCGTGGTGACGGCCCGGGTGCTGAACCTGGCCAGCGCCGCGGGCCAGAAGACCGTGGCGCCGCTGACCGTTTCTTCCCTCGTGCCCTGCTCGCTGGACGAGAGGATCGCCAACGTGTTCCTGGCGATGGGCATCCCCGCGCACATCAAGGGCTACCAGTTCCTGCGCGAGGCCATCAAGACCGTGGTGGACAACCCGGAGATCATCAACGCCATCACCAAGGAGCTGTATCCCGCCGTGGCCAAGAGGTACAACACCACCGCCTCCAAGGTGGAGCGTGCCATCCGCCACGCCATCGACGTGGCCTGGTCCCGCGGCCAGGTGGAGAATCTCAACACCATGTTCGGCTCCCGCATCTACGTAAAGACCGACAAGCCCACCAACGGCGAGTTCATCGCGCTGATGGCGGACCGGCTCGCCATCGAGCGGGCCCAGGAGAAGGCGGGCTGAACCCCGTCGCCGGGAGAAGAGCAAGGCTCTCGACAGCATAGACCCGTTTCAAAGGCCGTCGGCCCTTCGCGGAAAAAGCGGGGGCCGGCGGCCTTGCGTGTTTCCATAATCGCGGCAAAGCCGGGCTTTTTGTGTGATAAAAAGCGGAGGACGCGTTTCTTTTGCGTCCTCCGCCTGAATGTTTATGTGCAGGGACTTTCTCCCGTCAGATCGCCGTTTTGATCACGGCGTTTTCGCGGGAGCTGGCGAAGGCGGCGTCGATGATGCCCATCGAGCGGCGCAGGTCCTGCGGCGTCACCAGCGGCGTTTCGGTCCCCTGGCAGGCGTGCAGGAGGTTGGTGTGGAAGGCCAGCTCGTCCGTCGTGACCTTGGGCAGCTCCAGCGTTTCGATGAACTCCGGCCGCAGCGGGGCCATGGTGCGGCTGGGGCCCAAGTTCTTGCCGAACACGCTGTCGAAGCCGGACACCTCCTGCCGGATGCGGGCCATGCCGCCCGACGTGCCGGTGAAGTCGTCCAGGCGCAGCGTGCCGCGGTCGCCGTACACGAACCAGCGCGGCAGGTCCTGCAGGCTGAACGTGCCCACCTGCACCTTCGCGCAGACGCCGTTGTCAAAGAGCATCTGCACCTCGAAGCTGTCGTCCACGGCGGGCGTTAGGATGCTCTGCAGCCGCGCGTACACGCTTTCCACCTTGTGGCCCTTGAACATCTGCAGGAACTGGTCGATCAGGTGGATGCCCCAGTCGTACAGCATGCCGCCGCCCGCCTCCGGGTCCGCGCGCCAGCCGAAGCAGACGCCCCGCTGGCCGTACACGCGGGAGATGAGCGATGTGGGTCTGCCGATCGCGCCGGAGGCCAGCGCCTCACGCACCACCAGATAGTCCACGTCCCAGCGGCGGTTCTGGTGGGCGGTGAAGAAGCGGCCGCTCTCCTGTGCCGCCTTGAGCACCTGCTCCAGCTCCGCCCCGTTCATGGTCGCTGGCTTTTCGCACAGCACGTTCTTCCCCGCCCGCAGGCAGGCGATGGAAAGCTGCGCATGGAAGTTGTTGGGCGTGCAGACGATGGCAAGGGATAAATTCGGGTCCGCCAGGAACTTCTCCAGCGTGTCGTAGGCGGTCAGCCCTTCCTGACGCGCCTCTTCCAGCTTGGCGGCGTCCACGTCGTACACCGCGGTCACGTCAAGTCCCTCGATCAGGCGGCTTTTCCGCAGGTGAAAATGCCCCATGTAGCCAAAGCCGATGATGCCTGCTTGGATCGTCATACTTTTTCCTCCAAATGTGTATTTGAACGTTGAAGTAAAAAACTCAACGTCTCTTTATTCTTCCTTCGCCCAGCCAGAGGCGCGCTCCACGGCCCGCTTCCACTGGGCGGTCCTGCGGGCCCGCTCCTGCTCCTGCATGGCGGGGCTGAAGCGCCGCTCGGCCTGCCAGAGGGCGGCCAGCTGCTTTTCGTCCTGCCACAGGCCCACGGCAAGCCCGGCCAGGTAGGCCGCGCCCAGGGCGGTGGTCTCCACGATCTGCGGACGGACCACGTCCATGTGCAGTATGTCCGCCTGGAACTGCATGAGGAAGTTGTTGGCGCTGGCGCCGCCGTCCACGCGCATTTGGGTGAGGGCGATGCCGCTGTCCTGCTCCATGGCGCGGACCACGTCGGCGGTCTCGTAGGCGATGGATTCCAGCGTTGCGCGCACGATCTGCGCCCGGCCCGCGCCGCGGGTCAGGCCCACGATGGCCCCGCGGCCGTACATGTCCCAATAGGGTGCGCCCAGGCCCGTGAAGGCGGGCACCACGTACACGCCCGCGCTGTCCGGCACGGAGAGGGCGATCTCCTCGCTCTGGGCGGCGGTGCGGATGAGGCCCAGCTCGTCCCGCAGCCACTGGATGGCGGCCCCGGCCACGAAGATGGAACCCTCCAGCGCGTATTCCGTCCTTCCGTTCCTGCGCCAGGCGACGGTGGTGAGCAGCCCGCTGGCCGACTCCTTCAGCGTTTCGCCCGTGTTCATCAGCAGGAAACCGCCGGTGCCGTAGGTGGTCTTGACCATGCCCGGCTCGTAGCAGGCCTGACCGAACAGGGCGGCGTGCTGGTCGCCCACCAGAGACGCCACGGGGATCGAGCGGCCCAAAATTTCGGGCTTGAGCGTTCCCACCACGCAGGCGCTGTCGCAGACGCGGGGCAGTATGCAGCGCGGTATGTTGAACAGGCGCAGCAGCTCCTCGTCCCAGTCCATGGTGTGGATGTTGAACAGCATCGTGCGGGAGGCGTTGGTGGCGTCGGTCACGTGGGCGCGCTCCTCGGTCAAATTCCAGGCAAGCCAGCAGTCCACGGTGCCAAAGAGCAGCTCGCCCTTCTCGGCCCTTTCCCGCGCGCCGGGCACGTTGTCGAAGATCCATTGCAGCTTTGTGGCGCAGAAGTAGGCGTCCGGCACCAAGCCTGTCTTTTTGCGGATGAGCTCCTCCAGGCCTTCTTCCTTTAGCCTCTCCACATAGGGCGCGGTGCGGCGGCACTGCCAGACGATGGCGTTGCAGACGGGCCTGCCGCTGTCCTTTTCCCACAGGAGCGTGGTCTCCCGCTGGTTGGTGATGCCGATGGCGGCGATGTCCTTTTCGTCGATGGCGGCCTTCTGCACGGCGATCTTGAGCGCGCCCAGCTGGGAATAGTAGATGTCGTACGGGTCGTGCTCCACCCAGCCGGGCTTGGGATAGTTCTGCGTGTACTCGTTGGAATGGCTGGCCACGGCGCGGCCCTGCTCGTCGATGACCACGGCGCGGGAACTGGTGGTTCCCTGGTCCAAGGCGACCACATAACGCATGCGGCGACTCCCCCTCTTTTTTTCTCCGTCGGTTTCTTTTGGCGCAGCGCGCGCCGCTTATCCATACTATACCAGCATTTGGCCGTGGCAACAAGAAGGAAATTCGCATATTCTACCAGGAATCCATCTCTTGGGAGGTAAAAAAGCTATGGAAAACGATACATATTCTGTAAAACCCCATGCCCGCACCTACGCCCAGGACGGCGACCGCTGGGTGTCCCTGCGCTCCCTGCGCAGCCAGCCCCACGTGTCCCTGGGGCTGGAAAGCAAGGAAAAGGCCGCGCCGGAGCCCGCCGTCCGGCCCGCGGAGCCCAGCACGAAGGGAGCGGCGCGCTCCACGTACCTGTCCGTGACGCAGAAGCACGAGCAGGCCCGGCGGCGCTCCGCGGCCTACCTCTCCCGCTTCGGGACGGCCGTTCAGGAGAAGGAAGCGCAGCCCGCCCCGGCGGAAACGCCTGAAGCCGAACCCGAAACAGAGAATGCGTAAATTACCGCAAAGCGGCCCCGGCTTTTCATCCGGGGCCGCTTTGGTTCTTTCAAGGAATCTTACAGGATCAGTTTTCGGTGCTCAACGTGCCCGCTTCCAGCTGCTGCAGGTCGGTCCAGATCTCGTCCACGGGGTCCTTGCGGCCGTAGAAGAGCAGCTTCCCGTTGCGGCGGATGGCGTAGTTGTTCACGTCATAGGGCAGGTACTCGATCAGCAGGTCCTCGCTGCCGTTGTTGAAGTAGAACTTGACGCTCAGCACGACCTCGCTGCCGGCCTTCTCCTGCTCGCAGAGGCCGCTGTGGGAAATGCCGATGATGGTCTGGTACGCCTTGCGGAACATGGACTCGTCCATCACCTTGCCGTTCAGGAGCAGCGTTTCCTCGGTCTCGGTGGTGCCGTCGTCTTTGGTCACGTCCTGCCTCTGGATCTGCATGGTGTAGGTCTCAAAGCCCTTGGTGATCTCGACCTTGTCCACGTTGGCGATGTTGATGAGGCTGGCGAAGCGGTCCAGCAGGTTCACCGGCTCGATCTCCTCGGCGAAGGAGAACTGGCCGTAGGCCGCCAGGTACACATCCAGGCTGTCGTCGATGCGCACGTAGTAGTAGTTGTTCTCGTCCTTGTTGCCGATGGAAGCGCGCCGCGTCACGTTGTTCTGGTCCACGTAGATGAGCGTGATGAGGGGATCGTCCAGGCCGTACTCGGCCAGGCCTTCCTCGCTGTCCACGGTGGTAACGAAGCGGGAAAGCGTCGCGTCGGCCAGGTGGTCGATGATGTCCTGCACGGCGCTGACGCTCACGTCGATGCCCGCATAGGTCTCGGGCTCGGTCAGCTTCCAGCTGGTCAGCGTGTTGCCGACGCTCTCGTCGCTCAAGCGGATGCGCCAGTCGGGCTCGCCGCGCTTGCGCACGATCAGGGACTTGCCGAACTCGCTGTCCACGGTGGGCATGGAGGCGTTGTGGAAGGTGGAGCGGTTGCTGCGCACCTTGCCGCTCAAATAGGAGCTGAGCAGGTAGACGGTGTCGCCGCCCTCCTCCATGAAGTAATACTGCGCGGTGGTGGGCACGGGGTCGCCCAGCAGGAAAGAACGGGAAGTGCCGTTCTTAAAGTTGACGGTCATGCGGGCCAGCGGCTCGTCCAGGCCGTAAAGGCCTAAGTCCGCGGGCGCGGTCTCCACCACGTCGTCGGCCTTCAGTGTGCCGATGGCGGTGAACAGGGAGGCGCACTCGTCCTGCTCTACCACGGCGTCCTCCATCTCGTCCACGAAGTAGGTCTCGTTCTTCTCGGCGCCGTCGTTGCGCACCGTGAGCGTTTCCTCGTTGTCAAGGACGATGGATTCGATCTCCTTGTAGGTGTCGGTGATGAGGTCGATGGAGCTGCTCTCCTGCACGGGCTGGCTGTCGGTATCGTCGGTCAGGCGCAGGGCCAGGTACAGACCGCCCACGACCAGGGCCACGGCGGCCACCGCGCACAGCCCCACGATCAGCTTCTTCTTGGAGCTCATGGGCTTGCGGCGCTTGACCTCTTTGCGCAGGTCGCTGCCCAGCTCTATGTGCCTTTCCTCCTCATGCTCGGCCTCGATGGGCGTTTCGATGTCCTTGCGGTCGTTTTCGCTCATCTTACAGGTGCCTCCTTCTCAGCCACACCACCATGCCGCCCACCAGGATCAGCAGGGGCAGGGCCAGGATGCACACGCCGGCCAGCGTGTAGATCTGCAAAGCGCTGGTGAAGCGCAGGGAGTTGCCCATCAGGTTCTTGCCCACGATGGTCACCGTATCCGTCTCGCCCAGCAT
>CANQPP010000049.1 GCA_947625765.1 uncultured Clostridia bacterium
GATAGCCCTCCGACGCTGTGAGCTTCAGGGTGGGGTCATCCAGCGCGTAGAGCTGATAGAGCGTGATGTGAAGCGCAACACAGATATTCGGCAGAAAATTCACATCAGGCCGGACTCGTCCGCTTTCCCAATTGGTCACCGCGTTCGGCGTGACGCCGACCATGGCCGCGAGTGCTTTCTGTTCCATGTGCAGCTGCTCTTTGTAGTAACGAATTCGTTCACAGATGACGGGCTTGGGAGCAGTGGGGATGGGTTCTCCCATCACAGATCTACTACGTTGCTCTGAGGCTCCGCTTTGCGCTCAAATATAAGCCGTGGCACGGTATTTCTTCCTTCAATGTGGGCTTCTCACGAAGTCAATGCAGCGTAGTAAAACAGATTTATAAAGACATATAGGAAAAATAATTAATAAAGAGAGAAACCACAGCGGTGATCGCCCGAAGGAAGCCGTTATTCTACAAAGCCCGCACACGATTGATCCGATGAAGCAGTTGAACGAGGAGGAGAGAGCAGAATTGTGCAGGACAAGGCTGGATGAGACCTTTCGTCCTTATACGGTTGTGGGCGTATTGACGGGTGTCTACCACCGCTGCTTTGAAGACGATTTGGGAAAGTACATCGGGCAGCGTCCAGAAGAGTTCATCGCGCTGGAAAAGGATGAAAGGTATCTGGGGCAAGGATGGACGAATGCCGGATCGTCAGAGTGGAGGCGTTGTTCTTTCAGCAACCTCGGACTTTGTGGTTGAGCTGTACACACACAGAACTAAGGATGGAGCTTGTTCGAACGGGAAAAACGGACGCGAAAAGAGTCAGGCGGATTCGCTTGGACGTTCGGCTTCGGTATTGCCTGGATCTGCGTCCCTGCAAGCTGACCTGTATTTTTGAGAAGGCTGTTATCAAAGAAGCGGACAGCCTGATTGCCGCATGCCTAGGAGAGATTCGGGCGGACAAGTATCTGCTGCCCGTTTTGCAGGAAGCGGACTACCCGAGGCTTGCGAAATAGTTTCTTGAGGGCTATGGCCTGTCGCCGAAGGACATCTTTTTGAAGGCCGAGACGCTTGTGAGGCAGATGGGACTGAAACTTCGGCATGGGCATTTCATATGGGCTGTATACACCTGAGCGTATATGTCCGCTGAGCGTATATGCCTGCGAACACATGGCGGAGTGCTGCCTGGTTTTTAAGACGGTCGACGATAACGCACTGAAATGCCTGATCAATGGCGTACTGCAAAAAGGACGCGGTGGGAGAAGGCAGGTCAAGTACGTCAATCGGAACGGAGAAAGTCCCGTCACTGAAGAAGGCAGGCAATTTCAGAGGATGATTGCGGACAAATATAACAAAGCGGCTATGTTCTACATTTCGTTTCAAGACATGTTGGTGCGGCTGATGGATACAAGAAACATGACGAGCGGACAGCTTGCAGAGGTAGCGGGCCTGTCCGGTGAAACGAACAAGAACATGAGGGATGATCCGAAGAGGCAGTTTGACATAGAACCGATCATCGCGGCCTGCATCGCGCTGCACCTTTCCCCGGATAGGCGAGGTGCTCGTCCTTGGGGTCGATGCAGCCCAAGTCCCTCTCGGAGAGCTGGGAGGCCCGCAGCAGCGCCGCGTAGCCGAAGCGGCGGCGCACGCCGTCCACGGCGTCCTCCAGCGTCTCCCGGCGGAGGCGGCGGCTCTCCCGGCAGAACAGGTCCAGCTGCACCGCCCCGTGCCGGTCGCACAGGTCCGTGGCCCGCACGCCTAGGGAGCGGATAGGCTTTTCCCAGAGGTAGCTCTGGCGGAACAGCGCACAGGCCGCGTCGCAGAGCTCCCCGGCCAGGCAGCTGGGGGCCTCCAGACGGCACTGGCGCTCCATCCAGAACAGGTCGCAGTCGCGCACGCTCAGCTGCACCACGCGCGCCCGCAGCCCCGCCTCCCGCAGCCGGGCGGCCACGGACTCCGACAGGGCCTGCAGCGTCACGCGCACCTCGCCGGGGGTGGTCAGGTCCCGGGGCGTGGTGGTGGAGTTGCCCACGCTCTTGACGGGGTCCTGGTCCCCAGCGCGGGCCACGGGGTCGGCGTCCAGGCCGTTGGCGTAGCGGTGCAGCGTCAACCCCCACTTGCCCAAGAGGGCGCAGAGCAGCGCCGGGTCGGCCCGGGCCAGGTCGCCGATGGTGTAAAGCCCCAAGTTGAACAGCTTGCGCCGGGTGGCGGGGCCCACGTACAGCAGGTCGCTGGCCGGCAGCCGCCAGACGCTGCGCCCGTACTCCTCCGGCCGCAGGAGCGTGGTGGCGTCCGGCTTCTTCATGTCGCTGCCCAGCTTGGCGAACACCTTGTTGTTGGCCACGCCCACCGAGGCGGTGATGCCCATCTCCCGGAAGATGTCGCCCCGGATGCGGTCGGCCAGCGCCTTGCCCGCCTCCAGGGAGCCGCAGTCGCTCAGGTCCAGCCAGGCCTCGTCCAGGCCAAAGGGCTCGATCCAGTCCGTGTAGCGGCGGTAGATGGCGCGCACCCCCTGGGCGAAGCGCAGGTAGGCGCTGCCGTCCGGCGGCACGATCTGCAGCCCCGGGCATTTCTGCTTCGCCTGCCAGAGGGGCTCGCCCGTGGATACGCCCAGCGCCTTGGCCGGCATGTTCTTGGCCAGCACGATACCGTGGCGCAGCTCCGGGTCCCCACCCACGGCCAGCGGCACGTCCCGAAACTCCGGGTGGCGCAGACATTCCACGGAGGCGTAGAAGTTGTTGAGGTCCGAATGCAGGATGACGCGCGGCACGGAAACGGCCTCCTTCCGCAAAAAAGCATCGTTATGTTGCTATTATACGGCGGTCGTCCCCAAAATGCAAGAGGTTTCCTTGGGAAAATAAACAAATTGTTGCAAACGGCTGTTCGCATGGCATGGAGCGGCGCTTCCTACCGCCTCAAATATGCGCAAAATAAGTAAAGACCGCACTCTTTTTAAGGTGCGGTCTTTAAAAACGGCGCAGCCCCGCAACATAGCGCTTCTCCGCTGAACCGGGAATTTAGCCTCGTTCGTATTTATGTCCGTAGTGCTTTTTTGCTTGATCGGTCTGTTCGGCTACAAAACTCGTTTTGGCGAGCGTATAGCCATCCCTGTCGTGTTCAAATTTCTTCCAAAGGGAGAGCTTCAATTCTTCATACTGCTTTGCCAATGGAGGGTCGTCATTCATATAGTCGCGGAAATAGAGCTCGTCGTTATCTCCCGCATAGCGAAGATGAAGATGGAACACTCTTTCAGCAAAGCCTTCGCTCGTATAGCCCCGGTTAAACGATCTCCTGTTTGGATGCTCCGCCATACATATATAGCCGTTTTGCACAAGGAGCGCTTTGACTTCGTCCATGGGCAGAGATGCAGGGATCTCCACCAGGATATCGATGATCGGTTTTGCCCATATATGATGAATGGCGGTGCTTCCGATATGGCTGATGATCACATTTGTTGGCGGTAAAATGCCGGCAAGCCTCTTTTGTTCTTCAGCATACCACGTATCCCAGATCTCTTTGTGCTCGGTAAGGATTATGGGGAACAGCTCCCACAATTCCTCCAATGTCATATCGGATAGCGCTTTTCCCATATTACGAAACGTTCCTTATATGTTTATTTTGGAGGCGGTCACTTGGCCGCGGTGGCCTTGGCCTTCTTGGGCTGCTCGGCGATCTCACCGGCCTTGCCCAGCGCCCACTTGGTGAGCGGCGGCCCGGCCAGCTCGTAGACCAGCGTGGCGCAGAGCACCACGGCCCGGATGGAGGCGCCGTACTCCGGCAGCGCGCCGATGACCACCTGCGCCATGCCGATGGCGACGCCCGCCTGGGGCAGCAGCGTCAGGCCCAAATACTTGCGGATGTTGGGGTCGGCCTTGACCAGGGAGGAGCCCAGGGACGCGCCGAAGTACTTGCCCGCGGAACGGGCCAACAGGTAGAGCACGCCCAGCAGGCCCACGGTGGGCAGCACGGCCAGGTCCAGCTCCGCGCCGGAGATCACGAAGAAGAGCATGAACAGCGGCGGGGTCCAGCGGTCGCACTGCTCCAGGATCAGGGAGGCCTCGCTCTCGCTCTTTAAGTTCACGAAGGCCGCGCCGATGGACATGCACAGAAGCAGCGAGGACAGCCCCCACATCTCCGCCAGCGCCGTGCCCAAAAGCACCGCGGTCAGACACACGCACAGCTTGTTGCTGCGGGAGCGGAAGAAGCGGGTGACGTAGGCCACCACGGCGCCCAGCGCCAGGCCGACGAGCAGGGAGAGCGCGATCTCGCGCAGGGGGTCCAGCAGGGTGGACTGGATGGAGAGCGCCTCGCCCGAACCGAAGGCGCGGGCCAGTGCCAGGGAGATGGCGAACACCACCAGACCCAAAGCGTCGTCCATGGCGACCACGGGCAGAAGCGTGGAGGTGAGCGGCCCGCGCGCCTTGTACTGGCGCACCACCATCAGCGTGGCGGCAGGGGCCGTGGCCGTGGCGATGGCGCCCAGCGTCAGCACGATGGGCAGGGGGAAGCGGCAGAGCCAGAGCACCAGGTCCACAAGGAAGGTGGCCATCAGCGCCTGGAACACGGTGATGGTCAGCGCCTTGGAGCCGATCTGCCGGATGTGGCTGAGCTTGAACTCATCGCCGATGGAGAAGGCGATAAAGCCCAGGGCCACGGTGGTGATGGAGGAAGCGCTCTCCAGCGAATCCGCGGGAAAGAGCTTAAGGCAGTAGGGGCCGATGATCAGGCCCGCGATCAGAAAGCCGGTCACATTGGGCAGGCGAAGGTACTTCATGGCGCGGCTGAGCAGCAGGCCGAAGGCCATGGCCATCGCCAGGGAAAACAGTATGTTCATAAGGCTGTTTCGTTTCCTCCCTTATATGCCCTCGGCGTAGCCGATGGGCAGGGTGAACAGCACCCCGGAGTTGGGCTTGTCCAGCCCGCCGCAGACGTTGTGGATCACGGCACGGGCCGCCTCGAACTGCTCGTCGTGCAGGGCCAGGAACAGGATCTTGCCCTTGGCGCTTTCGGGGCGCAGGAACTGGCGCAGGGAGCCGAACAGGGGAGGCGGCTCCACCGAGGATTCGTACAGGGCCTGGAGCATGCCCTCGCATTCGATCACGGTGCCGCCGTGGATGCCGCGCTCCATCAGGTCCTTGAGGATGGGAGAGATCACGTCCGCGTTGCTGGCGATGAACACCAAAAGCTGCATATCAGCACGACCTTTCCGTGGGGAATTTTTATGGCTGGCACGCATACGCGCCTTTTTCTTTCACGTTACGCGCTTTTTATGGGTTTTACCAGCGCGTTCAGGTTGTTTTTTCGTTATTTCCCGTTTCTTTGCGGGCGGGGCAAAAGTCAGGAGCAAAAGCAGAAAAAATAAAAAAATTTTTGAAAGGCGCTTCAAGCGGCGGAAAACAGGTCTTTTCGACGGCGGGCCGTTTTTCGTTGACAAAGGGAAAAGATGCGCGTTATACTGGAAAAAACCTGCAAAAAGAGGTGTTTTCCATGACGATGCTTCGCGCCTTCGGCGGCGTGGGCGGCCTTAGCCGGCTGCGCAGCGAGAGGACCCGCTCCATCAGCCCCGAGAACTTCGACGGCGCCAAGGGCGGCGGCGGCCGGGCCGAGACGGGCACCGGGGAGAGCTGCGCCCGGGACCTTGGGAAAGGCTGGAAGGTCTCGCCCTCTGTGCGCATACAGCCGCACACGCTCTACACTATGGCGCAGATCGAGGGCCCCGGCGCGATCCGGCACATCTGGCTGACCCCCGCGGGCGTTCCGGGCCGCTACGTGATCCTGCGCATCTATTGGGACGACAGCCCCGTCCCCTCCGTGGAATGCCCTTTGGGCGACTTCTTCGCCAACGCCTACGTGCCCGCCTTTACGCAGATGAGTTCTTTGGCGGTGTGCGTCAACCCGCGCAACGGCCTTAACTGCTATTGGGAAATGCCCTTCCGCAAAAAATGCCGCATCACGGTGGAGAACCTGGCCGACGAGGTGTTCACCCTCTACTATCAGGTGGATTACGCCCTGACCGAAGTGCCCGAGGATATAGGCTACTTCCACGCCCAGTTCCGGCGCAGCGATCCCCTGCCCTACAAGCAGGTGCACACCATCTTGGACGGCGTGCGCGGCCGGGGCCAGTACGTGGGCACCTACATGGCCTGGGGCAGCCACAACTCTGGCTGGTGGGGCGAGGGCGAGATCAAGTTCTACATGGACGGCGACAGGGACTGGCCCACCATCTGCGGCACGGGCACGGAGGACTACTTCTGCGGGGCCTACAACTTCGACAACGAGCGCCGCTACGAGCCCTTCTGCACGCCCTATTCAGGCATGATCCCCTACGCGCCGGACGGGTTGTACGCCTCCCAGCAGCGCTTTTCCCTCTACCGCTGGCACATACAGGACCCCGTCTGCTTTGAGAAGGATCTGCGCGTGACCATCCAGGCGCTGGGCTGGCGCTCCGGCGGCCGCTACCTGCCCCTGCAGGACGACATCTCCTCGGTGGCCTTCTGGTACCAGGACGGCGTGAACGAGTCCGTTCCCGCCCTGCCGGACCGCGACGGGCTGGAGATCATTTAAAGGAAAAAAATACGGCGCGGACCGCCAGGCGGAACGGCTTTGGCCCGCCGCCCCTTGACGAGAAGGCCAGTATGCCCCTACAATGGAAAAGAACACAGGGCGGCGAGCGGCGAAACGCCGCAAAAGAACAGAACGAAAGGGACAGATAAGGAGGCAATGTAAAGACATGGCGATCATCGACATCAGCAAGGGCGCGCTCTACTGGCAGCGCGGGCGGGAGAAGATCCTCATCGAGCCCTGGGGCAAGGACAGCCTGCGCGTGCGCGTGAGCTGCAACAGCTCGATCGACACACAGGAGAACTGGGCGCTGCTGCCCCAGGAGCCCGGCGACGAGGTCAGCCTCAAGAACGACGAGGCGGAAGGCGCCGTCTCCATCACCAACGGCAAGATCACCGCGACCATCGAGCGCCACGGCTATCTGGGCTTCACCAACCAGAAGGGCGAGGAGCTCGTGCGCGAGTACTGGCGCAACCGCATGGACTTAACCCAGTACAGCGTGCCCCTTAACTACAAGGCGCGGCAGTTCAAGCCCATCATCGGCGGGGACTGGAAGCTCACGGCCTATTTCGAGGCCTACGACGACGAGAAGCTCTACGGCCTGGGCCAGTACCAGGAGAAGCAGCTGGACCGCAAGGGCCTGACGCTGGAGCTGGCGCAGCGCAACTCCCAGGCGTCCATCCCCTTCATGATCTCCTCCAGGGGCTACGGCTTCCTGTGGAACAACCCGGCCCTGGGCCGCGTGACGCTGGGCCTCAACCGCACCGAGTGGGTGGCCGACAGCACCCGCCAGATGGACTACTGGGTCACCGCGGGCGACACCCCTGCGGACATCGAGGAGAATTACAGCGCCGTGACGGGCCGCGTGCCGATGATGCGGGACGACGTGATGGGCTTCTGGCAGTGCAAGCTGCGCTACCGCACCCAGGACGAGCTGCTGACGGTGGCGCGCAGGTATAAGGAAATGGGCGTGCCGCTGGACGTGATCGTGATCGACTTCTTCCACTGGACGAAGCAGGGCGACTGGAAGTTCGACCCGGTCTGCTGGCCGGACCCGGACGCGATGATCAAGGAGCTCAACGAGATGGGCACAAAGCTCATGGTCTCGGTCTGGCCCACGGTGGACGTGGACAGCGAGAACCACCGCGAGCTTGCGCAGATGGGCGGGCTGATCGAGCCGGACCACGGGAACCTGTACAGCACCTTCATGGGCTACACCACCTACTTCGACGCGACCCACCCGGACGCCCGCGCGCTGGTGTGGAAGAAGTCCAAGGAGAACTACTTCGACCGGGGCGTGGACCTGTTCTGGCTGGACGAGGCCGAGCCGGAGACCGCCTCCAACGACATGGAGAACGTGCGCTACCACATCGGCCCGGGCGCGCAGGTGGCCAATATCTACCCCTTCTTCTACGCCAAGGGCTACTACGACGGCATGACGCAGGCGGGCATGGACAAGGTGCTCAACCTCGTGCGCTGCTGCTGGGCGGGCAGCCAGAGATACGGCGCGCTGCTGTGGTCGGGCGACGTGTGCTCCTCCTGGCGGACGCTGCGTGAGCAGATCTGCGCGGGGCTGTCGGCGTCCGTGTCGGGCATCCCGTGGTGGACCTGCGACATCGGCGGGTTCATCGGGGGCTACACCGACGACCCGAAGTTCCACGAGCTGTTCATCCGCTGGTTCGAGTTCGGCGCGTTCCTGCCGATCTTCCGCCTGCACGGCGAGCGGCTTCCCCACTGGCCCTGCGACGGGATGCGTTACAAGGCGGAGAACGGGGACCCGCAGTTCGGCACGGGCGCGGCGAACGAGATCTGGAGCTACGGCGAGGAGAACCTGGAGATCTGCAAAAAGTACATCTTCCAGCGCAAGAAGTTAAAGCCCTACATCACGAAGACGATGGAGGAGGCGCACGAGAAGGGCACGCCGGTGCTGCGGCCGCTGTTCTACGCCTTCCCGGAGGACAAGCAGGCCTGGGAGGTCGAGGACACCTACCTGTTTGGCGGGGACATCCTGGTCTCTCCCGTGTACGAGGCGGGCGCGGTCACGAAACGGGTCTACCTGCCCGCGGGCGAGAAGTGGCGCGAGCAGGCGACGGGCAAGAGGTACGAGGGCGGCCAGTGGGTGACGGCCGACGCGCCCCTGGACGTGATCCCCGTGTTCGTGCGCGAGGGCAGCGACGTGGAGCTGTAAGCCCCAGACAAACCCCTAATAAAGCCAACGACGCTCCGGCGGGCATCCGCCGGAGCGTCGTTCCATGTATTCTATTATATTGGCGAGGGATCAGAGGATGCCCAGCTTTTCCTTCTCGGCGTCCACCATCCGGCGCAGGCATTCCACCTCGGCCTGGGTGTCGGCCTCGCCGCGGGCGGCGCTGGTCTTTGTGCGGGGATCGTCCAGCACGGTGTAGGGCGCGCCCTTGGTGCCGGCGAAGTATTCGCCGTCGGCCATACCGAAGTCGCGCACGTACATGGGCTCCTCCAGCGGCGGCAGCTTGGTCAGGTCCACCAGCTCCGGGTGCTGGGCCAAAAGGATGGAGGTCTCCCCGGCGGTGGCGTGGCCGCCGCCCAGGCTGGGGTCGGCGCTGGCGATGGGCGTGGCAAGCAGCACCTTGGCCCCCTTGACCGTGTGGTCGAACTCCAGCTGCAGCTCGGACAGGGCGCGCAGCTGGTTGGCGGCGCCGTGGGCGTTGACGAACACCAGCAGCTTGTAGCCGTTCTGCAAAAGCAGCCGCGTGGTGTCGCGCAGCAGCAGGCGCAGCGTCTCCTCGCGGTAGTAGAGGGACTTCATCGTGCCCTTGGGGAAATCCATGCCCACCACGTGCAAGGTGTTGTCCTCAAAGCCCAGGTTGGTCAGCGTCTCCGGCGTGCGCTCGGACTCGGTGCCCACGAACAGCGTGGGCAGCACCACGCCGCCGTAGGCCTCGGCGCTGCGCAGGGCGACGGTCTCGGCGTTGAGGGCGTCCAGCCCCATGGCGTTCTGGGGGCCGTGCCACTCGATGGGGCCGAAGGGGATGTAGCAGACGGGGCAGCGCGCAAGCTCCGCGCGCAGCTCGTCGGGACGCAGGCGCTCGTAACGAACGTTTCTGGACATGCGAAAAGCCTCCTTGAATAAAATGATGCATAAATGTATGGCCTAAGCGGCGGGGAGCCTTAGGCCAAAAACGTCTGCAAAAGCTCCCAGCCGGTGCGGACGAACAGCAGGCCCAGCACCAGGAAGATGAAATACCGCACCCACTTGGCCCCTCCCTTGACCGCCAGGCGCGCGCCTAAGTAGCCGCCGGCCATGCAGCACAGCGCGGCGGGCACGGCCAGCAGGTAGAGCACGCTGCCGCCCAGGGCGTACACCAGCAGGGAGGCCAGGTTCGAGGCCAGGTTGGCGATCTTGGCGCAGCCGGAGGAGAGGATGAGGTCAAAGCCCAAAAGGGAGGTAAAGCACAGGATCAAAAACGTGCCCGTGCCCGGACCGATCAGCCCGTCGTAGGCCCCCACGAACAGGCCGGTCAGCGCCGAATAGAGCGCCGTTTTCAAGGGAGAAAGCGCCTTTTCCACGGGCTGGCCGCCGAAATCCTTGCGCAAGAACAGGAACAGGGCCACCGCTGGCAGCGCCGCCAGGATCGTCCATTTTAAGGCCGTTTCGGAGATGTGCAGGGCCAGCGTGGATCCCAGCGCCGCCCCCGCGAAGGAGAAAAGAGCCGCGGTGAGCGCGGGCCGCAGGGCCACCTTGCCGCTGCGCAGGTACTTGAGGGCCGCGGTGCAGGTGCCAAAGCTCATGGCGAACTTGTTGGTGCCCGCGGCCAGATGGGCGGGCAGCCCGGCCAGAAGGTAGGCGGGCAGGGAGATCAGCCCGCCGCCGCCGGCCACGGCGTCCACCAGACCCGCCAGGAACACCAGCGGGCACACGGTCAAAAACACGACGGGGGAAAGCTCCATCAAGGCAGATCCGCTCCTTGGCAGATGGGTTTTTGGGGCCCCGTTCGGGCCGGGCGCTCCCTTCCTTTTAGTATACACGCGCCCGGCCGAAACGCGCAAGAGGGAGAAAGAATGAATAAAAATACCGTTATACTTATGAATATGCACGAATTTTCGGCATATATAACATTAAGAGGGGGTAAAAATGAATAAAAAAACCGTTGACAGGCGGCCGAAAACCTGTATAATACTAACAAGAGACGCCAAGGGAGCGCCCCTTGCAGGGGGCTTTCGGCGGCCAAAATCGATCGGCGCAAGGCGCAAAAGGAGAAAAGAAATGAAGAAATACAACAAGGTCGTCCTCGCCTATTCCGGCGGTCTGGACACCTCCGTCATCATTCCCTGGCTCAAGGAAAACTACGGCTGCGAGGTCATCGCCGTGGCCGCGGATGTCGGCCAGGGCGCCGAGCTGTCCGGCCTGGAGGAGAAGGCCCTCAAGACCGGCGCCTCCAAGCTCTACATCGAGGACCTGCGCGAGGAGTTCGTGAACGACTACATCTTCCCCACCGTCAAGGCCGGGGCCGTGTACGAGAACCAGTACCTGCTGGGCACCTCCTTCGCCCGTCCCATCATCGCCAAGCGCATCACCGAGATCGCCAAGGCCGAGGGCGCGGACGCCATCGCCCACGGCTGCACCGGCAAGGGCAACGACCAGGTCCGCTTCGAGCTGGCCATCGCCGCCTACGCGCCCCACATGGACATCATCGCCCCCTGGCGCACCTGGGAAATGAAGAGCCGCGAGGACGAGATCGAATACGCCGAGAAGCACAACATCCCCCTGAACATCACTCGCGAGACCAACTACTCCAAGGACAAGAACCTCTGGCACCTGTCCCACGAGGGCCTGGACCTGGAGGACCCCGCCAACGAGCCCCAGTACGACGAGATCCTGGAGCTGGGCGTCACCCCCTGGAAGGCCCCGGACGAGGCCGAGTACGTGACCATCGGCTTTGAGAAGGGCGTGCCCGTCTCCCTGAACGGCGAGAAGATGAACGGCGTCAAGCTCATCGAGGAGCTGAACCGGCTGGGCGGTAAGCACGGCGTCGGCCTGTGCGACATGGTGGAGAACCGCCTGGTGGGCATGAAGTCCCGCGGCGTGTACGAGACCCCCGGCGGCACCATCCTCTACAAGGCCCACGACATGCTGGAGCAGATCTGCCTGGACAAGATGACCCTGCACTACAAGCAGAAGATGGCCCTGGAGTTTGCGGACCTGGTCTACAACGGCCAGTGGTACACCCCGCTGCGCGAGGCGCTCTCCGCCTTCGTGGACAAGACCCAGGAGACCGTGAACGGCCAGGTGAAGCTCAAGCTCTACAAGGGCAACGTGATGGGCGCGGGCATGACCAGCCCGGACAGCCTCTACGACGAGGACATCGCCACCTTCGGCGAGGACGAGGTCTACGACCAGTTCGATTCCAAGGGCTTCATCCGCCTGTTCGGCCTGCCCATCCGCATCAAGGCCATGCTGGACGAAAAGAAGCAGAAGTAAGAAGGAGCGGGGGAGCGCCGGAAAACAAGCGCTCCCCTTTCAAAAAGGAGCAAAGGGAATGAAGATGTGGGCCGGCCGGATGAGCGGCAACGTGGACGATAGGCTCAACGAACTGAACCGATCCATCGGCTTTGACAGCCGCATGTTCGAGGAGGACATCCGCGGCTCCATGGCCCACGCGGCCATGCTGGGCGCCGTGGGCGTTTTGAAAAGCGAGGAGAGCGAGAAGATCGTGGAGGGGCTGGAAGGCATACTCCAGGACCTTAAGGACGGCAGCCTTGCCATCGACCCGGAGGCGGAGGACATCCACATGTTCGTGGAGCAGGTACTCACCCAGCGCCTGGGCGACCTGGGCAAGAAGCTGCACACGGGCCGCAGCCGCAACGACCAGGTGGCCCTGGACGTGCGGCTGTACCTGGCGAACCAGGAGGAGGAGCTGCTGGGGCTTATCCGGGAGCTGTGCCTGTGCCTGTGCGATCTGTCCCAGAAGCACCTGGGCACGGTCATGCCCGGCTACACCCACCTGCAAAGGGCCCAGCCCGTGACGCTGGCCCACCAGCTGATGGCCTACGTGCAGATGCTGCTGCGGGACAGCGAGCGCATTTCCCAGGCGCGGCAGCGCACCATGGTCTCGCCTTTAGGCTCCGGCGCGCTGGCCGGGACCACTTATCCCCTTGACCGGCATCTGGTCGCGGAGAAGCTGGGCTTAAATGGCGTTACGGAGAACTCCCTGGACGGCGTCTCCGACCGGGACTTCGTGCTGGAGCTTTCGGCGGACCTGTCCATCCTCATGATGCACCTGAGCCGCATGGCGGAGGAGATCATCCTCTGGTGCTCCTCGGAGTTCGGCTTCATGCAGCTCTCCGACAGCTTTTCCACCGGCTCCTCCATCATGCCCCAGAAGAAGAACCCCGACATCGCGGAGCTCATCCGCGGCAAGACCGCCCGCGTCTACGGCAGCCACGTGACGCTGCTCACCATGATGAAGGGCCTGCCCCTTGCCTACAACAAGGACATGCAGGAGGATAAGGAGGCCATCTTCGACGCGCTGGACACCGTGAAGATGTGCCTGTCCGTCCTGCCGCCCATGTGGCAGAGCGCCACGTTCTACCCCGAGAAGATGCGCGCGGCGGCGGCCGGCGGCTTCATCAATGCCACGGACTGCGCGGACTATCTGGTCCGCAAGGGCCTGCCCTTCCGCGACGCCTACAAGATCACCGGCAGCCTGGTGGCCCTGTGCATCGAGAAAAACCTGACGCTGGAAACGCTGCCCTTGGAGGAATACAAAGCCCTCTGCCCGCGCTTTGACGAGGATGTATATCAGGCCATCGACCTGCAGACCTGCGTGTCCCTGCGCGGGGTGTACGGCGGCCCGGCGAGGGAAGAAGTGCAAAAACAGATCGAGAACGCGAGGAGGAAGCTCCAATGAGCAGGATACGGGTCTTTATCGACGGCCGCGAGGGCACCACGGGCCTGCAGATCGAGGACAGGCTGAAGGACCGTGCGGACGTGGAGCTGCTGGCCATCGACCCCGAGAAGCGCAAGGACCCGCAGGCGCGCCGGGCGCTGCTCCACCAAGCAGACGCGGCGTTCCTCTGCCTGCCGGACGCGGCGGCCGTGGAGGCCGCGGCGCTGGCGGAAGGCTCCAAGGCCGTTGTGATCGACGCATCCACCGCCCACCGCACCGACCCCGCCTGGGCCTACGGCTTTGCGGAACTGTCAAAGGAGCATAAAGCGCGCATCGCGGGGGCCAAGCGCATCGCCAACCCCGGCTGCCACGCAAGCGGCGTCATCGCGGCGGCCTATCCGCTGGTCACCGCGGGCGTTCTGCCGCGGGACTACCCGCTCAGCGCCCACTCCATCACCGGGTACAGCGGCGGCGGCAAGAAGATGATCTCCCAGTACGAGAGCGCGGAGCGGCCCGCCGCCTACGACAGCCCCCGGCAGTACGGATTGACCTTAAAGCACAAGCACCTGCCGGAGATCTGCAACCAGCTGGGCCTTGACACCCCACCGGTGTTCAACCCCATCGTCTGCGACTTTTACGCGGGCATGGCCGTGAGCCTGCCGCTGGTCGCGGGGAAGCTCAACGGAAAGCCCACGCGCGCACAGGTCGAGGACATCTACCGCGCCCACTACGCGGGCTGCCGCTTTATCCACGTGGAGCCTGCCCCGGCGGACGGCTTCCTGCCGGCGAACCTGTACACCGGCACCAACGAGATGGGCATCTTCGTCCTGGGCGACGACCGGACGGGACTGCTCACCGTGGTCTGCGTTTTCGACAACCTGGGCAAGGGCGCCTCCGGCGCGGCGGTGCAGAACATGAACATCGCCTTGGGGCTGCCCGAGGACCTGGGGCTTTAACAACAAAAAAATAAAAGGAGAGGCGGATATGACCTTTCATGAGATCGAGGGCGGCGTCTGCGCCCCCAAGGGCTTTACGGCCGGCGGCCTGCACTGCGGCGTCCGCAAGAACAAGACCAAAAAGGACCTGGCGATGATCGCCTGCTCGGTCCCCTGCGTTTCGGCGGCCATGTACACACAGAACAAGGTGTTCGGCGCGCCCATCGCCGTGACCCGCGAGAACCTTGTAAACGGCGTGGCGCAGGCGGTGGTGTGCAACTCCGGCAACGCCAACACCTGCAACGCGGACGGCGTTTCCAAGGCGCGGGCCATGTGCCGCCTGACCGGGGAGGCGCTGGGCCTTTCCGAAAAGGACGTGATCGTGGCCTCCACCGGCGTGATCGGCCAGACGCTGGAGCTGGAGCCCATCGCCGAGGGCATCGGCAGGCTGTCCAGGCAGCTCAGCGAAAACGGCGGGCGGGACGCGGCCGAGGCCATCATGACCACGGACACCATCGCAAAGGAAGTGGCCGTGGAGTTCGAGCTGGACGGCAGGCCCGTGCGCATCGGCGCCATCGCCAAGGGCTCCGGGATGATCCATCCCAACATGGCCACCATGCTCTCCTTCATCACCACGGATGCAAAGATCGAGAAGGCGCCGCTGGAGCTGGCCCTGCGCGAGGTGGTCCGCGACAGCTACAACATGGTCTCCGTGGACGGGGACACCTCCACCAACGACATGGTGGCGATCATGGCCTCCGGCCTGGCGGGGAATGCAGCCATCACCGGCGAGGGCCCCGCGCTGGAAACATTCATCGCGGCCCTGCGCAGGGTGTGCGTGCGCATCGCAAAGCTGCTGGCCGGGGACGGCGAGGGCGCGACCAAGCTGCTGGAGTGCCACGTGCTGGGCGCGCCGGATGTAAAGACCGCCAAGATCGTGGCCAAGTCCGTCATCTGCTCCAGCCTGTTCAAGACGGCCATGTTCGGCGCGGACGCCAACTGGGGCCGCATCGCCTGCGCCATCGGCTACGCGGACGCCCAGTTCGACATCAATCGCATGGACGTTTCCCTCTCCTCGCTAAAGGGCGAGATCGCGGTCTGCCGCGACGGCTTCGGCGTGGACTTTTCCGAGGAAAAGGCCAAGGAGGTCCTGCTGGAGAAGGAGATCCACATCCGCATCGACTTAAAACAGGGCGACGGCGAGGCCACGGCCTGGGGCTGCGACCTGACCTACGATTACGTGAAGATCAACGGCGACTACCGCACCTGATAACAACACAGACAGGGCAGAGAAAGGCAGGAAATCAAGACTTACGATGACCACGGAGAATATCAGCAATTCCATGAAGGCAAGGGTGCTGACCGCCGCCCTTCCCTACATACAAAAATACGCGGGCAAGGTGGTCGTGGTCAAGTACGGCGGCAACGCCATGACCAACGACGCTTTAAAGGCCGCAGTGATGAGCGACATCGTGCTCTTGAACCTTGTGGGCGTCAAGGTCGTGCTGGTGCACGGCGGCGGCCCGGAGATCACCGCAACGCTTAAAGCCCTGGGCATCGAGTCCCGCTTCGTCAACGGCCTGCGCTACACCGACGAGGAGACCGCCCGCGTGGTGCAGATGGTCCTGTGCGGCAAGACCAACAAGGACCTGGTCAAGCTCATCGCCGGCTGCGGCGGCAGGGCGCTGGGCCTCTGCGGGCTGGACGGGGCCATGATCCAGGCAAAGAAGCTGGAAAGCGACGTGGACTTAGGCTTCGTGGGCGAGGTCACTCACGTGGACACCGAGCCTATCTTAAACGCCATGGCGGACGGCTACATCCCCGTGATCGCCACCGTCGGCGTGGACGCGGAGGGCCAGGTCTACAACATCAACGCGGACACCGCCGCCGCCTGCATCGCCACGGCGTTGGGCGCGGAGAACATCATACTCATGACGGACATCCGCGGCCTCATGCGCGATATGCAGGACGAAAACTCGCTGATCGGCTCCGTGGCCATCGGCGAGCTGGACGGCCTCATCCGGGACGGCACCATCACCGGCGGCATGATCCCCAAGGTCTGCTGCTGCGCCCAGGCCGTGGAGGGCGGCGTCAAGCGCGCCGTGATGATCGACGGCCGCATCCCCCACTCCATCCTGATCGAGATGTTCTCCGACGAGGGCATCGGCACCATGTTCCACGCGGACTAAGGCTCCAAGGAGGGCGTTTTATCATGAAATTCGACCAGATACAGCAGCGGGACCAGGCATCCGTCATGCACACCTACGCGCGCTTCCCCGTGGCCATCGAGCGGGGGAAGAACGCCCGCTGCACGGATTTCGACGGCAAGGACTACATCGACTTCTCCTCCGGCATCGGGGTCAACTCCCTGGGCTTTGCCAACGAGGGCTGGGCCAAGGCCGTCTACGAGCAGCTGACGAAGCTCCAGCACATCTCCAACCTCTACCACACGCTGCCCTGCATCGAGGCCGCGGAGCTCATCTGCCGCAAGTCCGGCATGAAGAAGGTGTTCTTTGCCAACTCCGGCGCGGAGGCCAACGAGGGCGCCATCAAGACCGCCCGCAAGTACAGCATACTGAAATACGGTCAGGGCCGCAGCACCATCGTCTCCCTGCAGAACTCCTTCCACGGCCGCACGGTGACCACGCTCTCCGCCACCGGCCAGGAGGTGTTCCACAAGGACTTCTTCCCCTTCACCGAGGGCTTCCGCTTCGTCCCCGCCAACGACCTGGACGCGGTCAGGGCCGCCCTGCAGGGCGACGTCTGCGCGGTGCTGGTGGAGCTTGTGCAGGGCGAGGGCGGCGTGCTGC
>CANQPP010000050.1 GCA_947625765.1 uncultured Clostridia bacterium
TTCTACTCGCTCGCCGACTTTGGTGGGCAGCTCGCTGCCCACCAAAGTCGCACCAACGACCGTCCGATGCGTCCTCTCCATTGGGCTACTCCCAAAGAGGTCCTTTCATCTTTCCTTGTCCAAGATGATTGACAAACCTACAAGACGATCTGCCGTTTTTTTGATCTGCCCCGCAGGCGGGGCGTTCCTTTCCGCGTGTGCTGTTTGATCTACGCCTTGTCCTCGATCACCACGATGTTGATGGCGTGGTCGGCGACGCGTTCCAAGTTGATGATGATGTTGGTAAAGAGCATGCCGGCCATGGGCGTGCACTGGTTGCGGTTGAGGCGCTCGATGTGGCGGTCGGTGAGCAGCTCCTGCATCTCGTCCACCTTGGCCTCCATGGCGTAGGCGCGGGCGACGCGGGTCTGATCGGAGCTGTCGAAGCCGCCCTGGGCCATGTCCAGGATGCCCTTGACGTAGCTGTACATCTGGCCCAGCTCCGAGAGGGCCGCGTCGGAAACGGAGACCTTGTCGTCCTCCCGCTTCTGGGCGTATTCCAGTATGTTCTCGGCGTGGTCGCCGATGCGCTCTATGTCGTTGACCACGTGGTGCAGTGAGCCCACCAGCGTGGCCTCGCGGGGCTGCAGCTCGCTCTGGGCGATGCGGATCAGGTACTTGGTGATCTCGTCGCTCAAGAAGTCCACCACGGCCTCGTCCTGCTCCAGCGAGTCGAACACTTCCTTGGAGCCGCCGTGCAGGAAGGCGTTCATGGCCCGGTCGATGTTGCGGTAGGCCAAATGCTGCATGCGGTTGACTTCCTTGATGGCCTGGATGGTGGCGGCGGGCGGCGTGCCCACCAGGGAATCGCTCAAATACTGCACGGTGATGGGCGCGGGGGCCTTGTCCGTGCCGGGCACCAGCTTGATGGAGAGCTTCACCAGCTGGTTGCTGAAGGGGAAGAGGATGGCCACGTTCAATATGTTGTAGAACATGTGGGCGTTTGCCACCTGGCGCATGGGGTCGCCGGGGGAGAGCATCTCCACCCATTCCACCAGCGGCAGCAGGTGCAGGAAGGCGAAGAACAGGATCGCGCCCACGATGGTGATGATCAGGCTCAAAACGGCGGTGCGCACGGCCATCTTGTTGGAGCCGATGGCGGCCAGCAGGCCGGTGACGGTGGCGCCGATGTTGGCGCCCAGGATCATGTAGACCGCCGCGCCCAGGCCGATGGTGCCCTGGGCGGCCAGCACCTGCAGGATGCCGACCGAGGCGGAGGAGGACTGGATGAGGGCGGTCAGGGCGAAGCCGGCCAGGATGCCTAAGAAGGGGTTGGAGAGCTGGCCCATCACCTGGCCCACCTGCGGCATGTCCTTTAAAGGGGTGATGGCGTCGCTCATCAGGCCTATGCCCACGAACAGCATGCCGAAGCCCATCACCACGCCGCCGATCTGGCGCAGCGTGGTCTTTTTGCAGAAGAGGTAGAGCACCGCGCCGCCCAGCAGGAAGATGGGCGCCACGTCGCTTAAGTTGAAGGCGATCAGCTGGGCGGTGATGGTGGTACCGATCTTGGAGCCCAGCAGCACGCCGCAGGCCTGGTAGATGGTCATCAGCCCGCCGTTGACGAAGCCGATCACCATCACGGACGTGGCGTTGGAGCTCTGGATCAGCATGGTGAACAGGATGCCCACCAGCAGGCCCAGGAAGCGGTTGCGGGTCAGGATGCCCAGCAGGTTGCGCAGGCTCTTTCCCGCGGCGCGCTCCAGCTCGTCGCCCATGAACTTGATGCCGTACAGGAACAGTCCCAAACCGCCTGCCAGGCTGAACATGTCTTGCCAACCCATGCCCTAAACTCCTCCTTAGGACTTCTTTTGCACGCACAAAACTTCATCTATATCCATTCTAATAATAAGGGAAGCGCGGGGCGAAAGATACAGAATCATTTAAGAATATGGTTAATTAGCGGTTAAATAAGAGCTTTCCCCTAAAAGACCGCGAAAATCCTGCTGGCGCAGGGCCTCGTAGAGCACCACGGCCACGGAGTTGGAAAGGTTCAAGGACCGCAGCCCTTCCCGCATGGGGATGCGCACGCAGCGCCCGAGGTTCTCCCGCAGCAGCGTTTCCGGCAGACCGGCCGTCTCCCGGCCGAACACCAGGAAGGCATCCTGAGGGTATTTAACGTCGCAGTAGCGCCGCGGGGCCTTGGTGCTGGCAAAGAAGAACTGCCCGTCCGGGTATTCCTCCCGCAGGGCCTGAAAGCTCGCATGCTCGTGCAGCTCCACCAGGGGCCAGTAGTCCAGCCCCGCCCTGCGGACGTGCTTTTCGTCGATGGAAAAGCCCAGCGGGTGCACAAGGTGCAGCGCGGTCCCCGTGGCGGCGCAGGTGCGGGCGATGTTGCCCGTGTTCTGGGGGATCTCCGGCTCCACAAGGACGATGTGCATATATAGGCGGCCTCCTTCTTATAAGCGGCGGACAAAGCGGCAGCCAGCGCGGGGCGTTGGCTGCTTGAAGTTTCAAATGGGCAAAAAGTTGCGCGCGGCCCCGTAGAGGAGCCACAGCCCCAGGAGCACATAGAGCGCGGGGAACATCCAGCGGGGCCGGGGCAGGCGGAACCTGCTGCCGCGCAGCAGCTCCGACAGCGCCGCATAGCCCACGCAGGGCAGCACGAACAGGAAGGGGTTTGCGCGCAGGGAGTCGAGCAGGCGCAGGTGAAGCAGGGAATACAGGGCCCGCGTCAGCCCGCAGCCCGGACATTCAAGCCCCGTGAGCAGGCGGAGGGGACAGAGCGTGACCGTCTGCTCATAGGGGCTGTGGAAGTAGAGATAGATGAGCGCCAGCAGGCCGGCCAGGGCCGCGCCCGGCAGCGCCCAGCGGAGCTTCCGGCTCATGGCACATGTGTTACGCCACCAGCTCGGAGATCATGCCGGTGGCAAAGAGGATGATGTTGAGGATCACGCCCAGGATCACCAGGCCCAGCGTCACGAAGCACATGGTCTTGGCGGTCTTGGACTTGGCCTCGGCCTCGGCGCGGTTGCCCGCGGCCAGGGCGCTGCGCACCTGGGAGGAGAACACGATGCCGACGATGCCGGTCACCAGGCCGATGCAGGAGCAGCAGAAGCTCAGGACGGTCAGCACGATGTTCCAGACCAGGTAGTCCTGCACCTCGCCCGTGGGCGTGGCCCCGGCGGGCGCGTGGTAGGGATCGGAATAGGTCGCGGGCTGGACGGGCGCCTGCTGCACGGGCTCCTGCTCCAGGGGTGCGCCGCAGACCTCGCAGAAGCGCGCGCCGTCGCGGGCGTTGGCTCCGCATTTCTTGCAGATCATGGGGAAAGTCAGCCTCCTTAAAGGGTCGTCAGGGGAAGTAAGTTAAGAATGAAGAATGTATTCCTCCACGGCGTGGGCCACGCCGCAAAGATCGTTGGTCAGCGTCACGGCCTTCGCCTCCCGCTTGACGGCCGGGGAGGCGTTGCCCATGGCCACGGGGAAGCCCGCAGCGCGGAACATGGGCAGGTCGTTCTCGTTGTCGCCCAAAGCCATCACCTGGCTCAAGGGAATGGAAAGCGCGGAGGCCAGGGCCCTAAGGCCGCCGCCCTTGTCTGCGCCGGGGGCCATCAGCTCCACGTTGTCGAACCAGGAGCTGGCCATGGTGTAGCGTGTCTCGTCCAGTTTGCTGCGGAAGCGGGGGATGCGGGAAACGTCGTCGCTCTGCACCAGCAGCTTGATCGTCTGCCCGCGGCATTCCTTGAGGAGCTCCTCCTGCGGGAGCAGCACGTTCCACACCTGCCCGGCGGCGTCCTGAAAGGGGGTATCCCCGTAAAGGGCGCGCTTGCGCTCCGTGGCCAGGTGCAGCATGCGGCCGTCCAGCGTGTGCAGGTGGAACTCGCATTGAAGGGCCGCCGCCCGCTTAAGCGCCGCTTCCACGTCCCTATCGTCCATCAAAAACACGTGGCGGAAGTCCTTCTCGCCGTTTACGCCCACCACCGCGCCGTTGGAGGAGAGGTACGGCTGCCCCGCCGCGATGGAGGCGCTGATGCGCTGGGCGGACAGGTAGATGCGCCCCGTGGCCACGGCCACGTACACGCCGCGGCTGGCGGCCTCCCACAGGGCGGCGAGGTTGCGGGCCGGGATCCGGCTGGAGCTGTCGAACAGCGTGCCGTCCAGATCCACGGCGATCAGACGGATGGGCTCCATAGGGCCTCCTTGTGCGTGCGCTTTGCGTATTGCTCGAAGGGAACGCACTATCCCATAAATCACTAGTTTATAGTATACCATGTTTTGAAGCCGATTGTAAAGAAATTGTCGTATCCGCTCATTCCATGGTATACTATAAGCAAAGAAAAACACTATCCAAGGAGGGGACCTTCATGTTCTGTCTGGACGGCTTTGTCGAAAGCGTCGCCCAAAAAGGACTGACGCTCTACACCGTGATCGTGACCCAGGAGGGGAAGCGCCTGGGCTCCCACCTCTGGCGCAGCGACCTGCGGGTGAACATCCACTCCCTGTCCAAGTCCTTCACCTCCTGCGCGGTGGGCATGGCCCTGGAGGAGGGCCTGCTCAGCAGTTTGGATCAGAAGGTGGTGGACTTCTTCCCGGATAAGCTGGACAGGGAGCCGGACGAGAAGCTGCGGAAGCTCAGCATCCGCAATCTTCTGACCATGAGCTCCGGCCACGGCCAGGCGCTGCTCATGGGCAACACCCGCGACGCGCTGGAGGACACCGACTGGGTGCACTACTTCCTCAATCAGCCACTGACGCGGGAGCCGGGCACGCGCTTCCTCTACGACACCGGCTGCACATTTATCGTCTCCGCCATTTTGGAGAGGCTTTCCGGCGAGGGGCTGGTGCGCTACCTAAAGCCCCGGCTGTTCGACCCGCTGGGCATCCGCAATCCCCAGTGGTTCACCTCGCCCGACGGCATCGCCCTGGGCGGCGGCGGGCTGCACCTGAATTGCGACGAGATCACCCGCTTTGCCCAGATGCTGCTGGACGGCGGCGTGTATGCGGGGCGGCGCCTGGTGCCGGAGAGCTACCTCAGGGAGGCCACGTCCAAGCAGATCGACAACGAGGGCGAGGGCGACTGGGGCGCGGGCTACGGTTACCAGTTCTGGCGCTGCAAGTGGCCCAACGCCTACCGCGGCGACGGCGCTTACGGCCAGTTCGCGCTGATCCTGCCGGACCAGAAGGCCCACGTGTGCATCACCGCCCACGAGGAAAAGGACACCGCCGCCCTGCTGGACAGCGTGTGGGAGCACATCGCCCCGCAGCTTTAGAAGCAAAAAACAGGAGGGAACTTGAAATGGAGAAGAAGCACCCCTGGATGGACGAGCTGCCGCCGGGCAGCCACGTGACGGAAAAGCCCACCTACCCCACGGGCAAGTATCTGGACCTGTTCGAGGAGCGGCTCTATCCGGGCAGCGAGTACACCGGGCAGATGCGCTACTATGTGTTCGACCCCACGCTGCACGGCGCGCCCGCGGATGGGGAATATCCGGTCCTCTTCGCCCTGCACGGCATGGGCGCTGCCCTGCACGGGCGGCTCGCCATCAACTGGGCCGCGGCGGAGATGTTCGCAAGCCCCGAGTACCAGAAACGCATGGGCGGGGCGTACATCGTCTGCCCGCTGGCCAACGAGACGGGCGACCCGAAAAACCCCATGGGCTGGCCCACGCCCCTGCCGGGCGAGCCGCAGGGCAGCTACCCGCAGGCGTTGCTGGACGCCGCCGCGGAGAGGCCGCTGTTCAAGAAGCTGATGGGCCGGGAGAGCATCTACACCGAGCCCCTCTTTGAAATTTTGCAGGAGGCGCGCGCCTCCTTCGCCTGCGCGGGCAAGACCGTGCTCTTTGGCACCTCGGCGGGCGGCTACGCGGCCTGGCGGCAGCTGATCGCCCACGGAGATGCCTACTGCGCGGCCGTGCTGATGGCGGCGGCCTACGTCCCCACCAACGAGGAGATGGAGAAGCTGCGTTCGCTGCACATCCCCCTCTGGCTCTGCCACGGCAGGCGGGACGAGCTGGTGCCCCTGCTGGAGCCGCTGGTGCCCGGCCTTCTGGAGATGGAGGGCGTGGAGACCTACTTCCCCGACTTCGTGCGCCATGGCGACCACGGCATCTCCACCAACGCGGGCGGCGGCTTCGAGATGGGCCAGCACTGCATCAACGACGCCGTGCACCAGAACCTCATCTTCGACGACGGCACGCCCTATGACCCCGCCTGGCCCGATGGCGTGACCGGCTGGATCCGCAAACACGCCGTCAAGGCCTGACGCACATACGCTTATAAGACACCGCAAATTAAGGGTGAAAGAGGACCGCCCCGGCCCGAGAGATCTCGGACCGGGGCGGCGCTTTGTGTATTCAGGAGGAGGGGATCAACGGTATTGGGACAGGCCGTCGTTGCGCACCCACTCCATCATTTCCTTGGGATCGGAGGGGATGTACTCGTAGGCGTTGAGGTCGTCCAACACGGGCTGCACCTGCGGCATCATCTCCGCGACCCAGGTGCGCCATTCGGATTCGATGGCGTCGCCCGTGGAGTTGGCGAGCAGGTCGATGACCTTGGCCTTGGTCTGCGCGGTGAAGGTGCCCAGCTTGTCCTTGTTGGGCGTCGTGGTGTAGGTCTGCACATAGTCCAGGACCTTGACCTTGTCGCCGATGTTTGCCAGGCTCCAATCCATGGCGCTGCGCACGTCCTCGACATCCTGCGGGTTCTTGGAAGCGTTGGTGAAGTTGGCCGCGTTGTCGTAGACGGAAAGGCGCGTGTAGTACTCGCGGAAGGTGTAGGGATCGAGGTAGGTGCCGGTCTCATCCTGCTTCCAGAGCAGGTTGATGGAGCCGTCCTCGTTCACCGTGAAGTCGGTGCCCTCCAGGCCGTAAAGACCCAGGTTCACGCCCTCCTGAGAGAGGTTCCAATCCTGCGTGGCGAGGAAGCGGTCCTTCTGGGTGTCGGTGGCTTTCAGGGAGAAGGCGACGCAGGACCAGTAGCTGGCCACCGCGTGCTGGTAGAACTCATCCTCGGTGCCGGGGTTGGAGACCTTGGCAATAGCGTAGATCTTCTCGCGGTCCAGCGTAGGATCGACCTCAAGCATATCGTCGCGGACCTGGGAGACCCAGCTCAGGGTCAGGTTCTGCGCCATGGCGCCCACCTGCCCGGCGACGTACAGCTCGCGGTAGAGCGTTTCGCTGGAGTCGATGACGTTATCCGGCCAGATGATACCGCGGTCATAGAGACCCTTGACGGTTTTGAGGCCCTCGATGTAGGAATCCGTGGAGGGATACCAGACATACTGGCCGTCCATCTCGATGTAGCCGGGCTCCTCAAAGGTCCAGGGCGTGGGGTTGGTCTGCCAGATGCCCAGGATGTCCGGGAAGTACCCCATGCGGGTGCACAGACCGTAGGTGTTGCCCGCGCCGTTCCCGCCGGGATCCTGGTCGATGAAGGCCTGCAGCAGGTCCATGAACTCATCCCAGGTGTAGACATCGCCTTCCTTGCGCATGTTCAGCTTTTCCGCCCAGTCCGCGCGGTAGCCGATGCCCATGTTGAGCATGAAGTCGTAGGGAGCGGAGTCGCGCATGGCGTGCAGGGACATGAGCTTGCCGTCAAAGGTGCACAGCTCGTCGCCCAGCATGGACTCCTGGTCGTACATGGCCCGGATGTTCGGATAGGCGTCCAGGCTCGGCACCTCGGCGAACATGCCGGAGTTCATCCAGGTGACGTACTCGGAGTAGATCACGTCGTTGAGGCCGATCCAGACGACATCGGGCAGATCGTCGGTGGCGATCCAGATGCGCAGCTTGTCGAAGCGTTCGGCATACTGCAGGGGGATCCAGTCCACGGAGAAGTTGAACTTATCCGTGTAGTACTGCCAGAGGGCGTCGTTCTCGGCGGGCGGGTCGGAGGTGGTGTTCATGGTGAAGGTGACGTGCTCGGCGAACTCGTTGTCGTTTTCGACGACGGGCGCCTCCTGATTCTCCTCCGCGGGGGCCGCAGGCTCTTGCTCCTTGGCGGGCGCTTGGGACGCCGGAGCGGAGCAGGCCACGCAGGCAAGGGTCAGGAGCAGGGCCAGGAACAGGGCAAACAGACGGGTTTTCATGGGTTTTCCTCCTTCGTTTTTGAAATGCTGTGATAGGGGATCGGGGAAGGTCGCTCGGCAGCCTTTAGCCCTTGACGGCGCCGATCGTGAGCCCCGAAACGAAGTACTTTTGGATGAACGGATAGACCAGGATGATGGGCGTGGCCGTCACCACGATACAAGCCATCTTGATGCCCTCGGAGAAGGGCGTGATGTTGTACTGCTGCAGGTCGCTGGTCATCATCGCCTGGCCCGTGGTCTGGATGATGCCGCGCAGGACCAGCTGCAGGGGCCGCTTCTCAAAGCTGCGGATGAAGAGCATCCCGTTGTACCACTCGTTCCAGCGCTCCACGCCATAGTAGAGCAGGAACGTCACCAGGATCGGCACCGACAGCGGCAGCAGGATCCTGAACAGGATCGTCAGGTCGTTCGCGCCGTCGATGCGAGCGCTTTCCTCCAGCTCGGCCGGAAGGGACTCGAAGTTCTGGCGGATGACCGTCATGTACATGATCGAGACGCCTGTGGGCAGGATCATCGAGAAGACGTTGTCAATCAGGTTCAGGTCCTTGATGAGCAGGTAGAACGGGATCAGGCCGCCGGAGAAGTACATCGTGAAGACGATCATCGAAAGGAAAAACTTCCGTCCGGGGAACTGCTTGGAAAAGCCGTAGGCCAGGGACACCGTCAGCAGCATGTTGTAGATAACGCCCACCAAAGTGAGGAAGATAGTCACCTTCATGCCGTCGAAGATGGACCCGTTCTGAAAGACGATGAAGTAGGACTCGAACGTGAGGTTCTTAGGATAGAGCATGAACCGCGTTTTTATGTAATCCGCCTGGGACACGAGGGAAACGCAGATGGAGTTGTAAAACGGATAGAGGATGAGCAGCGCGAACAGCGCCAGGAAGGCCATGATCACATAATCCACGCAGTTCAGACGATTGAGGCGGCTCCGATGTGCGGGAGCCTGCAGCGCTTTGCTGGCCATGAGATCCCCTCCTTCAAATGATGCTGGTCCCGTTGATCTTCTTGCACACGGCGTTGACGCTCAGCAGAAGGATGCAGTTCGTCAGGCCCTTGAACAGGCCCACCGCCGTGGAGAAGCCGTAATTCGGCATCCGCTGGAACGTGATGCGGTAGATGTAGGTATCCAATATGTCCGCCACATCCAGGACCGTGTTGTTGTACAGGTTCATGACCTGGTCAAAGCCCGCGTCCATCATGCTGCCCACGCGCAGGATCAGCGTGATGAGCACCACCGGCAGGATGCCGGGCCAGGTGATGTGCAGGATCTTGTGCCAGCGGTTCGCCCCGTCGATGGTGGCCGCCTCGTACAGCGAGGGGTCGATGCCCGTGATCGCTGCGATGTAGAGGATGCAGCTCCACCCCGCTTCCTTCCAGGAGAGCGTAAAGACCAATATGTAGCGGAAAAGCCCCTTGTCCGTCAGGAAGTTGTACTTTTCCACGCCCATGGTCGCCAGCAGGTTGTTCACCGCGCCGTTGTTGGCCAAAATGTTCATCATGATGCCGGCCACGATGACCCAGGACAGGAAGTGCGGGAAGGTCAGGATCGTCTGCACCGAGCGCTTGTAGCGCATGGGCTTGACCTCGTTGATCAGTATGGACAGCACGATCGGGAAGGGGAAGAACAAGAGCAGCTGCATGTAGGAAATGATCAGCGTGTTCTTCAGCGCCAGGAAGAACTCGCGGTCGCGGAAGAGCAGCTCGAAGTTCGACCACCCCACCCAGGGGGAAGCGGTGATGCCCTTGGCGATGTTGAAATCCTTGAAGGCGAGTTGAATGCCATACATTGGCACATACTTGAACAGAATGAAGTAGGCCATGCCCGGCAGTATGATCAGATAGCACCAGCGCTTGATCCAGATCTGCCGCCAGATCGAACGCTTCGGCTGCGCATTGAGCACCGCGCCGCCCGACAGCGCCCGCCGCGAAGAAGATGCGCGCATGAAGTTCACCTCCTGATTATTAACCTTATCGTAACGAAGAAACAAAACATTGGCGATTCACAAAACCCGGGTTTTCTTGCACAAATCCCGTCTCTTTCCCTGTGAGGGTAAACGATATATTTACAGACTTCAAAAAATGTGATATCGATAAAAGGGAGGAATTAACGACGTATACATCCACGCCGGAGAGGGGGAGGAAAACGATGTACACCGTGTATCTGATCGACGATGAGAAGTGGGCGCTCTACGACGTGCAGCACACCTGTCCCTTTGAGGAGTACGGTTTTTCCGTTGTCGGGGCGCAGACAGATCCCTTCGCCGCCCTGGACGAGGTGATCGCGATCCGGCCGGACGCGGTCTTCGTGGACGTGCGGATGCCGCAGATCTCCGGCCTGGATCTCATCCGCATGATCCAACAGCGCGCGCCGGAGACGACGTTTGTGATCCTGAGCGGCTACGCGGAGTTTTCCTACGCGACCAGCGCCCTCCGGCTCGGCGCGGTGGACTATTGCCTGAAACCCATGGACGCGGAGGAAGCGCGGGCGCTCCTCAAGCGCCTAGAGGAACACCTGCGCGCCCGTCCGACCGCGCCTGCGCAAGAGCTGTCTCAAATCGAGTGCGGAAACGAGCAGTTCGCGGCTCTTTTGCGCTACGTCAACGAACACATCAACGAGCCGCTCGTCCTGCAGGAACTGGCGCAGCGCTTTTTTCTCAACGTCAATTATTGCGGCGAGCTGTTCAAGACCGTCACGGGAGAGACGTTCACGCACTATGTCCGCCGGAAAAGGCTCGAACAGGCCTGCGACCTGCTCAAACACACGGCGCTGCCGATCACGCAGATCGCCGCGCGCGTGGGCTATGCGGACCTGCCGTACTTTAGCCGCGTCTTTACCTCGAGCTTCGGCGTCTCGCCCAGCCAGTACCGCGCGGCGGCAAAGGCGGGAAAGGAACGGATATGAACCGCATCAAGCTTCAGCTCTTCGCCATAGAGCTGTGTTCGCTGCTGCTGCTCGTGTGTATGTTTGCCGTCTCCTTTCGGCGCGTGCAGGCCCTAGCGGAGGAAAAGCAGGGTATCTACCTGGAAAACTCCCTTTCCCAGGCCGCGCAGGGCGTGGAGCGCAAGCTCGCGGACATCGCGGCCTCCGTGCAGAACTTCGCCTACAGTTCCGCGGTGCAGGATCTGCTCCGCGCCAAGGCGCGCAGCTCGGAGATGCTTGCCTACCATTCGGTCGTACAGGGTACCGCTTACTCTCTGCTGAACGTCGGCCCGGATATCGTCGGCATCGCGCTCCTTCCGCCGGAGGGGACCTACTTCAGCTTCGGCCTGCAGGAACAGTACCGCTATGTACGGTCCATCCGCGCCTCGCTCGGACAGGATCTGCCCAAGACGGGGTCCTTCAACGGCAGCCTTACGAGCCAATATAGCGACCAGAAGATGCTCTTTACCTATGCGCTCCCGATCTTTTCCGTCAAGCAGGGGCCGGAAGCGCAGCTGGGAGAATACTTGGGGACCTGTCTTGCCTTCTGCGACAAGGGGGGAGCTGGAACGGGTGCTGCGCGCCGCGCTGCTGGACGGCATGACCATCGAGCTGCGCGGGGAACAGCGCATTCTTTCGGTCGGCACGGCCGCGGCGGAAGGGGAGCTGGCCTACAACAGCTACGAGCTTACTGCGCCCAACTGGACGCTGGTGCAGCGCTCCTACACCACAGGACAGGAGACGCCGTACCTGGCGATGTTCGGCCTGTCCTTCGGGCTGTCTCTGGCGGTGCTGTTCCTGCTCTCCTGGATCGTGCACCGCAACTTCACCGAGCCCATCACCAGCATCAACGAGGAATTGCTGCGCATGGTCGAGCAGCCCCTGCAGGCGCAGGATCTGCGGGTACGCTGTGGGAACGAGCTGGCCACCATCGTGCAGTCCGTGAACGTCCTCCTTTCCCGCCTGCGCGCCTCCCAACAGGCCCGGGCCGAACAGGAGACGCACATGCTGCGCGCGCAGCTGGCCCTTTTGCAGAGCCAGATCAACCCGCACTTCCTCTACAACACGCTCGCCTGTATCCGAGGCATCGCCCTGTGCCGAAACGTGCAGGAGATCGCGGACATCGCCTCCAACATGGCGGCGCTGTACAGGTACAGCATCAAGGGCGGCATTTCCGCCCGCCTGCGGGACGAGCTGGACATCGTGCGCCGGTACATCGAGATCATGAACGTGCGCATGGATGACCGCTTCCATGTGCGCTTCGACGTGCCCGAGACGCTGAAAGCCATGTTCGTGCCCAAGATGATCCTGCAGCCCCTGGTGGAAAACGCCATACTGCACGGCCTGGAATGCCGGAAAAGCGGCGGGGAATTGCGCATCAGCGCGGTCGTGCTCCCGGAGGACGGCGCCTTCCTGCTGCACGTGTGGGACAACGGGCTGGGCATGGAACCGGAAGCCGTGCAGGCCTGGAACGAGACCTTTGCAAGGCCCGTAGATACGGAGGACGCGGAGGATGGCTTCGGCCTTCTCTACGTGCACCGCAAGGTCCGCTTCCACTGCGGAAAACCCTACGGCCTGCACCTGGAAAGCCAGCGCGGGACGTACACCCGCGCGTCCCTCCTTTTGCCGCTGGACGAAAGAAACGGAGAGCCTTGACACCGCAAAAAGCACAGGAAAACGTGTACTGGGAACGAAAACAAAGACAAGCCGCCGGGCCTGCTTTTGCAGGACCGGCGGCTTTCTGCTGCGTTGTTTGTGAGCTTCAGGCACGAACGATCGCGGGACAGCGGTCTTTTTTTAAGCGTTTGCACATTGACAGGCGGGGTTTTTTCAGTACAATAGACGATTGGGGGGAAACGTGGCGCGGGGGACATTCGGAACAGAGACGCGCCGCGCAAGACGGAGAATAAATACAAAAGACGGAGACGGATATATGAGCTTTCGGACCATAGGCAAACGCCTGCGGGAGCATCCCTTGGTGGACGTGCTCCTGCGCAACGGGGGCAACCCGCGCACGCTGGTGCTCATCGAGCCGCTGTGGGGCATTCCCTACAACCTGATCGCGCCCTTCGCCACGCTGTACATGTACACGCAGGGCATCAGCGACGTGCAGATCGGCCTGATCACGTCCATCGCCATGGTCGTGCAGGTGTTCAGCTCCTTCTTCGGCGGCATACTCACCGACAAGCTGGGCCGGAAGTACACCACCATGATGGGCGACTTCTTCGGCTGGGCGGTGGCCTGCCTGATCTGGGCGCTGTCGCGGAATTTCTGGTTCTTCCTGCTGGCGGCGGTGCTCAACAGCTTTGAACAGATCAACCAGACGGCCTGGTACTGCCTGCTGATCGAGGACGCGGACAAGCGGGACTTGGTGAACCTGTACGCCTGGGTGAGCATCGGCGGGCTGATCGCGGTGTTCTTCGCTCCCCTGAGCGGGCTGTTCATCAACGCCAATTCCGTGGTGCCCGTTTTGCGGGTGCTCTACACGATCTTCTCCCTCACCATGGTGGCAAAGTCCGCGATCACCTTCCGCTTCTGCAGGGAAACGCGCCAGGGAGTCATCCGCCGCAGGGAGACGAAGAACGTCTCCGTTTTGCAGATGCTGGCCGAATACAAGCACCTGATCCCGCAGGTGCTGCGCGACCGCGGCGTCATGAAGGCGGTCGCCGTCTCGGTCATACTCTACATCGCCAACATCGTCAGCACCAACTGCTTCAGCCTCTACGTCACCCAGCGGCTGGGCATCTCCGATGAGTGGCTGGCCTTCTTCCCCATACTGAACGCCGCGGTCACGCTGGTGTTTTTGGTGGGCATCCAGCACAGGCTCAGCGGCGTGCGCTTCCGCATCCCCATGTGGACGGGTCTGGGCATGCTGGCCGGGGCGGCGCTGCTGCTCATCTTAACGCCTACCCAGAACCTCCTCTGCGTGTTCATCTACGTCCTCATGATCGCGGTGGCCGGCGCGCTGGTCAACCCGCGCAAGGAGGCGCTGATCCAGCTGAACATCGACCCGCAGGAGCGGGCGCGCATCAACGCGCTCATCATGGCCTCCACCATCGCCTTCTCCGCGCCCTTCGGCTACCTGACCGGCTGGCTCTCCAGCCTCGACCGGCGGCTGCCCTTCGCCTTCATGGCCGCGCTCTACATCGTGGCCATACTGATCGTGGGCCGCATCCGCGAGCCGGAGCCGGAGACAGAGGCAGAAGCGGAGGCCTAAGGCCGCAAAAAAGCGAACATAAAGAAGCCCCGTTCCCCAAAAACGCCCGGGAACGGGGCTTTTTGCTGCCCAAGGGCAGGGAAAGGGAAGAAAAATTCTTATTCGGGGGCTTGTTTCCCGGTTCGCCAAGCTGGTATCCTGTGTGGGAAAATGGTTTTTGAAAAAACCAAATACGAGGGAGGGGTGCGCATGGCAAGGACATACGGATACGCGAGGGTCTCCACCGCGGAACAATACGAGGACAGGCAGCTGAACGAATTGGAGGCCTTCGGCCTGTCCAAGGGGAACATCTACGTGGACAAGGTCTCCGGCAAGGACTTCCTGCGGCCCGCCTACCAGCGCCTGCGCCGCCGCATCCGGGAAGGCGACCTGCTGGTGGTCTCCAGCATCGACCGTCTGGGCCGCAGCTACCCGGACATACAGGAGGAGTGGCGCTTCCTCACCAAGGAGAAGAACGCGGACATCCTTGTGCTGGACATGCCGCTTCTGGACACCCGGCGGGACAAGGACCTGATGGGCACGCTGATCGCGGACATCGTCCTGCAGCTGCTCTCCTACGTGGCCCAGGTGGAGCGGGAGCACATCCGCCAGCGTCAGGCGGACGGCATTTTGGCCGCGCGGCAGCGGGGCGTGCGCTTCGGCCGCCGGCCCCTGCCGATCCCGGAGGGGTTCTTCGGCATCTACGAGGATTGGCGGCTCAAGCGCATCACGACGGGGGAGGCGATGCGGCGGGCGAGGATGAGCAGCCGCCAGTTTTACTGGATGGCGAGGAAGTGTCGGGCTCTGGAGGAAGGCGCGGCGGGGGAGACCGGGGAAGAATAGGGAAGCGGCGTTTTCCATTGGAAACGGTTTTTAAGATGACGCGGTTTTCTGGGAAAAAGGGGAGAAGGGCGAAATGCGGCTTTTATGGAATACGGCGAAACGGCGCGCGGCCTTTTCCGTTGAGAGCGGGTTTTTGAGGCAACACGGCGCATTTTTCCAGTTTCTGGAAGAAAACGCGGGTGGCGGGAAAGCGGCGTTTTTCAATGAAAATGGGCTTTTGAGACGGCGCGTTTTCCGCATGGAAAAAGGCTCCCCGGAAAGTCCGGGGAGCCCTGCCGTTTGGGTTTTGAGAGAAAAAGCGCTTATTCCTCGTAGGCGCTGCCCATGCGGTACACCTGCGCCTCCAGTATGCGCACCGCGCCGTCGGCGAACAGGCGCAGGCCGTCGCTGTTCCCGTCGGTGGGGTAGAGGCGGGTGGAGAGCGTCTCCTGGCCGTTCAGATAGACCTCCAGCGCGGAGCCGTCGAGGAAAACACGCATCTCGTTCACGCCCTGCCCGGCCACGAAGCCGCCGCAGGGGGACGCGCCGCCGATGCGGGAGCAGTCGGCCTGCAGGTAGTCGCTGCCGCCGTCGTAGGTGAGAAGCGCGCGCTCCTCGCCCCTGGGCGAGCGGGCCAGCTCCAGATGGAGGGGATCGGCCCCGGCCTCGAAGCGCAGGAAGATCTCCAAGCTCCGGCCGCGCAACTCCTTGAAGGGGTTCTCGCCCGAGCGGACCGTGAAGTTCTTCCTGGAAAACAGGCGGCCGTCCCGCAGACGCTCCAGCTCCTTTAAGGGCCGCACGCCCACGGAGCCGTCCCTGCGGCGGTAGACCTCCCGCAGGAGGCTCATCATGCCCTGCCAGCCGCTGCTTTCGCGGCCGGGCACGGTCTCGCGCAGCCAGCCCAGCACGATCAGGCGGCCGTCCGGCAGGCGCAGGCTGTTGGGGGCGTAGAAGCTATCGCCCAGGTCGTAGCGCAGGGGCTTGCCCGCGCCGACCAGGCGGTCGTTCTCCAGCTGTCCTTCCAGCGCGTAGACCCCGCTGGAGCCGATGAGGGAGAGAAGCAGCTGCGCGTGCCCGTCGGGGAACACCAGCAGGTTCGGGCATTCCCACACGTCGTTGTGGGGGTCGTTCCCGCGGCAGAGCTCGCCCAAAAACCGCCAGCTTTTCAGGTCCTCGCTCCCGTAGGCGAAGGCCACGCCGCCCTCGCCCTTGTAGCCGCCGCCCACCACCATGCGGTAGCCGCCCTGGGTCTGGTAGATGTAGGGGTCGCGGAAGTCGCGCATCCCGGGAACGGGCGGCTCCGGGATCACCGGGTTGCCGGGGTACTTCTCGAAACTCTGCGCCAGCGCGTCGCCGACGGCCAGGCACTGGACCTGGGGGGAAACGCCGGTATAGAGTATGTGCGGCAGGCCGTCCTTCACCACGCAGCAGCCGGAGAACACGCCGCCCTTGTCGTAGGGCTGGTCCGGGTATAGGGCGCAGGGCAGGCGCTTCCAGTGGAGCAGGTCGGGCGAGAGGGCGTGGCCCCAGGTCATGTTGCCCCACACCGCTCCCTTGGGGTTGTGCTGGTAAAAGAGGTGCAGGCCGTCCTTCAGCCAGACGGGGCCGTTGGGGTCGTTGATCCAGTTGCTCTCGGGCTGAAAGTGGTAGGTCGCGCGGCAGAGATCGGTCATCGTGGAGACCTCCTTGTGTTTGTATAAGAAGGGGATGCGGGCATCAGAGGGCGTCGATCCAGGCGAAGAGCTGTGTTAGGTCGTAGTCGCCCGCGTGGGGCACGTTCCAGGGGGAGAAGTAGTCCACGTCCGCGCCTGCGCCCCGCAGGCGCAGGGCCAGTATGGCGGAGACGGCCAGGGAGGTATCCCGGTCGCACTCGCCGTGGCGGATGCGCCAGTGCTTGGCCGTGCAAGCGGAACTATCCTCGATGTAGGGCAGGGGGTCAAGCAGGCGGACGGTCTCCTTATCCGCGTCCGGGCCGCCGAAGCGGGCGGCGAAGGCGGAGAAGTGCCGCCGCGGGGCCCCGTCGCAGCCGAACAGGACGCGCTCGATCAC
>CANQPP010000051.1 GCA_947625765.1 uncultured Clostridia bacterium
GCGAAGATGACGAGGCCGTCGGTGGCGTCGGGGTCGTCCCCGGCGTCCTTGCGCACCCCGCAGCCGGCGGTGTCCCCCCGGCGGAAGAGGCCCTCCACCGCCAGGGTCAGGGGAACGCCGGCGGGGGTCATCAGGCGCACCGCCGCGCTCTCCTCCCCGGAAAAAAGCAGCCGGGCGGCGGCCTTGGCGGCGGCGGCGGCGCAGCTGCCGGTGGTATAGCCACGGCGCAGGGGCTTCTTCTCCTCCACCAGGCTCCCGCTCAGGCTCGTTCCTTTCTCCACCCGCTTGCCCGGCCAGACGAGCGTCCCCGGCCGCAGGCTGGCCCCCTCGCACAGCACGGCCTTTTCGCCCAGCACCGCACCCTCGTACATCTGCCCGCCGTTCAGCACGCTTGCCCCGTTCAGCATGAGCGCTCCGCGCAGCTCGGCGCGCTCGCCCACGAAGGCCCCGTCCCAGAGCACGCTGCGGCGCAGGCTCGCGCCGGGCCGCACGCAGCAGCCGCGGCCCACCACCGCGCCGGGGCCTAAGGCCGCCCCGGCGCAGACGCGGCTGCCCCTGCCGACCCAGACAGGCCCCTGCAGGCAGGCGCCCTCCTCCACCTGCGCGCCTTCCTCGATCAGCGGCCCAAAGCCCCGCACGCGGCCCTCCAGCGCGTCCATGTGGGCGCGCAGGTACTGACCCGCGTCCCCGATGTCGCACCAGTAGCCGTCCGCCACGTAGCCGTACAGGGGAAGGCCCTTTTCCAGCATGGCGGGAAAGAGCTGCTTGCCGAAGTCGTAGCTGCCGCTTTTGGGAATCAGCTCCAGCAGCTCCGGCTCCAGGATGTAGATGCCGGTGTTCACCTGATCGGAAAAGACCTGGCTCCAGCCCGGCTTTTCCAAAAAGCGCCGGATCCTTCCGTCGGCCCCGGTCAGCACCACGCCGTATTCCAGCGGGCTTTCCACCTTTTTGAGCAGCAGCGTGGCCAGCGCCCCGCGCTCCTTGTGGAAGCGGACGGCCTCGCCTAAGTCTATGTCCGTCAGCGCATCGCCCGAGACGATGAGAAACGTCTCCGACAGAAAGTCCCGCGCCGCGCGCAGGCTGCCCGCGGTGCCCTGGGGCGTATCCTCCACGAAATAGCGCAGCCTGCCGCCGAAATGCTCCATGATCTGCTCCGCCCGGTAGGACAGCGTCGCGCCGACCTCCGTGACGCCCGCTTTCTGCAGCCGCTCCAGCGCGTGCTCCATCACGGGCTTGCCCAGGAACGGGACCATGGGCTTGGGCAGCAGGCAGGTGAGCGGGCGCAGCCTCTGTCCGCCGCCGCCCGCCATGATGATCCCCTTCATGAAAAAAGACCCCCTTCATTTGCAAATACTTCCATGTAGGGAAGAATGCGCAGAAAAGGGGTCCTCTATGCGGACAAAAAGGCGCGGGGGCTTATCAAAGTTCCCGCGCCTTTGCATCTTGTTCTTATCGGACGGTCGAGCAGTACCTATTGGGAGGGCCCATCAGAAGCCCTGGTCCTTCAGGAAGGCCTCCAGCAGATCGGGGAAGGCGTTGGCCAACGGCGTGGTCAGGCCCATGGAGACGCCGTGCCCGCCGTGGGGGAACACGGTCAGCTCCACGGTCGCGCCGGCCTTCGCCATCGCCTCGGCCATGCGCAGGGAGTTCTGCACCGGCACCAGGTCGTCCTTGGCGGTGTGGAACAGGAAGCAGGGCGGCGTCTCGGCGGTGACGTTCTCCCAGGCGCATAAGGAATACGGGAAGGCACTCAGGTCCACGCCGGTCAGCATGTTCTCCCGGGAGCCCGCGTGGCCCAAAGTGCCGGGCAGGTCCAGCACGGCGTAGCAGGGCACGAAGGCATCCGGGCGGCAGGAGAAGCGCTCCACCGGGTCGGCGGCAGTCGGGTCGCCCTTGTCCCAGACCACGCCCGCCATGCCGCACAGGTGCCCGCCGGCGGAGAAGCCGATCACCGCCACGCGGTCGGCCCGCACGTGCAGCCTGTCCGCCTGGGCGCGCAGAACGCGGATGGCCCGCTGGCAGTCGAGCAGCGGCGCGGGCCAGCGGTAGGGCGTGACGCGGTAGTCCAGTATGGCCGCGTGAAAGCCCATCTTGTGCATGCTCTCAGCGATGGGCAGCTTTTCGTGGGCCACCTTTTCCACGTAGGCCCCGCCGGGCAGGATCAGCACCACGGGCCGCGGCTCCGTCCCGGAGCCGGGCGCGGGCAGGAAGTCGAAGGAGGGCTCGTACTGGCCCTCGATCGCGGGGTCGAACAGGGGCGTTTTGCCCGTTTCCCAAAGCTGGATGCGTTCCATGAGATCGTCTCCTTCTATTTTGTTGTGTGTCTTTTGTTTTAGAGGAAGGGGATCATGGAGGAGAGCCTCTCGAAGATGAGGTCCGGCTCCACGCCCGTCTCCTCCACTTCCTTAAGCGTCCCCTCGCCGGTGAGCACCAAAATGGCGCACAGGCCGTGGTTCAAGCCCGTCTGCACGTCCGTGTAGAGCCTGTCGCCCACGATGGCCAGCTGCCGGGGCTTAAGGCCCGTTCTCTCGCAGGCGGCGCGGACGATCTCGCCGTGGGGCTTGCCGATGATCTTGTCCGGCTCCCTGCCCGTGGAGGCCTTGATGAAGGCGATGATGGCCCCGATGTCCGGCACGAAGCCCGTCTCCGTGGGGCAGTTGAAGTCCGGGTGCGTGGCGATGTAGGGCAGCCCCGCGCGCACCCAGTCGCAGACCCGGCAGAGCTTCTCATAGTTGAGCGTGGTGTCAAAGCCGATGAGCACCATCTCCGGGTCGCAGTCGTCCAGCGGGATGTTATGCTTCTCCATCTCCTGCCGCAGGGACTCGTTGCCCAAAAGCCCTATGCGTTTGCCTGGGTGCTCCCTGCGCAGGTACATGGCCGCCGCCTGGCCGGAGGAGAGCATCTGGCCCTCCCCGATACGCACGCCCATGCGGGCCAGCTTCTGGATGTAGTGGCCCGTTCCCTTGGAGGAGTTGTTGGTCAGGAACGCAAAGCGCCGCCCGCTTTTCTCCACCGCCTCCAGGAACTCGCGGGAGCCGTCCAAAAGCCGGTCCCCCAGATAGAAGGTGCCGTCCAGGTCCAGCAGGAAGCAGCGCACCTCTTGCAGCTTTTGCCGAATTTCCGTCTCGGACAGATCAAGCAAAGATCTCATCGACGATCTCCTCCAGCCAGCCGAAATAGAAGGCCATGCGCAGGGCCGAATAACGGGGGCGCAGCAGGAAGGCGCAGAGCATCGCCTCGCGCATTTGCATACGGCTCACGTTCAGCTGCTCGGGCTCGGTGGGCCCGCCCAGGGCGTCCAGCTGCCTGCGGTAGTCCTCCCGCTTGGCTTTCAAAGCCTGCGCCTTCTCGCGGAAGGCATCGAAGCAGGCCAGGTAGTTTTGATACTGCTGCTCCCGCGGCAGGGCCTCGCCCTTCTCCAGCGGGCTGATCTTTAAGAACCCCTCCGCCGCCGGGCCGTAAGCCTCCCGCAGGCGGCGCTCCCAGAGGGCAAGGTCGACGGGCTTGAGCGCCCGCTTTTTCTCGTAGAGCTTCTCATAGAAGTCGATCATGTACAGCGTGGCCACGCCCACCTTGTCGCCGTGCAGCGTGGGCTTTTCGCCCCTTTGCAGCTGCTTCATCTCCAAAAAGTGGGAGATGTGGTGCTCGCCGCCGCTGGCCGGGCGGGAGTTGCCCATCAGCTGCATCGCAAGGCCGGAGAGGCAAAGGCCCCTGCCCAGGGCCGCCGCCGCGCCCTCGTCCCGGCGGATGAGCTCGCCCGCGCTCTGCTCGCACAGGGCGACTGCCTCCTGCATGAGCGAGGCGATGGGCTCGCAGAAGCTCTCGCCTAAGACGGAGGCGGACAGGGACCAGTCCAGCAGGGCGATGTGCTTGCCCAGCATGTCCCCCAGGCCCGCGGCCAGCATGGGCCGGGGCGCGGCGGCCAGGATCTCTGGGTCCAGCAGCACCGCAGCGGGCGCGCAGGCCTCCATGGTGAGCTTGAGCCCGTCCACCAGGACGGGCGAAACGGAGGAGGCGTAGCCGTCCATGGACGGCGCGGTGCCCACCACCAGATAGGGCAGGCCCGTCCGATGGGAGACGTAGCGGCAGCTGTCGTTGATGGTGCCGCTGCCCACGGCCACCAGCAAACGCGTCTGATCCCCCATGTGCAGGAGGATGTCGCCGACCGTGCGGGCGTCGGCGTGCAGCTCGCCGCCCGTCAGCACCAGCCTGTCCGCCCCGCCGCAGCTGGAGGCAAGGGTGCGCATCACCCTGTCCCCCGCGGCCTTGTAGGTGTTTTCGTCGAACACGGCCAGGGCACGGCCCCCGCCGCACAGGTCCATCGCGTAGAACGCCAGGCGCTCGTCCATCTCCCTGCCCACGCAGATCTCGCGCGTGGTCAGCTCGTGCTTCCTGCCGCAGGCGCAGACGCCCTGCAGGGCGCGCGCCTTTTCCAGCAGCCGATCTCTCGCCATGTGTTTCTTTCCTTCCCGGCGGCCCCGCCGCCCGTTTTTTTCTACTTTACCACAGCCGGGCGCGGGCGGCAACGGAAAAGATACGTCTTTTTTCTTGAAACAGAATGTGTCCTCAAGGCTTGTAACGCCGGGGCGGTTCGTTGTACAATGGTGTTCGTAAAACATGGAGGCGCCGCGTCAGGCAGAGAGAAACGCCTTTTCCTGCGGCCCCCGAAAAAGAAAGCCACCCCACAAGTCCCCTTACAAGGAGGTCCTTCCCATGGAGGAATGCCTGAAGAAACTGCGCATCGGCATCATCGGCTGCGGCGGCATCGCCAACAATAAGCACATGCCGGCCCTGTCCAAGCAGAGCGACGTCGAGATGGTCGCCTTCTGCGACATCATCGAGGAGCGCGCCCAGAAGGCCGCCAAGGACTACGGCGTCCCCGGCGCCAAGGTCTACACCGACTACAAGGAGCTGCTCAAGGACGCGAGCATCGACGTCGTGCACGTGCTGACCCCCAACGTCGACCACAGCTACATCACCGTGGACGCCCTGTACGCCGGCAAGCACGTGATGTGCGAAAAGCCCATGGCCATCAACACCGCCGAGGCCCAGAAGATGCTGGACGCGGCCAAGGCCACCGGCAAGAAGCTGACCATCGGCTACCAGAACCGCTTCCGCAACGACTCGCTGTACCTAAAGCAGATCTGCGACAACGGCGACCTGGGCGAGATCTACTACGCCCGCGCCAAGGCGATCCGCCGCCGCGGCGTGCCCACCTGGGGCGTGTTCATCGAGGAGGAGAAGCAGGGCGGCGGTCCCCTGATCGACATCGGCACCCACGCACTGGATCTGACCCTTTGGACCATGAACAACTACGAGCCCGAGATGGTCGTGGGCGCCAAGTACCGCAAGCTGGCCGACAACAAGAACGCGGCCAACGCCTTCGGCCCCTGGGACCCCGAGAAGTTCACCACCGAGGACAGCGCCTTCGGCTTCATCCGCATGAAGAACGGCGCGACCATCGTTCTGGAGAGCTCCTGGGCGCTCAACACGCTGGACGTGGGCGAGGCCAAGTGCTCCCTGTGCGGCACCAAGGGCGGCGCGGACATGGACGGCGACCGCAAGCTGGGCGGCCTGCGCGTCAACGGCGAAAAGTATTCCAAGCTGTTCACCGAGGTGCCCGAGCTCACCGCGGGCGGCGTGGACTTCTTCGCCGGTGACGGCAACGGCTCCCCCGCCGAGCGCGAGTGCCGCATGTGGCTGGACCACGTCAAGGACGGCTCCAAGCCCCTCTTTACCCTGCCCGAGCAGGCCATCGTGGTGACCAAGATCCTGGAGGCCATCTACGAATCCTCCAAGACCGGCAAGCCCGTCTACTTCGACTGACGGCAGAAACCCCTGCTTTTTTAAAGGACGACGCGAACAGGGGGGCGGCCCGGCCGGGGCCGCTCCCCTTCTCTTATCCCTGTTTTTACGTGTCCATCTAATTTTTAGCGCATCCGCCCGGCCGCCGTTCCCGGTTTTTTGTGTTTAGGCCCTTCCTTCCCTCTTTCGCCTATGGTATACTGGATGTGGACAAAAATTTAAACGCCGCGGCCCGGCGGCGTTTCTTTTCGTGATATTGGAGGAAAGATCATCCCATGCGTGCGCAACCCTACAAGATCGAGCTGCTCAAGTCCGGCCTGATGGCGCTGATCGGTCTTTTGGCCGTTTTGCAGCCCTGGATCCTGCTGGTCCGTCTGGTGGGCTGGCTGCTGCTGTTCTTTGGCGGCGCGCTGTTCATCGCGCTGACCTGCAAGGTGCTTTCGGCCAAGCGCGTCCTGCGCGCCCCCATCGCCCGCTTTCGGGACGGCTCGGTGATCTGTGAGCACGGCGTGCTGTTCGAGGGGCAGCTGTACAACTTCTCCACCTTCGGCACCACGCTGACCGGCCTGGACCTGATGGAGGACAGGATCGTGTTCGCCTACCGCTACATCACCAAGGGCAACGCGCGGGGCCACGACGTGCTGGCCGTGCCCTTCGAGCCGGACGAAAGGCCCCTGGCGGAGAAGGCCGCCGCCTTCTTCCAGCTGCCGCCCATCGACCATGCGGCGGAGGCGGAAGAAGCCGAGACCGAGGCTGAACCCGAAGCCGAGAACGCCGAGGCCCAAAACGCCGAAGCCGGTCAGATCGAAGCGCCTGCCGAAGATAAAGAACCCACCAGCGATGAAAACGCCGGGAAAATAAAGCCCGCCGACCCGGAAAAAGGAGCGTGAACCCCCATGCGCTATGAAGAAAACCGCCTGCCCGAGGATGCACAGCTCTTGAAGCTCTACAACGACGCGGGCTGGTACGCCTACACCGACGATCTGCCCGCCCTGCGGACCGCCCTGCAAAACTCCCTGTACCTGCTGTGCGTCTACGAGGAGGAGGAGCTGGTGGGCCTTCTGCGCGCCGTGGGCGACGGGGTGAGCATACTCTACATCCAGGACCTGCTGGTGCTCTCCGGCTACCGCCGCAAGGGCGTGGGCACCGCGCTCATCTCCCACACGCTCAAGGCCTTTTCCGGCGTGCGGCAGAAGGTGGTCGCCGCGGACGACACGCCGGAGATCCGCGCCTTCTATGCCTCCCTGGGCTTCGTCCCCTTCGAGGAGACGGGCCTTATCTCCTTCTACTTCATGGACCGCTAAGCGGCGGTTCATAAGGCGAATACAAAAGGGCCCCGGGGCTGCAAAGCCCGGGGCCTTTTCTTTTTGGCTGCGGCTTTGAGACGCGAAAACGCGGTTTTTAAGCGCCCCTGTGTATAACTTAAGCAAAACCCTTTGGACTTATGCGCCGGATTGTGCTATCCTCATATACATAAAGTCCAAATCCTTATCAAGGAGGTACGAAAAAACAAACCATGAAAAAGAAACGCGGCGGCTGGATCGCCGCCCTGTGTATCGCTCTTGTCCTGCTGCTCTTGGCTGTGGGCGGCGTCTACCGCATCGACGAGGGACAGCAGGGCCTGCTGCTCACCTTCAAGGAGATCACCGACTACAAGGAGCCGGGCGTCTACTGGCGCATCCCCTTCGTGCAGACGGTGGAGAAGGTCTCCACCGCGCAGATCCACACGCTGGAGCTGGGCTTCCGCTCCTCCGGCACCGACGAGAGCGGCTCCATGAGCTACACCGACGTGGAGGACGAGGCCCTCATGCTCACGGGCGACGACAACCTGGTGCGCGTGGAGGCCGTCTGCCAATACTCCGTGCAGGACCCGCAGGCCTACCTGCACGAATCCCGCGACCCCGAGGACACCATGAAGCTGGCCTTTGAGACGGCCATGCGCCGCAATATCCAGAACAAGGCGCTGGACGACGCCCTGCTCAACAAGCAGGACATCGAGCGCGAGGTGATCCCGGACTTCCAGGCCATGCTGGATTCCTACGGCATCGGCATCACCGTGCGCGAGATCCGCATACAGAACATCACCGTGCCCGAGGAGGTCAACGCCGCCTACGAGGACGTGAACAACGCCCAGAACGAGAAGACCCGCAAGCTGGACGAGGCCGAGCGCTACGAGAACGAGGTCATCCCCGCCGCCCGGAGCGAAGCCTACCAGATGGTGCAGGAGGCCGAGGCCTACAAGGCCGAGGTGATCGCCCAGGCCGAGGGCGACGCGGCCAACTTCACCAGCGTGTACGAAAAGTACGCCCAGGATAAGGAGATCACCCGCCGCCGCCTGATGATCGAGACCATGGAGCGCATCCTGGAGAACGCAGGCTCCAAGACCATCGTCAGCGGCACGGACGGCGAGCTGCTCAAGCTCTTGCCCATAGAAGGAGAGAAGGACGCACAATGAATACAGAGCCCATCGATCTTAACCGCAGAAGGCGCGCCGCCCAGGCGACGAAGGCCGTGAAGATCGGCGCCCTGTGCGCCGCCGCGGCGCTGGTCCTGCTGATCGTTCTGCTCAACTCCGTCTATGTGGTGGGCGAAAACGAGCAGGCCGTGCTTTCCCGCTTCGGCGTGATCCAGGAGGTGGTGCTCAGCCCCACCAACGACTTCACCGACCAGAACCCGGAGCTGATGAACGCCGAGGACACCCGGCTGCAGAACGTGACCATCGTCAAGGACAAGGGCCTGCGCTTCAAGCTCCCCTTCGTCACCAGCGTGCAGATCTACGACGGGCGGCTCAACACGTTCACCTCCAACGCCGAGCCCGTCAACACCGCGGACAAGAAGCAGTATTACGTCACCATCTTCGGCCAGTGGCAGATCGCCAACCCGGCCCTGTTCTCCATCACCCAGCAGAACATGTTCAAGGTGGAGCAGTACCTGGACAACCTGGTCTTCCCCGTGATCGTGCAGAACATCAACAACCTGAACGCCAGCGACTTCGTGAACAACAAGGACATGCTCAACCAGACGCTGGACCAGGCCCTTGAGACCATCAACGACACGGTGAAGGAGTCCGGCATCCGCTTTAAGGACATCCAGGTGAACCGTACGCTGCTGCCCGACGCCAACATGCAGTCCACCTACGAGCGCATGATCGCCAACCGCGCCAAGGTGGCCCAGCAGCTGCGCTCCGAGGGCGAGGAGGAATACAACAAGGCCGTGGCCGCCGCCGACCGCGACGCCCGCGTGCTCACCTCCGACGCCGTCCGCGACGCCGAGCGCATCAAGGGCGAGGGCGACGCCGAGGCGCTGGCCATCTATGCCGACGCGTACAGCGTGGACCCGGAGTTCTACTCCTATTGGCGCTCCCTGCAGGCGCTGGAGAACGCCCTGAAGGAGAACACCACGCTGGTGCTGGACGAGGACAACCCCCTCTGGGCGGACCTGCTCCGCTACGTTTCGGAAACGCAGGCCGATACCTCCGCACCCGCGCCGACGCGCACGCCCGAGCCGGAACCCGAGCCCGAGACCGCGCCCGGCGAAAACGAATAGACCGCCCAAACCCCAAACCGCAAACGAATACGGTGCAGAGCTTTTTTCAAGCGCTGCACCGTATTTTTGTTGGGTCGATATTGTCCCCTCGCGGCGTTCCGGGGCTGCCGCGCCCTTTTTCCAATGGAATTTGAGAACGCGGAAGCCGACCTCCGGCAGTCGGTCCCCGTTTTTAGCTCCCCGCGGCGTTTCCGACTTTTTCACTGGGCTTTTTTCAAATTGGGGAACAGACGTTCTTCGGCGGTTTCAACCCCCAAATCACCCTCGCGGCGTTCCATGACTGCCGCGCCCTTTTCTTCAATGGAATTTAAGAATGTGACGAGCGCAATTGCATTCGGGGGAACGCCCCCCTCCCGCGTGGGGGGGTTATACCGCCGCCCGCTCCTCCATCGCCCGGCGCATCCTTTGGGCGCTGCCTTCCAGCTCCGCTTCCTGTTTGATGCCGTGCAGGATCAGCGGGCCCGCGTAGCCCGCCGCCTCCAGCTCCGCGAAGAAGTAGGGGTAGTCCACGATGCCCAGTCCCGGCGCGGTGAAGGCGGGCTTCTCCCCCTCCAGCACGTCCTTGCCGTGGGCCAGGACAAGGCGGTCGCCCAGCAGCTCGAAGGCGCGCCGGATCGTTGGCCGCACGTTCTCCCGCCGGGCCGTGCCCGCCGGGAACAGGTTCGCGCAGTCGAGGATCACGCCCATGTGCGCATCGTCCAGCTCGTCCAGATAGCGGCGGGCGCGGCTGGAATCGCACACCGCGTTGGAGGCCTCCGTCTCCACCAGCAGCCGAAGGTCGTATTCCCGCGCCGTTTTAAGCAGCAGCCGCGTCACCTGCACAGCCCGCTCCAGCGCCTCGTCGCTGCCGTTGCGCTCATCGAACACCCACATGCCCTTTTCGCTGTACGAGCCCGTGCAAAGCGTGAGCGCCGAGCAGCCCAGCGCCTGCATGTTTCCCGCCAGCAGGCGGAAGCGACGCAGGTCCTCCTGCAGCCTGTCCTCCGGCTCCAGCATGTTGAATGTGCCGTTCACCGCCGAGATCGTGACCCCGCAGGCCCGCGCCGCCTCGCCGATGCGCCGCGCGTCCACCTTTGTCAGGGCCACGGGCAGCTCCTCGCCGTGGGAGCTCAAGAAGTTGTACTGCACCGTCTCGCCGCCCAGCGCCCGCACACGGGCAAAGAGGGCCTCCACGCTGGTTTCGTGGATCTCGGGCGTGTAAAAGCCCAGCGGAAAACGGGTCCCGCTCATCGTTCCTTCCTCCTTTCGGCCGGGCCGCCCCGGCCTTTTTCATCAGAAAACGCCTTCCCCTTTCCAGACCGAGGAACGCGCCAAACCGTCCCGTCTAGCTTTCCCTCAAAAGGGCTTCCTTGGAACGGGAAACGCCCTCTTTCAAAATAGAAGGGCCGCCGGGAAGCGCCTTCTCTACTGAATTTCCTCCCACAGCGCCCTCGTGAAGTCCTCCAGCGCCGCCAGACGCCGCCGGGCCTCCCGCGCGCCAGCCTTCGTGTACATACCCGAATGCACCTTTCTCAGCTTGCGCTCCACCTCCGAGAAGAAGGTCTCCCCGCTTTCCGGCGCTTCGCGGACGGGGCGGCCCTGCTCGTCCGTCTCGTACAGGGGCAGGCCCGCGCGGCCCTGGAACAGCAGCGTCCGCGCCACGCCCAGAGCGCCGCAGACGTCCAGCTTGTCCGCGTCGAACAGGAGCCTGGCCTCCAGGGAAACGGGCGGGTCGTTGGCCCGGAAGCTGTGGGTGCGGATGCAGTCCGCGGCCCGGCGGGCAAAGTCCTCGTCCCAGCCGTTTTCCAGCAGGAATGCCTGCGCCAGGGACGCGCCTTCCCGGGCGTGGGAGCGGGTCGGGTCCGCGTTCTGGATGGGGCGGCCGATGTCGTGGAGCAGGCAGGCGGCGGTCAGCAGGTCCAGGTCCACGTCCGTCTCCTCCTCAGCCAACTTGAGCGCCGTGCGCAGCACGCGCTCCACGTGCTGGCCGTCATGGGCGCTGTCGCCCCGCGCGGCCTCCAGCATCCGCGCCTGCAGCAATGCAGCGCGATCGGGTCCCATCTCATCCTCACTCCTTCCGTTTTTTAAAATATCACAATGCGCCCGAGCGGGGGAAACGCCTACTGTTCCCCGCGCAGGTACGGCCCCCAGGCCGCCAGCTTTTCCTCAAAGCCCAAAGCGGCGTGGGCCGGAGAGGTGGACGGCAGGTACACCGCGCGCACGCGCCGTTGCACGCCCGGCGCGCGCAGGAACAGCTCGTAGGCCTTTCTTCCGTTGCACAGCACCGTATCCAGTGCCGGGCAGGCGGAAAGCAGCGGGCCGAAGTCGTTGAGCTCCACCTCCCGCATGGCGCTGTCTAGGCTCCCCGGCCGCCTGCAGCTTTTCGCCGCGTCCCACAGGCCGACGCCGCGCATCAGCAGCGCCCGCGTCCGCTCTTCGTAGCTCCCCTCCACGGGAAACCCTAGGGCCCTGCCCGCGATGGGCCAGAAGGCGTTGCGCGGGTTGGCGAAATACTCGTTTCTTTGCAGGGAGATCGCGGAGGGCATGGAGCCGATCACCAGGCGGCGGATGTCCCCGTTCCAGACGGGCGCAAAGCCCCGCAGCGTTTTCTCCATCCCCATCTTTCCTCCCCATTTTGCAAAGCGGCAAGGCCCCTTTTTGCCGGGGCTTTGCCGCTTCTTTCGCGTTTGGTTTTCCCTGCCGAAAGGACCGTTTTAGTCGTTCTCCAGCAGCTCCACGATGGTCTTGAGCTGGCTCAAGCAGTCCACGTAGGCGTAGCGGCCGCCCACGTACTCGCCCTTCTGCATCAGCTTCATGCCGTTGTTTTCCAGCTTGATGAGCTTCTCCTTCATGCCGTCCACGATGAAGGCGATGTGGTGGATGCCCTCGCCCTTCTCGTTCAGCACGTCGCGCCAGACGCTGGGCTGCTGGTCGGGCTCGATGAGCTCGATGTCCAGGTTCTGCCCCACGTGGAAGAAGGCCAGCTTGCTGCGGGCCGGGCAGGGCTGCCCGTTGTACTCGCACTGCGTCTTGTCGATGGTGTCCGTCAGCGACCAGGCGGGCTTCTCCACGCCCAGGAAGTCGGCGAAGTCCTGGGAGGCCTTCTCGATGTCGTTGACCACAAAGCCGATCTGCACCACGGTCCGGGTGCCCAGAATGTTCTTTTCCATTGAATTTTGCTCCTTGCTGTGGGTGCGGCTTTATTACTTTTCGATTAGCAGCTGCTCGTCCTCGCCGTGGCGCAGCACGATGCAGTCGTTGGCGTAGGTGCGCTCGGGCAGCACGATGATGGTGTTGACCGTGTCGTTGACCGCGTAGGGGGCCATGTGCAGAACGCCGGGGTTCAGCGTGACCATGGTGCCGTAGGGAACGTAGAAGGCCTCCATCTTGTCGGCGTTCAGCTTGCCGCGGTAGGGCTTGCCCACGTGGATGATGATGTCGCCATCCAGGGGGATGATGCCCTCACAGGTGTAGGAGTGGTACTCGGAGGCGTTCACGATCATTTCCCTGGGCTCCACGCGGCAGATGGAGAAGGAAGCGATGGAAAAGCGGGACAGGTTCAGGCGAATCATGTCGGGGGTGAAGTCGGTGGGATGGCCCTCGATCTCCTTGGCGTCGCGGATGAGCTCAACAAAGTCGCCGTAGGGGCGGAAGGCTTCGCGGGTGAGTTTCTGTGCCTTGATGGTCTTCATGACAAAGCATACCTCCTGTGTTTGTTCGTGTCTGTTTTCTTTGGGGAAGCGCCCGCCTTTTTGGGGGCGTTTCTTCCTTAACCTCAGTATAACACAGCGGCGAAAAAATGGAAAGTCTCTCCTTGCGGGAAGTCCGGCAGGTTTTGATAAAAATGGTATTTTTCCCGTTTCTTTTGTGGGTGCCGAAAGAATTTATTTGACTATTTCCCCGGTATGGGCGATAATATTTCCAAATGACCTCCATGCGCATGTCCCGCGTTTGGGTCATGAAGATGTCCAAACGCGGGCAAGGGCGCCCAAGGTTTTTCTTTACAGGGAGGCTTGTTTTTCCATGCCGCACGTGATCCGCTCCGTAGAGCCCGATTCCCTGGCGATGGAGCTGGGCCTGCGCCCGGGCGATAAACTCATCAAGCTCAACGACGAAAACGTACTGGACGTGATCGACTACCAGTATTTGGTCTCCGGCGACCACCTGCGCGTGCAGTTCGAGCGGGACGGCGAGATACAGGAAGTGGAGTGCGAGAAGGACGAGTGGGAGGAGCTGGGCGTGCAGTTCGAGGACAGCCTGCTCACCACGCACCTGTGCGCCAACCGCTGCATCTTCTGCTTCGTGGACCAGATGCGCCCGGGCTGCCGGGAAAGCCTGTACGTGAAGGACGACGATTGGCGCATGTCCCTGATGATGGGCAACTTCGTCACACTGACCAACGTGCCCGACCGGGAGCTGGACCGCATCATCCGCCGCCACGCCTCGCCCCTGTACATCTCCGTGCATGCCACCGACCCGCAGCTGCGCGCCGCGATGCTGCGCAACAAGAACGGCGGCAAGATCATGGAGCAGCTGCGCAAGCTCAAGGCCGCCGGGATCGAGTACCACCTGCAGGTGGTGCTGGTGCCGGGTTGCAACGACGGGGAGCAGCTGGAGCGCACCATCGAGGACTGCGCCTCCCTCATGCCCGCGGCCCTGTCGCTGGCCATCGTGCCCGTGGGGCTGACCGGCTTTCGGGAGGGGCTCACGCCCCTGCGCGTGCCCACGCAGGACGAGGCCGACGACATACTGCGTTTGATCCGGCGCTACCAAAAACGCTTCTACAAGCAGCACGGCACGCGCTTCGTGTTCGCCTCGGACGAGCTGTACGTGCTGGCGGGCCAGCCGGTGCCCAAGGCCGAGTCCTACGAGGGCTTCCCGCAGATCGAGAACGGCGTGGGCAAATTCGCCCTGCTGCGGCAGGACCTGGAGTACGCGCTGGAGGACGCCCGCTTCCCGGAAAAGCCGCGTGAGCTGCTCCTTGCCTGCGGCGTGTCCGCAGCGCCGGAGCTGGAGGCGATGCTGAACGGCTACGAGCTTCCGAACGTGCACGTGCGCGTGCGCGGGGTGCCGAACCTGTTCTTCGGCGGGGACGTGACGGTGACGGGGCTGCTGACAGGCGGCTGCCTAAGAGAAGCCCTGCAAGGAGAAAAGGCGGACGAGCTCATCCTGAGCGACTGCATGTTCCGCGCGGGCACCCATACGTTTCTGGACGACAGCACCGCCGAGCAGCTGGCGGAGGCGCTGGGCATCCGCATCCGCATTTCGGAGGACAGCGGGGAAGGTCTGATCGCGGCCCTGACGGGCCAGGGAGGAGAACTGATCTAAAGTGGCAAGGCCCATCGTCGCCGTCGTGGGACGGCCCAACGTAGGAAAATCCACGTTTTTCAATAAAATGGCCGGAGCGCGCATCTCCATCGTGGAGGATACGCCCGGCGTGACCCGCGACCGCGTGTACGCGGACGTGACCTGGCAGAACTACACGTTCACCTTGGTGGACACCGGCGGCATCGACCCCTATTCCGAGGACCCGCTGCTGGTGCAGATGCGCACCCAGGCGAACGTGGCCATCGACACCGCCAGCGTCATCCTGTTCTTCGTGGACGGCCGCGAGGGGCTGACCGGCGCGGACTTCGAGGTGGCCGATATGCTCCGGCGCACCAAGAAGCCGGTGCTGCTGGTGGTCAACAAGCTGGACACCCCGATGAAGGATATGGACCGCATGGACTTCTACGCCCTGGGGATGGGCGAGCCCATGCCCATCTCCTCGGTGAACCTGCTGGGCATCGGCGACCTGCTGGAGGCGCTCTGCGCCCTGCTGCCGGACCCGGAGGGGACGGAGGAGGAAGAAGGGGAAGGCCCCTTGAAGATCGCCGTGGTGGGCAGGCCCAACGTGGGCAAGAGCTCGCTGGTCAACGCGATCCTAGGCATCGAGCGCGTTATGGTCTCGGACATCGCGGGCACCACGCGGGACGCCATCGACACGCCCTTCACCCAGAACGGCCGGGACTACATCATCATCGACACGGCGGGCATACGCCGCAAGGCCAAGATCAAGGCGGCGACGCTCGAGCGCTACTCGGTGATCCGTTCCCTGGCGGCCATCCGCCGCTGCGACTGCGCGCTGCTGCTCATCGACGCCCAGGACGGCGTGACCGAGCAGGACCAGAGGGTCGCGGGCTACATCGCGGACGAGGGCCGCGCCTGCGTGATCCTGGTCAACAAGTGGGACGCGGTGGACAAGGAAACGGGCACGCTGGAAAAGTTCACGAAGAAGGTCCGCGCGGACCTCAAGTTCTTGGATTACGCGCCGCTCCTGTTCATCTCCGCCAAGACCGGCCAGCGCGTGAACCGCCTGCTGCCGGAGGTGGACCGCGTCTGCGAGAACGCGCGGCGCAGGATCACAACGGGCCTGCTCAATGACGCGCTGCACGACGCCCTATCCGTCACGCCGCCGCCCAGCAGCAACGGCCGCCGATTACGCATCTTTTACGCCACGCAGGCCTCGGCCTCGCCGCCTACCTACGTGCTGTTCGTCAACGATAAGGAACTGTTCCATTACTCCTACGAGCGTTACCTGGAGAACCACTTCCGCAAGACATTCGTACTGGATGGAACGCCCATCCGCATCGTGGCCCGCGAGCGGGGCGAAAAGGAGGAATAAACCATGGTCTGGGTAAAGATGCTCATCGTGATCGTTGGCAGCTACTTTCTGGGGAACATCTCCGCGGGGATGATCATCTCCAACCGCCTGGCTAAGATCGACATCCGCGAGCACGGCTCCAAGTCCACGGGCGCCACCAACATGTTCCGCGTGCTGGGCGCCAAGGCCAGCCTGCTCACGCTGATCGGCGACGCGCTCAAGGGCGCGCTGGCCTGCCTGCTGGGCCTCTGGCTCTTAGGGCCCGACGGCATCACCGTCGGGAACGTGTTCCTGGAGGGGCCCATCGGCGTGTACTTAGGCGGCATCTTCGTCGTGGTCGGGCACATGTGGCCCGTGGTGTACCACTTCCACGGCGGCAAGGGCGTGGCCGCCTGCCTGGGCGTCGCCCTGGTCATCAACCCCTGGGAGGGCATCGCGGCCCTGCTCATCACCGTGCTGATCGTGCTGCTCACCAAGACCGTCTCCATCGCGTCCCTGGCCATTTTGGCCATCTACGCCGTCTATCACCTGATCACCTGCTGGGGCCAGTGGCCCATGTGCGTGTTCGTGCTGATCATGATGGGCCTGGTCTACTTCGCCCACAGGAGCAACATCCGCCGCCTGCTGGACGGCACCGAGAAGAACAACCAGCTGGATTTCTCCAAATACACCCGCAACAAACGGGGCTGAGAGGCAAAGGAGCCAAAAAAAGTTCCCGTCACCCGTGGGCCGGGCCTGGGCGCGCGCATGCGCGCGCCCAGGCCCGGCCCACGGG
>CANQPP010000052.1 GCA_947625765.1 uncultured Clostridia bacterium
GCTTAATGATAACAGATCCGGTTGCATCCTTCTATTCTTTTTCCCTATGTCCAAGATCTATTGTAGTCCTACAGCGGGCGGAAAGGGGCTTGAAATGAACATCGAGAAAAACGGCAAAATCTACGACGTGACGGAAAAAGCTGCTTTGTGGGTGGTATCGCGCAAGATTGGCGCGCTGACCGTCGAAATCAAAGTTCCGAAGGACGTTTGCAAAGACGAAGCGGGTTTGCGCGCGTACGTCGAGCGGGAAGAAATCTTTTGAGGGGCGGCGGCAACATGGCGGAAAAGAGAAAAACGAAAACTTCTTCGGCGGTGAAGAATAGGTATAATAACCGCGTGTACGGATCAATTATCGTTCGCGTTCCGAAAGAGCTTGCGGAGGCGTTCAAAGAGAAATGCGCCGCGACGGGAACGCCGCAAGCGCAGATTGTAAAAAAGGCGATCGAACAGTTCTTGACGGAGGAATGAAGCCAGCGGAAGGGCGGCAGGATATGCCGCCCTTTTGCTTTTTTATTGGAGGTTCGGAAGATGCACAAGCATTTGACGTGGACAGATCGGTTAAAAATCGAACAGGCGTTGAAAGAGGGCTTGAAGCCCTGCAAGATCGCGGATCGCTTGCACGTACACAATTCGACGATATACAGGGAGCTTCGCCGCGGGACGTACACGCATTTGAATTCGGACTTGACGACGGAGGAACGCTATTCGCCGGAAATCGCCGAACAGAGATACCGCGACAACCTTTCCGCGAAGGGCGGCGACTTGAAGATCGGAAGTGATCGGGAGCTTGCGGAATTCATCGAAAGGAAAATCGCGGACGAACGGTATTCGCCCGCCGCCGTCGTCGCGGAGATCAGAACGCAGGGGCTTTCGTTCAAAACGCAGATCAGCGAAAAGACGATATACAACTACATTGACAAGGGCGTTTTCCTTCGGCTGACGCGCAAAGACCTTCCGGAACGCGGACAGCGGAAGCGCGGGTACAGGAAGGTTAAAGCCGCGCGCCCGCCACGCGGGGAAAGCATCGAGAACAGGCCGCAAGAGGTGGCGGAGCGGGCAACGTTCGGACATTGGGAAATGGATTGCGTCGCCGGACGGAAAAAGACGCGCCGCGCCCTGCTTGTCCTTTCGGAGCGGTTGACGCGGCGGGAAATCATTATACCGATAAAGGATATGACGACGGCTTCCGTCGTCGCCGCGCTGAACAGGCTGGAACGGAAATTCGGGCGGCGCTTCAAAAAGGTTTTCAAGAGCATAACGGTGGACAACGGTTCGGAATTCGCCGATTGCGCCGGAATGGAAAGATCGGTGCTTCGAGCGGGCGACGTGCGAACGAAGGTTTATTATTGCCATCCGTACAGCGCGTACGAACGCGGAACGAATGAGAACATAAACAAGATGATCCGCCGCTTCTTCCCGAAGGGAACGGACTTCGGGAAGATAACGGACGCGTACGTTCGGCGGGTGCAAGACTGGATAAACAACTATCCGCGGGAAGTTTTGGGCTTTCAGACGGCGGAAAGCCTGTTTTCCGCCGCCGTTTCCGCCGCTTGAAGCGCCTTCAAAAAATTTTTTTAATTTTTTCTGCTTTTACTCTTGACTTTTGCCATCTTTGGATATGGCGCAAAAAACGCTTGCATTCTTTTGCCGACTATGCTATGATAAGCATTGCGCCAGATAAGCTGGCGAATGTGCGTGGGGCATTAGCACAGTTGGTAGCGCGCAACGTTCGCATCGTTGAGGTCAGGGGTTCGAATCCCCTATGCTCCACCATTGGAGAGCCGGACGAACCACCCGCCATGCTGTATTTCATCGGCAAGGCGTTCGTCTTGGTAGCGCCGTTACCAAAGCGGCGCGGAGAAGAAGCACCTGGTTAGATTCCAGGTGCTTCTTTTTGTGCAAAGAAAACCCCCACATACTGTGGGGGTTCCAAAAGCTTACAGCTATGAGTAGTCCATTCGTAACTCCTATGCTAAAATGGAAAAGGCCGGCCAGCCACACCCAAAAAAGAAAGGAGAAAACGAATGGACAAGAATACTCTAGCACATACAAGTTGGAATTGCAAATATCATATAGTATTTGCGCCAAAATACCGGAGACAGATCATATACGGGAAGATCAAAGTAGAAATTGGGAAGATACTGCGAATGCTATGCGAGAGAAAGGGAGTAGAGATTATAGAAGCGGAGGCATGCCCGGATCATATCCACATGCTGGTGAGTATACCGCCGAAGTACAGCGTAGCAGAATTTATGGGGTACCTAAAGGGAAAAAGCTCATTGATGATCTTCGATAAGTTTGCGAACCTAAAGTACAGGTACGGGAACAGGCAATTCTGGTGCAGAGGATACTTTGTAGATACGGTAGGAAGGAATAAAAAAGCGATAGAGGAGTACATAAGGAACCAATTAGCAGAGGATAAGCAGTATGAACAACTAACGATGAAGGAACTGATCGACCCGTTTACGGGTGAGCCGGTGAAAAAAGGCGAGTAAACAATGAGCCCCTTTAGGGGCGGCCAGAGGAATTGGTGCGGCTGGCAGGACTTCGGAGCGCGTGAGCGCTGCCGGTCTTATGCCCTTATAGGGCTAAAGTCAAACCACCGGCTAAGCCGGTGGTTATGATTGTGCAACGAAAAGGTCGCCGCGGAACCCCACCTCCAACAGTGGATCAGGGGTTTCAGCACAGCTCGCAAGTATACTTTGGACTGACACATGAACACGGTGCAACACCGTTTATCTCAGGGCACGGAAATTGCTATGATAATGCTATGGACGAAAACTTCCGAGAGGTCGGCGGACGTTTTGACCTTTATTCGCTTTTACGACCATGAGCGCATCCAGTTAAAAATTGAAGTGGTATCGTTCGTGCCGTGGCATTCCGCTTAATTTGTTTTTCTCAGGGAGGCCTGTTTCCTCTGAGGCAAATCGCGTGTTATTCTGCCGGAGCGCAAAGTCTGCCTTTGACGCATGGAGTTTCCCTTTTTCGGACATGCTTTCCAACAGAAAGCAGGGAAAGGGAAGTGAGGCTGTTTTGAGGAAGGAGCGCGCTGCCGGGCTGCGGCGGAGATTCACGGAGTTTTGGGACAAGCGGGGCTTCGGGGTGGTCTTGTGCCTCTGCTTTGCGATCATCGGATTCACGGCGCTGTGGACGCGCAGGCCGTCGGCGGAAACAGAGCCGGAGCCGCCGCAGGTGACCACCTACGCGACGCCCGCGCCCACGCCCGTCGCGGCGCTGAGCCAGGGCGTCGTGCTGGAAACGCCCGCGTCCATCGAACTGCACCTGCCCGTGGAGGGCGCCCGCCTGGGCGAGACCTGCTCGGGGGACGGGCTGGCCTACGACGAGGCCTTAGGCGAATGGCGGCAGCACGCGGGCGTGGATTACTTAGGGGACGCCGAGACCCCGGTGCGCGCCGTGTTCGCGGGCAGTGTGGAGCGCATCTGGCAGGACGACCGATGGGGCCAGTGCCTGACGCTGCTCTCCACCGAGGGGGAGCGCTGCCTCTACGCCTGCCTGTCCGACGAGCTGCTGGTGGAGGAAGGCGCCGCCGTGGCCACCGGGCAGAGCCTGGGCTTCCTGGGCGAAAGTCCCCTGCTGGAGCGGGACGCGGGCTTTCACGTACATGTGGAGCTGTACGCCGCCTCCGGCCGCTGCCTCTCGGACCGTCTTCCCCTGCCTTGACCGAACAGTACATCATACGAACAGGACCCTCGACTGTGCAATGTCGGGGGTTTAATTTTGGTAGAAGCACATATATAGATAATTTGTCTATGTTGATCCTTACGGATAGGTGGGTTTGATGGAAACGCTTCCAAACAGAAAAGTTCCGATAGTACGATGCCGTGTGGTCATATAGACAAAAATCAAATAATAAATGTAATATCAGAAAATAAAAGATTCAGAATAAGAAAAAATGCGGTGGTGTGGAATCCTTGCGGCTATGAAGGTTTGGTAGAAGCGAAGCCAAACAAGCAGAGAAGCTCCGGCGGTGTGATGTCGGGGGTTTTTGTAAGGGAAAAATTCCCGGCGATGCAATGGATCTTGGAAGGACGGATCGGCAGAGCTTGGCCAGGTTTTCAGCGGGGGCGAAAACCCGCTAAACAACAGAAGAAGGCTTGCGCGGAAAAAAGGGCAAAAGAGAAGGAAGGGATGCGCAGGCATCCCTTCCTTGCTTGTATTCTCATTCGACGCAGTTTTACGCGGCCTTCTTTTCCTTGTGCAGAAGGCCCGCGAGCCCCAGGGCCGCCGTGCCTGCGAACAGCTGCAGCCCGGCGCTGTTGCTCTCGCCCGCGATGAGGCTGGTATATAGGGACATCACCAAACGCCCCACAGAGGCATCCTCGACCGGGAAGGCGACGCACAAAACATAGGCGATAACGCCGACGACCCCTAAGCCCAGCAGCAGCCACGCGCCCGCTCCCTTTTCCGGGCGCGGCCCGAACAGGCCGAAGAAGGCGGCTCCGATCAGGCTGAGCAGCGGAACGGCCAGGTAGTTGCGCAGGCCCTGCATCAACTTCATCCGATCGGGATCCTTGATCAGATCCGAGGGCAGGGGCCGCATCAAAAGCCCCAGGCAGATGGTCACGGCGGCCAGCAGCAGGGGCAGCAGGGCGTTCAGGAGCGCGGGCTTTCGGTCAAAGCCACGGCTTTCCCTGCGGACGAGGCACTCCACGGCGCGGATGGCCAGCAGCCAGAACAGCAGGCCCTGCAGGGGATCTAAGGCCAGAAGGTCCATGGCCCCGTCCTCAAAATGCCCGAAGAACAGCGGGCCGTTCGTCAGCAGGCAGGCGATCAGGGAGAGGATGAGCCCCGGCAGCAGCTCCGGCAACGTCAGGCGGGAGCGGGCGCCCAGCAGCCACAGCCCCAGCGCCATCGGAAGCGTGAGCACGAACAGGGAGGGCGTGGCCTCCATCCCCCAGCCGCTCTCGGAAACGTAGGCGTGCCTGGCCAGATACAGGCAGAAGAAGGCCGGCACGGCCAGCAGCAGGACGCCCAGGACCAATGAAACCCAACGACTCGCTTTGCTTGCCATCAAACTCACCCTTTCTATAACTATGCTCGACAGGGCCCGGCGCTCAGGGCCTCAAATAGACGCCGAGAAAGGCGCGAAACGCGGCTCGAACAGCGGCGGCCCCTGTTTTGCTTTATGAAACAAGTATAGCACCTATATCTATTGCCCGTCAACACTTTCAAATAGTTTTTTTTCAAACTATTTTTTGTATTTTCATTTTTACCTATTTCATTTGTTTTGCCGCAACAGAAAGGGAGGCGCTCCCCTTTCGCAAAGGGAACGCCTCCCGCTTTTTGCCTTAGAACACGCGGTACGCGCAGACGAAGTGGCTCTTCCAGTAGGAGGAGGAGAGGATGCCGGAGGTGATGCGCACCTTGCCGGAGGAGGACGAGGCGTCGATCATCTGGCCGTCGCCCAGGTAGATGCCCACGTGGCCCTCGAAGCTGATGATATCGCCGCGCTTCATGCTGGACATGGAGGTGATACGCGGGTACTTGGAGCAGCTCTGCCAGGCGGCGGAGGTCATGTAGCCCTGGCTGACGCCGGCCTGGTTCAAGCAGTAGTACACGAAGCCGGAGCAGTCGAACGTGTTGGGGCCCTTGGAGGCGTACACATAGGAGCAGCCCAGCTTGGACTTGGCCACGGAGATGAGCTTATCCACGCCGGAGGAATCGCCGGAGGAAGAACCGCCCGAGGACGAGCCGCCGGAGGAGGAAGAACCGCCCGAGGACGAGGACGCCTTCTTGGCCTTGGAGGAGGTGAGCTTGCTCATGGTCTCCCTGCCCACCACGCCGTCAGCGCCCAGGCTGTTGCGCTTCTGGAAGGCCTTGACCGCGTCCTGGGTGATGGAGCCGAAATAGCCGGTGACGTTGGAGGTGTAGCCCAGCTTCTTGAGCAGGGTCTGCACCCGCTCCACGTCGTCGCCTTCCATGCCCAGCTTCAAGGCGTTGGCCTGGGCGGAGGAGGATCTCAGCGTGCGGATGGTGTTATAGCCCAGGAAGCCGTCGGGGATCAGGCCGTTGAGCTCCTGGAAGCGCTTGACGGCGGCGGTGGTGTCCGAGCCGTAGCTGCCGTCGGGCGTGGTGGTCAGATACCCCAGCTTCTTTAAGCGCTCCTGGTATTCCTTGATCTCGTCGCTCTTTTCGCCGTACTTCATGTAGTTGGCCTTGGCGTCGGCGCTGTACAGGGCCTCGCGGGTCTGCGAGCCCACCTTGCCGTCGTCGTCCAGGCCGTTGAGCTGCTGGAACTTCTTGACCGCTTCCTCGGTGGTCTCGCCGAAGTGGCCGGTCACGTCGTCCATGTAGCCCAGCTCGCGCAGGCGGGACTGCAGCTCCTCCACATCGGTGCCGTCCGCGCCGATGGTCACGGTGTAGCGGGTGGCCTGGTCGCTCATCAGCAGGGAGTAGGTCTCCATGCCCACCTTACCGTCCACGTCCAGCCCGTGCTGGCGCTGGAACAGGCGCACCGCGTTCTCGGTGATGGAGCCGAAGTACTGCGTGGGCTCGTCGTCCTCCATGTAGTCCAGTTCCATCAAGCGGGCCTGGATCTCCGCCACGACCGGAGCCTCGATGCCGTGGTGGATCACCATGTTGGAAGGATGGGGCTCCACCGTGGGCTCGGGCGTGGGCGTCGGCGTTGCCGTGGGCGCGGCGGTGGGCACCGGCGTGGGCGTGGCCTGCAGACGCAGCAGGCCGTTTTCCGCGGGCTGTTCAGGGGCCGACGTCTGGCCGGGCGCGCCGCCGGAGACAGTCTGGGCCGAGAAGCGCCGGATGCTGATCCGGGTGGAGCTGACCGTGGCCAGCACCAGCACCGGCAGCGTCACCAGCACCAGCAGCACGCTGGAGAGGACCGCCAGCCGCTTGGGGCTAAGGGGCGTGAACACAGCCTTCAACTTTTCCCAAAGGGAGAGAAAGGGGTTCCCCCGCGAGGCGTGTTTGGCCTGGCTTCTCTTGTAGGAAAAGCGCGGCGCCTGGAAGCGCAGGCCGCCTTCCCTGTTTTGGTCTTTATGGTTGTCGTTCTTCTTCATATTGTTTGCCTTTGCTTATGTGGTCCTTTTCCGCATTCATTTTCTCTTCCCGCGCAGAACGGATCATAAGGGCGTTTACCTGATCGCGCGGCCGTGCGGCATACTTGCTCTATGGTAATGATACCTTTCTCCCCCCGTCCCTGTCAACGCCTCCGCCCCAATTGAAACAAAGCTCTTACAACTTTGTCGCAGAAGGCATACAAAGCGGCCCGTCGTTTTTTAAAGTAAGAAAGAACGATATGCGGCCCAGGCGCTCGGACGCAAAAATAAATTCCGCGGGCCTATTGACAAATGTGGTAACGATACCATATACTGATACCACGGATATGGTAACGATACCATACTTGCCGGAAGGGAGGCGCTGATGAAGATGACGATGGGCGACATCGCCCGCGCGGCGGGCGTCTCGATCGCCACGGTGGGCCGCGTGCTGCACAACAACGGCTACGTTTCCAAGGAGGCGCGCCAGCGGGTCGAGCGGGCGGTGGCGGAGCTGGGCTACGTGCCGGACGAGAGCGCGCGGATGCTCAAAAAGAGCCGCAGCGGCCTGATCGGGAGCCTGGTCTTGCAGAACGACAACAGCCTGTACGACCGCATCAACGAGCCCATCCTGCGCGCGGCGCGCGCCGCCGGCTACGGGACGCTGACCATGGAAACGCCGCGCAGCGAGAGCACGGAGCTGCAGCTGATCCGGCACTTCATCGGCCTGCACGTGGAGGGGCTGGCGATCATCTCCAACACGCGCATAACGCCGGAGATGTTCGCGCTTTTGCACAAGTCGAAGACGCCGGTGGTGGCCGTGGAGCGGGGCTTTTTGGAGCAGGGCATCGACAGCCTGCTGGTGGACGACCGAAAAGCCGTCCGGGACGCCGTGGGCAGGATCGTAAAGGCGGGGCACAAGCGCATCGCCCTGATCGCCGTTGAGCCCTGGGACAAGGTGGAGGAGCAGCGGCTGCAGGGATACAGGGACGCGCTGACGGAGGCGGGCATTGAACCGGATGAAAGCCTTCTCTGCCTCATGCCGGATTACGACGTGGGATACGGAAAGCAGGCGGCGGAGAGGCTGTTCTCCCTGCCGCAGCCGCCGACGGCGGTGATGGCCACCGCGGACAGGCTCGCCGCGGGCGCGATGCAGGCGGCCTACGAGCGTGGGATGCGCATCCCGCGGGACCTTTCCATCGTGGGCTACGACGACGTGCTGGCCCGCTCGCTGTCCCCGGCCATCGACTCGGTAGGCTTCGAGCTGGACGGCATCGGCGAGGCGATCCTGGAGATGTTAAGGCTCCGCCGGGAGAAGTTCGACCGCCCCGCGCAGATAGGCTGGATCCCGACGCGGTATATGCAGCGCGGCACGGTCACGCCGCCTAGGATACGTTAAACAAAGCCGCCGATTCTATAGGCGGCTGACGGATAATCAAGAACATTCAGAAACACTTAAGGAGGAGACTCATCATGAAGGCATTGTTCATCGGGGGAACGGGCACCATCAGCAGCGCCGTGGTGCGCAGGCTGGCCGGGGAGCTGGGCTGGGAGGTCTGGCTGATCAACCGCGGCCTCCGCAAGCGCGAGCTGTCGCAGGGCGTGCACACCATCATCGCGGACATCAACGATGAAGCGGATGTGGCCGCCAAGATCGAGGGCATGCACTTTGACACGGTGTGCGAGTTCATCGGCTTCACCGTGGACCAGGTGGAGCGCGACTACCGCCTGTTCAAGGGCAAGACGCGGCAGTACATCTACATCAGCTCCGCCTCCGCCTACCACAAGCCCGCCGCCGATCACATCGTCACCGAGGGCACGGCGCTGGCCAATCCCCATTGGCTGTACTCCCGCAACAAGATCGCCTGCGAGGAGTTCCTGATGCAGAAGTACAGGGAAGAGGGCTTCCCCGTGACCATCGTCCGGCCAAGCCTTACCTACGACGAGCACTTCCTGCCCCTGGCCGTGCAGGGCCGCAAGGGCTTCTGGCAGGTGGTCAAGCGCATGCTGGACGGCAAGCCCGTGATCATCCAGGGCGACGGCTCGAGCCTGTGGCAGGTCACCTTCAACCGCGACTTCGCCTTGGGCTTCACCGGCCTCATGGGCAACCGCCACGCCATCGGCGAGGCCTTCCACATCACCGGCGACGAGGTGCTCACCTGGGACCAGATCTACCAGACCATCGCCGACGCGCTGGGCGTTGAGCTGCACGCCTACCACGTTTCCAGCGACTACCTGGCCGACGTGAGCGCAAGGAACGGCTTCGATTTGGAAGGCACGCTCACGGGCGATAAGTCCGTCTCCGCCGTGTTCGACAACAGCAAGGTCAAGCGTCTCTCCCCCGAGCTGCGCACCACCGTGCCCTTCCATGTGGGCGCCCGCATCACGCTTAACTATGTGCTTTCCCACCCCGAGGAGTGCCAGCGGCCCGACCCCGAGTTCGACGCCTGGTGCGACCGCGTCATCGCCGCCCTGGAAGCCTCCAAGGCCTCCGTTTAACGCATTTTTCTCTATCCCAACGCATACGCAAAGGCCCCGCAAAGCGGGGCCTTTGTTCTTTGCTTGATTTTTTCAGAGCGCCATGAGCTGCGCGCGGGTCGCGGGGTCGAACTTTTCCAGCGCGTAACGGAACGCGGTGCGGGGCATGGCTGCGCGGCGGTCGATCAGGTACTGCTTGACGGTCTCGGGCTCTATCTCTGAATAGCACTTGAGCATCCAGCCGTAGCCCTTCTGCACCAGCTCGTGTTCGTCGCGCAGCAGCGCGTCGGCGACCCGCAGAGGTTCAAGGCCGTCCAGCTCGCCGCGGCGGATAGAGGGGATCAGGACCACGGCCGAGGCTCTCCGCACCCAGAAGTCCACGTCCTGCGTCCAGGTAAGGACCAAAGGGAACAGCGCCTTCCGGCCCCGCAGCAGCTCGCCGAAGGCGTGGGTGCAGAAGTCATCGCAATCGCCCCAGCCGCGCACGTAGTTTTTAAGCCAGCCGAAAAACACGCCGTAGGTCCGCTCGTCGTACTGCTTTCTCACGCGGTACGCCCAGTCGAAGGCGATCACGCCGAGCGCCCAGTCGCGCCGGGAAAGCAGCTCCTCGCAGAGCGTGAACACGCTGTCGATGTGTTTGTCCCCGATTTTGCGGTAAAGGCCCGCGGACAGCTTGCGGATATCGCCCGCGGCTAGGCGCACATCCGGCGCGGCCGCTTCTTTGAGCGCAAGTACCCCCGCGACCGCCTCTAAAGTGATCGGACTCAAAGCGCGCCTCCCTCCGGCGCATAGCCGCCGGTGATCTCGATGACGTTCCCGTCTGGGTCAAGCAGACAGAAATACCAGTAAGGGCTGCGCGCGTTCATGTAGCGTATCTCCGTAAGATCGGAGCCGATCCGCTTTTCCCGGATGCGCGCATATTCCTTTTTCAGGTCGGGCGTGCCCAGGTTGATGACGATCTTTCCGCTGTTCGGCCTTTCCGCGACCGCCGCGAAGTCGTCGTAGCGCGGGTCAAATTCCCCGGCGCGCTCCACCTGCTCCGGGTGCTCGGCATCGAATCTCCCGTTGAGCAGGCAGAGGCAAAGACTTCCTACATAGAAGATCGCAAAGCGCGTCTTGTTCTGCGACGAAACGTCCCTTTCCAGAAGCTGTTTATAAAAGGACAGAGATCTCTCAAAGTCGCGCACGATCAGGTAGACCGACCCGCTCTCCAGCACCGTTTTTCCCTCCAAGCAAAAAGCCAGATACTATGCCAACACAAGCAATTATACCATCCGAAAACAAAGAAATCTACTTGACAGCTATTACGGATACTGATATATTTATTACAGTAACCGTAATAAGGAGGCCCTTATGCGCGACAATGTGAAGGGCGGCGCGCTCACCGAGGTGACATTCTACATCCTGCTGTCGCCCTATGCGCCAAAGCACGGGTATGCGGTGATGCAATTCATCGAGGAAAGGACCGGCGGGCGCCTGCGCCTGGGCGCCGGAACGCTTTACGGAGCGCTGAATGCGCTGGAGGAGAAGGGCTGGATCGCGCCCTGCGGCAGCGGCGGCAGAAAGAAAGAGTATGCGATCACCGAACTCGGCAAACAGGCCGCCGAAAGGGAGCTTAAACGGCTTGAAGAATTGACGCGGACGGCCAAGGAAATCGTCGGAGGGACGTTATGAACAGGAAGTGTTATCGCTTTTTCGGCGGGCTTATCTCCGCACAGGAAAGATGGCTGGACCGTATGGCCGCAGGCGGATACAGATTGATCCGCACCGAAAAGCTGCTCTATGAGTTTGAACCCTGCGAGAAGGGTAAGTATCGGTACCGCGTCGAGTTCGTCGGGCAGAAGTCAAGGACAAACGCGGCCGATTACGCCCGCTTTTTGGAGGACTGCGGGTACCGCGTCTATTTTAAGAATATCAATCTAAATTGGAACGTGGGAAAGCTCGTCCTGCGGCCCTGGGCCGAGCCGGGCGGAAGGGTCGCCGCGAACCGCAGCACCTTCGGCCGCGAGCTGCTGATCGTAGAAAAGGAATGCGACGGCAGGCCCTTTGAGATGCACACCACGTTCGAGGACAAGATAAACTATTGCAAACAGCTGCGCGGGCCCTGGCTGTATCTGTTCCTCGTGTCCGTCTCTTTGGGGATCGTCCTTCGGTCTTGGGGCTGGGCGGTCCTTGCGGCCATATCCGCGACGGGGCTGCTCATATATCAAGCGGAACTGTCCAAGCTCCGCAAACAGGCAAAAACGAAGGAGTGGTGAGCATGAAGAGGGGCTCCAAAGGCGCATTGGCGGCGGGCGGCGTCATTCTGCTCGTGATTCTTGTGATGCTTGTCGGGTATTATGCAGGCTTTTCCAGCGCGCGCTCCGCGGTGCGGATCGGCTATGTGGGCCACGAAGGATGGGGCAGCTGGTCCGCAAGCTATGCGCAGCTCGATGGAACGATGAAAAAGATCATTCACCCGGACGGCGACAGCCTGCACATTTCGGTCAGGACGGAATCCGGCTCCCTTTCCATCGAGGTGAAGGACAGGGAAGGAAACTGTCTTTTGGATGAGGAAAACATCGGGACCGGCGAGCTCAAACTGGATGTGCCCGGGCAGGTCGAGGTGCGCATAGAGGCCGATGCGCACAAAGGCGGTTTCGATATCCGTTAAGGCGGTGTCGGATTGCGCCTTTGAGGTCTGCGGAGATATTGGAAGCCCTCTTTATTTCAGGCTATTTTAAGGGCAGAAGCTGCCCTCCCGGAAACGATCTGGACGAGGCAAAAAGCGAAGGTGTTATACTCTTTTCCAGCAACAAAAGGGAGGCTGGCTTTATGTTCGACTTATTTGCCCTCGTCGTGTTCGGTCTTGGGAGCGGCGTCGTCTGGGGCCTGATCGCGCGGGTCCTCTGCCGCAAGCGGGGCATGTTCGCCCTGGGCGAGCGCGCCTTCTGGACCAGCCTGTGCGTAGGTCCCTTTTTGCTCGCGTTCCCGGTCGCGCTCACGTTCGTCATCGTCGCCACCATCCGCGACCGCGATGTGGGCGTGCCCGCCGCGCCCTATGGCGGCACGTCCTACGGCGGCGGGTATGCGGTCCCCGTCAATTCCCTCGTGCTCCAGTGCACATCCGGGCCGCTCGCGGGGCAGAACTACGTGATCGGCGGCGCGCCCCTCACCATCGGGGTGGACCTCTCCAACGCGGTCTGCTTCCCCCAGGGAACGCCCGGCGTCAGCCGCCGCCACTGCGTGGTGCACCTGCAGAACAATATGGTGCTGCTCACCGATCTTTCCTCCCGGTACGGCACCTACCTCTCCACCGGCCAGAGGCTGCGGCCCCAGTCCCCCGCGGTGCTGGGCCCGGGAAGCGTCTTCTGGCTGGGCACGCCGGGCTGCCAGTTCCAGATCGCGCGGGCATAAAGACCGCCGCCATATTGCGCCTATATATCAAGACCGCCTCCTTATGTTTTGAACAAAGGAGGCGGTCGTTTTGTGCGGGAACTCATCCCTCATACGCAAGCAGGTTGCCGAGCGGCACGGCAAAGCCCAGCGCCATATACATCTGCTTATCGCAGTCGGCACAGCCGACCGTGAGGGATCGGACACCGCTTTCCTTGTATGCGAAGGTGGCCAGCCGCCTGGCGATGCCCTTGTGTCGATATTCGGGAGCGATGTAGAAATCCTCAAACACGCCGCCCTTTTGGTAGTTGAACGTGGAAAAGGTCGGCGCGACGGAACAACAGGCGATAAGCCTGTCCCCGTCGACGCAGCCGAAAAAGAGGATCTGCTCTTCTTTGATGGCCTCAGAGAGGCGGATCAGCTCCTCCTCCGTGGGCGCTTCTTCCCCGATCTCCCGCTTGTACGCGGTGTGGAGCGCCCGCAGTCCGTCCATCTCCCTGCTCGTTATGCGGATATATTCCATGGATTTTCCCCTTTTAGGTCTCTTGTAACCGAGGCCTGTTTTCAGCCCTCGATGACGGCGCGGAGCTGGGCCATGTTTTCCTCGATGCTGCTTCCCTTGCGGAACACGGCGGAGGTGCCGGCCACGTAGATGTCCGCGCCGGCCTTACGCATCCTGCGCGCGTTCTCCAGGCTCACGTTGCCGTCCAGCTCGATCAGCACATCCCCGCGGCCCGCCTCTATCAGCATCCTCCTGGCCCGCTCGATCTTGGGCAGCACCTGGGGCACCAGCTTCTGGCCCGCAAAGCCGGGGTTCACGCTCATGAGCAGCAGCATATCGATGTCCGGCAGCACTTCCTCCACGGCGCACAGGGGCGTGCCAGGATCAAGCGCCACGGCGGGGTGCGCGCCTAAGTCCCTGATCTGCTGGAGCGTCCGCTGCAGGTGGACGCAGGCCTCCGCGTGCACGCTCACCACGTCGCCCTGCCGGATGGGGAAAAGGCCCAAGTGCCTGCCCGGATCCTCCACCATGAAGTGGATGTCCGCGGGCACGTCCGATATCTCCCGCACGGCCCGGATGAGGTCGGGCCCTAAGCAGAAGTTGGGCACGAAGCGCCCGTCCATCACGTCAAAGTGGAAATATTCGCTCCCCGCCCGCTCCAGCGCGCGGATGTCCTCCTCCAGGCGCAGCATGTTCGCGCACATGATCGAGGGAGAAACGCCTCTTTTCATCCCGTAAGACCGCCTTTCCGACGCCTAAAAGCCGTCGCTTTCTTCTGCCAAAAGTATACACCAAAACGCGGATAAGCGCATCTCCTTTTTTACGGAACGGGCCACGCCTTGCAGCTTTCCCTGATTTCCCTCCGGCAGCGGAACAGCAAAAACAGGCTCGGCAGGCAGAGTCCTAGGTTCAGCACGTCCGCAAAGCGCCACAGGGCCGCCTGCTCCGCCAACGCGCCGAAGAACACGCAGATAAGATAAACAGCCGTCACGGCGGCGTCCACGGCTCGGTTCTGCACCCTTGGCCACAGGAAGCGGGCCGCCCGCCTGCCGTACAGCAGCCACACCGGCATGGTGGACAGGGCGAAGAAGAGCACCATCACGGAGACCAGCTCCTCGCCCGGCGGCCCTAAGACGCTGCCGAAGGCCCGCAGCGCCAGGCCGGTCCCGTCGCCGGACAGCCCCCGCGGCGCGCACAGCAGAACCAGCGCCGTCAGCGTGGAGAGCAGGTGCGTGTTCACGAACACCTCCGCCATGCCGAGCCCGGCCTGCAGGCGCGCGTCCCGGACGCGGGAGAGGCTGTGCGCCATGGCTGAGGTGCCGAGGCCCGCCTCGTTGGCGAACAGGCCGCGGGCGACGCCGTAGCGCAGGGCGGCAAGGCCGCTCCCCGACAAAAAGGCCCGGGGAGAGAGACCCTCCCGGAACACCGAGAGCAGCGCCTCCGGCAGGGCAGCCCGCCGCAAAAACAGACAGAGCAGGCATCCGCAGGCGTACAGCCCCGCGACCGCCGGGAAGCACAAGGCGCACAGTGCGCCTAGGCGTTCCTTCTTTAAGCAGGAGAGGGCGAGCGCCGCCGCGGCCAGGGTCCAGGCGCAGGCGTTCGGCGGCAGGCCCGTCTCCCTGCGCAGGGCCACGGCAGCCGCCTGGGATTGGGCCATGCCGCCGATGGAGAACAGGCAGGCCGCCAGCACGAACAGGGCGTACAAGCTTGCCAGGTGCAGGCAGCCGATCCCGCGCAGGGCGGTCATCACCCCGCCTTCGCCGCCCTCCCGGTGCCGCAGGCAGAGATACACCTCGCCGTATTTGACCGCCATGCCGAAGAAGCCGCCCACCCACATCCAGAAAAGCGCGCCCGGCCCGCCCAGCTGCAGGGCGGTGCTCACGGCCAGCAGCGAGCCCACGCCCATGGTGCCGGACAGCGCCGCGCTCAGCGCCTCGAAGGGGCCCAAGCCGCCGCCCGCGCCGTTTTTTAGCGCCTTCAAACTCAAGGACGGGAACCGCCGCTGGCAGACGCCCGTCAATACCGTAAAGTAGACCCCCGCCGCCAGCACCAGCAGCGACAGCGCCATCCGACCGCCCCCTTCCCCCTGCCGTTCTATGAGGAAGGCGGCCGCTTTATGCCCCCAGCGCAGCCCCGCCGCAGCGTTTTGCAAAACAAAAGAGGCATGCGAACACTTGGAGTTCGTATGCCTCTCGTATGGTGGAACTCGCATTCCTTCAGAGAATTTTATTGTTTAAAACTTGGCCTTGATCTTGCACCTTTCTGCTCCCGCTTGCGGTGGTTGACTTCGTTGCCTTACTGTGCTAAGATGGGAGGTAGGCCGGGGTAAGGCTCCCGGCTCCACCCTGTTTGGGTTGTGAGCGGCGCTTTTGGAAGGGGGCCGCTCACTTTTTTACGCCTTGACTTTAAAGTTCCGCACGATTTGTGCGGCTTCCTGCAAGTCTTTGGCGCCTGCCTCGATCAGCTCCTCTGCGTGGCCTTTCGGGGCGCCGACTCTCGGTGATATCATTGGTGAAGCGGGGGATGGCGTTAGTCATTGCAAAATCTTCCGGCCTCCTCGTTTACTGTTAGCGGTCTACTCGGAACTCTTTTTACCCTGGGATCGGATACGTTTTATGCCTTTCAGGATTTTATCTTTGCTCTGGACTGTCTAAACGATGATTTTGATTACTTCGAGCATCATCTGGGTTTGCTAATCTGTCAGATGGTTTGCTTCGTTTTTGGATTTGTTCGCAGCTCTTTAGCTCTCTTTTTGTCTACCATTATTTGACAATTATACTGTGTTAGTTTATATTCTGTTAGAGGGGAGTGTGTTCACTATGACAGCAAAACAAATCGTCGAAATGGGCGTTGCTTATGCCGGTATTACGAACTCAGAGCTGGCCCGTCGGCTTGACTGGTCCCCGCAGCTTCTGAATAAGAGGATCAACACAGGGAAATTCACCGTGGAGGAATGGGAGAAAATCGCGTCCGCATTGGGAGCAAAGGCCAACATCTGCTTCTCATTTCCAGATGGTCACAACGTAGGCCTATAATCAAATCCCGGACAGGCATCCGGGGTAGGTGCGAGGGAGAGACCCCCGCTTTTTTATGACGCCATAATAACTATCCCCCGGCAAAGCCGGGGGTTTTTCATGTGCGGGCAAAGCCCTAGAATACTGGCTGCGCCCTCGCAGG
>CANQPP010000053.1 GCA_947625765.1 uncultured Clostridia bacterium
GTTTCTCACCCCTTTCCCTCATTCTAGCACAAAAAATGGTAGGCACTTTTCGTGTCTACCATCTTTTTATCACTTCAGGACGGAAACCGTCCTCGGCGTCTTTTGCAGTTCATGGAAGTTCTTTTACCCCGCCTTGTCCTCGGGCTTTTTGCCCTTTTCACTTAAACGGCGGTCGATGAAGCGGGAGAGCAGCGCGCCCACGAAGGCCGCGCAGGGCACGGTGAGCAGCATCCCCGGCACGCCGAAGAACGCCCCGCCCGCCGTGACGGACAGCATGACGTACAGGGGCCGCAGGTTCAGCGACTCGCCCATGAGCTTGGGGCCCAAAACGTAGGCGTCCACCATCTGCACCAGCACCACCAGGGCGCCCGCGTACAGGGCGGAGATGGGGTCGATCATCAGCAGGAAGCCCACGGTCGCGATGCCGCCCACCAGGGGCCCGAAGTAGGGCACCAGGTTGGTGGCCGCGTTGAGCAGGGAGAACAGCGCCGGATAGGGCACGCCGAACAGGAAGAAGCACAGGTACACCAGGGCGAACACCACCACCGACTCCAGCAGGCGGTAGCGCACGTAGGTGCCGAACACGCTCTCAAAGAGAGACCCCAGGGCCAGCAGCCTTCCCCCGCGGCGCTCCCCCAGCACGGCGCGCACAAGGCGCTTTACACTGCGCAGCATCCGCGGGCCGTCCAGCAGGCAGTAGATGCTGCCCACCAGGGCGATGAACACGTCCGCGACCGAGGAGGCGAAGCTCTGGATGAGGGAGATGAGGCGGTTGAGCGCGTCCCCGCTCAGGCGGTCCACCCAGCTCTCCATGCCGTCGATGGCGTTCTGCACCGCGCGGGTGATGCCCGGCTGTGAGAGGATCGAATCCTCCTCAAGGGCGGTGCGCACGGCCTGCTCGGCCTGGGTGAGGTAGGCGGGCGCGTTGACCCAGAACTCCTGGATGTTGGAGACCAAAACGGGCCACAGCTGCATGACGGCCAGCGTCACCACCAGCGCCAGCAGCAGGTAGGTGCAGAGCACGCCCAGCCCCCGGCGCAGGGCCTTTTTCTCCTCGCCGCGGAGAATGCGGGCAAAAAAGTGCCTCTCAAAGAAGCGCGTCACGGGCGAGAGCACGTAGGCCAGCACCAGCGCGGCCGCGAAGGGCGCCAGTGCCGTGCCGGTCAGGCTCAAAAAGGAGCGGAGCTGGTGAAAGAGGTTGCCGCTGTCCGACAGCAGGCGGAACAGCACCAGCAGCACCGCCGCGCTACCCGTGACGGCGGCGCAGGTGAGCAGCACGCGCTTCGCATACGGGGAATGCCAGTCCAGTTTCATGGGGAAGGTCGATCCGTCTCCTTCAAACTTCCGAAATGCAGGCGTTTTCCCCGGCGCTTAGCGGTGGGAGCCCAGGAAGAACACGGCCAGCGTGTCGGGGCCGGAGTGGGTGCCGATGACGGGCCCGATGTTGTTGATGCGGATGTCGTGGATGCCGAAGGCCTCCTCGACCAGGGACTTTAAGCGCTGGGCGTCCGCCTCGCTGTCGCCGTGGCTGATGAAGACGGTGGAGTTCTCCTCGATGTTCACCGTCTGCTTCATGTGGTCCACCAGCGCCTGCACCGAGCGGGCGCGGCCCTTGACCTTCTCCACGGGGACCAGGCGGCCCTCGTCGTCCACGTGCAGGATGGGCTTGATGGAGAGCATGGTGCCCAGGAACGCGGCGGCGGCGGAGACGCGGCCGCCCCTGCGCAGGAAGTTTAGGTCATACACGGTGAACCAGTGGCACATGCGGCCCTTGTTGGCCTCGGCCCAGGCCACGACCTCCTCGTCGGGCACGCCGGCGTCGCGCTTGTTCAGCATGTGGTGCATGAGCAGGCCCTCGCCTAAAGAGGCGCAGAGGGAGTCGATGATGTAGATCTTGCGGTCGGGGAAGGCTTCCTCCAGCTCGGGCTTGGCCACCATCGCGCTCTGGTAGGTGCCGGAAAGAGCGGAGGAGAAGGCCAGGTACACGATGTCGTGCCCCGCCTGCAGATAGGGGGTGAAGATCTCCTTGTAGCGCTCGGGGGACAGCTGGAAGGTGGTAGCGACGATGCCCTGGCGCTCCTTTTCGTAGAAGTCGTGGGGGGAGATGGACTGGCCGAAGTCGTCCTCGTAGTCATGCTCCTCCAGGCGGTAGGGCATGTGGATGATCTGCAGGTCCCTTTCCTCGACGTACTTCTTGGGCAGGTCGGAATTGGATTCGGTGAAGTATACGGCGGACATGGCGTTTACCTCCTCGCTGGTCGAATGCGCTTGAAAATTAAGCGCGGGGACATTATAAGTACATTAAATATTTTACCAAAGAAAAACGCGCATGTCCATCCCGCTTTGCGTCTGAAATGCGCATTTTTCCCCACAGGGCATGAAATGGGGCAAAAAAGACGCCCGGCCGGGAGAGATGGTCAGGCGTCCTTTAAGTGCATCCATTCGTCGGCCCTGTCCCAGGCGACCAGCACGCCCGCGCCCTTTTGGCAGAACACGGAGTCGGCGGGGTTCTCCCGGTCGGCCTGGGCGTCGTAGCCGCGCCGGCGGATCACCTCGTCGGCGTCCGCACAGGGCGCGTAGCCGTCGAAGCGGAAGGAGAGCAGGCCTGCGCCGCGCGTCAGCGCAAGGAAGCGCTGGGGAAAATCCAGCAGCAGCCGCACCGGGCCGCGCCCGCGCAGGACCGCCTCGCCCTGCATGCTCTGCTGGTCCAGCGCCTCCGCCTCCAGTTGCAGGAGCTCCGCCGTCACGCGGCCGAGCAGCCCGTCGTCCATGCGCAGCTCGAAGGCGTAGAAGGGTTCCAGCAGCTGGCACCTGCCCTTGAACAGACCCTGGCGGATGGCCCTGTACACCGCCTGGCGGAAGTCGCCGCCCTCGGTGTGCTTAAGGTGCGCCTTTCCTTTGAGCAGACAGACCTCCACATCGTCCAGCGGCGAGCCGGTGAGCGGCCCTATGTGCTGCTTTTCCAGCACGTGTGTGCGCACGAGGGAGTGGTAAGGCGCGGGCAGCAGGTCCAGGGAGGCCTCGTCCGCAAAGCTGATGCCGGAGCCGCGGGGCAGCGGGCGGAGTTCCAGATGCACCTCCGCGTAGTGGCGCAGGGGCTCGTAGTGGCCCCGGCCGATCACCGGCTCCAGCAGCGTCTCCCGGTAGAGTATGTTGGGCGGGCCGAAGGAAACGCGCAGGCCGAAGCGCTCCTCCAACAGGCTGCGCAGGACCTCCAGCTGGATGGGCCCCATGAAGCTCAGCTCCAGCGACTGCTTTTCCGGCAGCCAGCGCACCGCCAGCAGGGGGTCTTCCTCCTCCAAAAGGCGCAGCTTTTCCAGCAGCTGCTGGGGCGTGGAGCCGTCCTCCGGCACCACCGAGGCGAACAGCAGGGGCTGCATTTGCATCCCCTTCAAGGGCTCGGCCGCGCCCAAGCAGTCGCCCACGGACAGGGCCGCGTTTGTCAGCACCGCGTGCTCCCCGGCCTTTACCTGCGGCACGCGCAGGTAGCGGCCGCCCTCGCAGCGGCGCAGCTCGTTGGGCTTGTAGGTCTCGCCACTGGGCAAAACCAGCGCGTCCCGGGGCCGCAGCGTGCCGCCCAGGAGCTTGATGTGCGCCAGCCGCTGCCCCTGCGCGTCGTGGCGGATCTTGTAGACCCGCGCCGCGAAGGGGGCGCCTGCGTCGTAATGGGTAGAAAGCAGGCGGCTCATGCCGGTGAGCAGGGCCTTTACGCCCTCGCCCTTTAGGGCAGAGCCGCTGTACGCGGGGCAGACCGCGCGGGAAGCGACGGCCCGGCGCAGGGCAGCCGTCCAGAGGGCGGGATCGCGGTCGCCGGAAAGGTAGCTCTCCAGCAGGGCCTCGTCCGTCTGGGCCAGCTCTTCAAGCAGGGCCTCCGGCAGGGCGTCGATCGTGTTTTCGTCAAAGGCAAAGGCGGGCGCGCCCAGGCGCTCCCGCAGGGCGGCAAGCGTTTTCCCCGCATCCGCGCCGGCCCTGTCCATCTTGTTGAGGAAGAAGAAGGCGGGCACGCCGGCCTCGCGCAGCAGCCGCCAGACCGTCAGCGTGTGGGCCTGCACCCCTTCCACGGCGCTCACCACCAGCACGCAGGCGTCCAGCGCGGCGATGGAGCGCTCCATCTCGGCGGAAAAGTCCGCGTGGCCCGGCGTGTCGATGAGGGTAAAGTCCACGCCGCCATAGGAGAACTCCGCCTGCTCGGCAAAGATGGTGATGCCCCGCTCCCGCTCCAAGGGGTGGTTGTCCAGGTAGGCGTCCCTGTGGTCCACGCGGCCGGGGGAGCGCAGCACCGCGCCCAGGCAGAGGATCTGCTCGCAGAGGGTGGTCTTGCCCGCGTCCACGTGGGCGAACACGCCCAAGGTCACATGCATGAGGAGCCCCCATTCGGGTCACAGCAGGGGGGACGGCGCGCTCTCCAGCTGCTCCAGCCAGAGGGCGGCGGAGGCGTCCGAGGGCATGCGCCAGTCGCCGCGGGGCGAGAGCGTCACCGAGCCCACCTTCGGGCCGTCCGGCAGGCAGGAGCGCTTAAAGGCCTGGCTGAAGAAGCGGCGCAGGAAGGTCGAAAGCCAGCGGCGGACCGTGGCCTCGTCGTATTCGCCTTTAAAGGCGTTTAAGGCAAGGAACAGGATCTTCACCGGGTCCATATGGAAGCGGACCAGATAATAGAGGAAGAAGTCGTGCAGCTCGTAGGGGCCCACGATGTCCTCGGTCCTCTGGGCGATGCCGCCGTCCTTGGGGGGCAGCAGCTCGGGACTCACGGGCGTATCCAGTATGTCGCGCAGGCAGGCGGCCAGCCCTTCCCCGCTGCGGGAGGCCTCGAAGGAGACCAGGTGCCGCACCAGCGTCTTGGGGATGGAGGCGTTGACGCCGTACATGGACATGTGGTCGCCGTTGTAGGTGGCCCAGCCCAGCGCCAGCTCGGACAGGTCGCCCGTGCCGATCACCAGGCCGCCGCGCTGGTTGGCCAGGTCCATCAGCACCTGGGTGCGCTCGCGGGCCTGGGCGTTCTCGTAGGTGACGCTCTGGTCCTCCTCGCTCTGGCCGATGTCGGCAAAGTGCTGCCGCACGGCGGCGGTGATGTTGACCTCCCGGAAGGAGACGCCGTAGGAGGCGGCCAGCTGCTCGGCGTTGCGGCGGGTGCGGCCCGTGGTGCCGAAGCAGGGCATGGTCACGGCCAGGATGCCCCTGCGGTCGAGATTCAGCAGGTCGAAGGCGTGGCAGGTCACGATGAGCGCAAGGGTGGAGTCCAGCCCGCCGGAGAGGCCCACCACCGCGCAGGCGGCCTTGACGTGGCGCAGGCGCGTGGCCAGACCCTCGGCCTGCATGCGCAGGACATCCTCGCAGCGCGCCTCGCGCTCCGCGCCCTCTTGGGGCACGAAGGGCAGCCGCGCCACGGGACGGCGCAGGGGCAGGGAGAGGACGGGCAGGCGGAAGGGGATGCGCCGCCCGCCTTCCAGCGTCTGGAAGGTCGTGGTGCGGCGGCGCTCGGAAACTAAGCGCGAAAGGTCCGCGTCGGCGAAGATGAGCCCGGTGGAAAAGCGCCGGGATTCGGCCAGCAGGGCGCCGTTCTCGTAGATGAGGTCGTGGCCGGAGAAGACCAGATCCTGGGAGGACTCGCCCGCGCCTGCGTCGGCGTACAGGTAGGCGCACAGGGTCCGGGCGCTCTGGGCGCAGAGCAGGCTGCGGCGGTAGGCGGCCTTGCCCACCACCTCGTTGCTGGCGGAGGGGTTGGCGATCAGCGTGGCGCCAAGGGCCGTCAGCCTGCCGGAGGGCGGCTCTGCCACCCAGAGGTCCTCGCAGATCTCAACGCCCAGTGTTAAGTCCGGCAGGTCCTGACAGGCAAAGAGCAGGTCCTCGCCGATGGGCACTCCTTGGCCAAGCAGCTCGATCTCGCCTTTCAGCCCCTTGCCGGAGGCGAAGTGGCGCTGCTCGTAGAACTCGCTGTAATTGGGGATGTTCTGCTTGGGCACGAGGCCCAAGACACGCCCCTTTTGCACGACGGCCGCGCAGTTGTAGAGACGGCCGAGGTAAGAAATAGGCAGGCCGACCACCAGGACGGCGGGCAGCTCGCGCGTTTCTTCCAATAGAAGGGAAAGCCCCTCCAGCGCGCCGGACTGCAGGCGGGCGCTCAGGAACAGATCGCCGCAGGTGTAGGCGGTCAGGCACAGCTCCGGGAAGCAGACGACCATCGCGCCCTCCTGGGCGGCCTCGCGGGCCAGGCGGGCGATCTCACGGGCGTTGTGCGCGGCGTCGGCCACCTTGAGTTGGGGGGTCGCGCAGCACACGCGGACGAAACCATATCGCATCATGGGCGTAAAGGCACTCCTGTCATACACGTATTTGTCCCCAGAAGAGAAGCGTTCTGCGGCCGCGCGGGGACGGGACGCGGCCGCCTTGCTTTGGTTCCATTATAATACAGATAGGGGATTTGCAACAGGGGGAAAGTTCCGCGGCCCCGCGACGGGCCATCCACTCGAAAGTTCTCCGCGTTGGAAGAAAGGCGCTTCCGGCTTTGCGGGGAACTTCGGATAGAAAAGGGAAAACGCCGCTTCGCGCTTTGAACGGGGGAAAGCTCCGCGCGCGGCGGGGTTCTCGAAGGAAGGGCCGTTCCGAGGCATTAGGATAGAAGTCGGAATATAAAGGGGAAATGGCCTTCCGATCAAGGAGAGCGGCTTTTTGAAAGGTGGACGGCCGCTCAGGTGGGGACTTCTGGGTCCGCTGCGGCAGGATCAGGCGCGCGGCCCCGGCGGTGCGTTTCGTACAGCTCCGCGCACATCTCGGCCATGTAGCGCATCTGGTACAGCTCCACGGAGCCCGCCGGCGCGCCCAGCACCTGTTCGATGGCGTAGCGGTACAGCTCGATCAGCTCGAGGATATGCGCGGTGTCCGGCGGCTCGTCCCCGGCAAGGCGCAGGGCGATCTCGTCGGAGAGGCTAAGGCCCAAATGCAGCACCAGACCGCCCGCGCCGTTCGGATAGGGCGTGCGGAACTCCCCGGAGGCGACGCCTTCCTTTACAATGCCGTCCACCAGCGGCAGGAACAACCCGTGCAGGGATTCCTTCAAGCGCTGGCGCAGCATCAGGTCGTTCCTGCGGTAGCCGACCTTCAGCAGCAGCGCCAGGAAGTCCGTCTCCTCCGCCTGCCAGAAGCCGCTGTGGTCGAACAGCGCGCCGATGCGCGCCGCGCTGCCGCCCGGGCATTCCTCAACAGCCCTGCGGGCCGCCTCGCAGGCCGCGCGGGCCTTCTGCTCGCAGACGCTGAGCAGCAGCGCCTCCTTGCTGGGGAAGTGGTGGTAAAAGCCGCCCTTGGAGAGGTGCAGCGCCTGCAGCAGCTCCTCCAGGCTGGTCTCCTCGTAGCCCCTCTCGCAGAAGAGGCGCTCCGCTTGCCTGACGATCTCCGCCCGCCGCTCTTCGCCCTTTCGCATGCGCTTCGCCCTCCTGACCCCGTGCGTATTTCCGCTACCATTCTACCATTGTAGAGGCCGCGCCGCCCGGCCGTCAAGGGAAAAGGCATAAAAAACGCGCAGAACGTGTCCGGCGTATGTATGCAGGAGATGTTTTGCTCATGGGGGCTTCAAATGCGGCTTTTCACTTTCGGGCAATGGTGGTATACTTATCATGAGGGAGTGCCGCATGGGCCCTCCCCAAAAGGAGGTCAAGTCCCAAATGCTCAAGTCCATTTCCGCTCTGGTGGATCGTCTGCTGGGGTCGTTCCTGCCCCCGAACGTGTACGATGAGCTGACTTTTTTGTATAACACCACTTTGATCGCGCTGGCCGCGGGCGCTCTGTTCCTGGTGCTGGCCGTGGTGTGCGTGATCGTTTTGGTGGTCCGCATGCGCTCCGGGCGCTATTCCGCTTAAAAAAAGGACGGGAGACACGCCATGAACGCCTCAAAGAAGCGCGAGGAGAAGCCCTCCCTGTATACGCCGGGGTTCCGCCTGCTGAGGGGGACCGTCCGGCTCTTTGCCAAGCGCTGGCGCCTGACGGGCGCGCCCCTGCCCGAGGGGCCCTGCCTGTTCGTGAGCCGCCACCTCAACAACTACGGCCCCGTGCAGATGTTTTTGCAGATGCCCGTGGAGTTTAGGCTGTGGGTGTTTGCAACGCTCATGGACAGGGAAAAGAGCTATCCCCATTTGCGCAACTACACGTTCCACACCCGTTTGGGATTCCCTTTGTGGCTCAGCGGCATTTTGGCCGGGCTCTGCTCCAAGCCCATGATCTGGCTGACCAACAGCATCGGCGCCATCCCCGTGCATAGGGGCAGCCGGGAGCTGATGCAGACCATACTGGCCACCCAGGAGACGCTGGAAAAGGGCGAGAACGTGATGGTCTTCACCGACCGGGAATACACCGCCACCGGCGGAGACGTGGGCGAGCTGTATGCGGGCTTTGTGTACATCGCGCGCCTCTACAACCGCAAGACGGGTAAAAATTTGAGCATCGTGCCCGTGGTCGCGGACAGGCAGAAGGAGTGCCTCTGCTTCTACGAGCCCCTGCGCTACGACGCGCAGGCGGGCTACTCCGCCGAGAAGGAGCGCTTGATCCGCTGCCTGCACGAGGCGCTGAGCCTGCCGGAGGAAAAGCCCCTCCCCCGCGAGAACCAGGCAAACGCGGAGGAGAGCCGGACAACAGAATAAAGGGAAGGGGACGCCGCATCCTGCGGCGTCCCCTTGACGCGCAAAGCGGTCAAAGATTATAATTTTATGGTAAAAAGACCGCGGCGGGGACGCCGCCGGGAACGAATACAGAAACACAAATAAGGGGAGCTGAAGCAGAGCCATGTTTGAAAACGGGATCGCGTATTTGAAACAGGGAATGATCCGGGGAACAAGGACGGAAAAGGGCCTGATGGCCTTTAAGGGCGTGCCCTTTGCAAGGCCCGCAGTGGGCAGCCTGCGCTGGCGGGACGCCGAGCCCGTGCCCGCCTGGGACTTCGTGCTGGACTGCGCTTCTTATGCGGCCAACACCCAGCAGGTGGTGCTGCCGCTGGGCTCCTTCTACCAGCAGGAGTTCTACCCCTTCACCCGCCGCATGTCCGAGGACGGGCTGTATTTGAACGTCTGGACCCCGGCCAAGGAGCAGGGGCAGAAGCTGCCCATCTACGTCTGGATCCACGGCGGCGCCTTCCGGGAGGGCTCCGGCGCGGCGCTGCAGTTCATCGGGGAAAAGCTGGCCTCCCGCGGCCTCGTGGTGGCCACGATCAACTACCGCCTGGGGGCCTTCGGCTTCCTGGCGCACCCGGAACTGACCCACGAGCAGGGCCACAGCGGCAACTACGCCTTTACCGACATGGCCATGGCGCTGCGCTTTATAAAGGAGAACGCCGAGGCCTTCGGCGGCGACCCGGAGAACATCACCATCGACGGCCAGAGCGCAGGCTCCATGAGCGTCTGCGCTTTAGTCGCCTCGGACAAGACCAGCGGCCTGTTCAAGAGGGCCATTTCCCAGTCCGGCTCGCCGTTTGGACGGCTGGGCCTTGCCACTTTGAGAGAGGCCGAGCAGACGGGCCTGGCCCTGCAGGAGGCGCTGGGCTGCAAGAACATCGATGAGATGCGCCTGGTGCCGCCGGACACGCTGATGCGCGTGGTGGAGGAGCAGGGCCTGAGCTTCCGCCCGACGGTGGACGGCAGCTTCATCCGCGAGCCCTACGCGGACATCTTCCGCGCGGGCAAGCACAACAAAGTTGACTGGATCGTGGGCAGCACCAGCGCCGAGGGCTGCCTGCACGAGGTAGAGGAAAACGACCTGGTGGAGCATTTGAAGGCCGCCGACAGGATGGGCGCGCAGAAGGAGGAGTTCCTAAAGCTCTTCCCCGCCGCCACCAACGAGGAGGCCGCCCGGCAGAGCGACGCACTGCGCACCTCCGCCACCTTCGCCGGGATGAAGGCCCTGGCCGACTGCCAGCGGGCCTGCGGCCGCAAGGCGTACCTGTACGCCTTCGACATGGAGCTGCCCGACAGGGACGGCCGGACGATCGGGCCCTTCCACTCCGCGGAGCTGGTCTACCAGTTCGGCACGCTGGACACCGGCTGGCGGCCCTGGAGGCAGAAGGATTACGCCCTCTCGGAGCTGATGATGGACTACCTGGCCGCCTTCTGCAGGACCGGCGACCCCAACGGCGCGGGCAGGCCCGTCTGGGAGAGATACGCCGGGGACGGCCGCTGCATGCACTTGAGCGAGAAGAGCGGCATGGGCCCCTACCCCTACGCGGAGCAGGTGGCCTTCCAGGAGAGGAACTTTTAAGATGGCGGAGCACAAGACGCTGTGGCTCCTTCGCCACGGAGAGGTGCAGGCCCCGCCGGGCGTCTACTACGGCCGGCGGGACTACGTGCTGTCCCCGCGCGGCGTGGAGCAGGCCCGGCGGGCGGGCGAGCGGCTCAAACAGATACCGCTCGACAAGGTGTTCTGCCCGCCGCTGCGGCGCTGCCTGCAGACGGCCCGGCTCGTGCGGCCGGAGCTGCCGCCGACGGCGATGGAGGAGCTGAACGACCTGGACTTCGGCCTCTGGGAGGAGATGCCCATAGAGAAGGCCATGGAGGATAAAGACGCCTGGGAAAACTGGACGCAAAGGGGCGAGGACAACGCCCCGCCGGGCGGCGAGAGCCTGCGCGATTTTCAAAACCGCTGCGCGGAGGCACTGGTCAGGATGCTGGACGAGATCCGGGACGGCGGCGCGGCGCTGGCGGTGGCACCCTCGGGCTGCCTGCGCTCCATGACGGCCCAGGCGCTGGGATTGGGAAGCGGCGGCGCGGGGCTGCTGGCCTGCTCGCCGGGGGCCCTGAGCTGCCTGGAGTTCCTGGACGGCGCGCCTCTGCTCAGCCGGTGGAACGGCTGAACGGAGGCAGAACTTATCAAACTTAAGCGGAGGATGCAACGTTGAGGCTGCGGGATACCTGGCTGGAGGTCGATCTGGACGCGATCCGGCACAACGCGGCGGCCTTTTGCCGCGAAATGGGCGTGCCGGTGATGGCCGTGGTGAAGGCGAACGGCTACGGCCACGGGGCCGTGGAGACGGCGCGGGCCGCGCTCAAGGGCGGCGCGTGCTGCCTGGCCGTGGCCACCGTGGAGGAGGGGCTGGAGCTGCGTGAGGCTGGGCTGCAGGTCCCCGTCCTGGTGCTGGGCCTGAGCGGCGAGGCCGCTTGGGGCCCGGCGGTGCGGGCGGGGCTCACGCTGGCCGTGGCGGACGGGAGCCAGAGCGACTCCCTCCGGCGCATAAGCCGGGAAGCGGGGCGGGAGGCCCTTGTGCAGCTAAAGCTCGATACGGGCATGGGCCGCATCGGCGCGCGCAGCGCGGAGGACGCGGTCCGGGCCTACCGGGAGCTGAGCACGGCGGGCGCTGTGGTGAGCGGCGCGTTCACCCACTTCGCCACGGCGGACATCGAGGGCGAGGAGGCGCTTGCCTACCTGCATTTGCAGGCGGAGCGCTTCTCCCGCATGACGGAGGCGCTACGGCAGGCGGGCTTTTCCGGCGTCCTGCATGCCTCGGCCTCGGCGGCCTCGATCCTCAGATCGGAGTGCCGCTTCGATCTGGTGCGCGAGGGGATCGCCCTGTACGGCACGGACATTTCCGGGGCGCTGGGCCTGCGGGAGGCGCTGTGCTGGAAGAGTCGCATCCTGTTCCTAAAGACCATAGCGCCGGGCGAGACGGTGAGCTATGGCCGCCGCTTTACCGCCCAGCGGCCCACGATGGTGGCCACGCTGCCCGTGGGCTACGCCGACGGCTACCGCCGGAGCCTGACGGGCCGGGCAGAGGCGCTGGTGCGGGGCAGGCGCGTCCCCGTGATCGGGACGGTCTGCATGGACCAGATCCTGCTCGACGTGACGGACGTGGAGGGCGTTTCCCTGGGCGACGAGACCGTGCTGCTGGGAAGGCAGGGCGGTCAGGTCATCACCAGCGAAGAAATGGCCGGCTGGGCCGGGACCATCAACTACGAGATCATGACCGGCATCTCCGCCCGCGTGCCGCGGGTATACCTGCCGTGAACAAGGCGGAGATTCGGCGGGAGCTGAAAGCGGCGCGGGCGGCTGTGACGGACAGGCCGCGCCGGAACGAGGCCATCTCCGCCCGCCTGCTGAAGGTGCTGCTCGAGAAAGACGCCCGCCGGGTGCTTCTGTACCACGCCGTCGGCGCGGAGGTGGACGTTCGCTCTGCTTTTATGCCCCTGCAGGCGCGGGGTTTCCTGCTCTGCCTGCCCCGCGTGGTCGGCCGGGAGCTGCTGGCCGTGCCCTTTACCGAGAGCACTGTTTTACGCAAGGGCGCCTTCGGCATCCCGGAGCCGGAAGGGGAGGGGATCGACCCCGCCTCTCTGGACGCTGTGGTCTGCCCCGGCCTGGGCTTTGACTTGAACGGCGGCCGCATCGGCTACGGCGGCGGTTTTTACGACCGCTTTTTGAAAAAAACAGCGGCGCTGCGCGTCGGGCTATGTTATAATGCCTGTATGAGAGAGCATCTGCCCATGGAGCCCATGGACGAGCGGATGGACATCGTCGTGACGGAAAGCGAGACAATAAAATCAGGAAGAGGAAGATGCGTATGAAGGAGATCGGAAAACTGGCGCTGCGAGCCCTGTTCATCATGATCGTGGCGAACGTGCTGACCATGGCCTTCGCCTCCGCCGTGCTTGCGGAGCTGCGCTGGCTGGCCATCGTGATGACGGTGCTGCTGCTGGCGGCGCTGCTCTACATCGCCTATCTGGACGGCGCTTCCAACGGCCGCAAGGACCGCATGTTCCAGGCCACGATGGAAAAGCAGGAGGCGGACAGGGGCGTAAGCCCCACCGAGCAGGAGCGCAGCCGCTTCTTTAAGCCGCAGAAGGGCTTTGCCGCCGCGTACCTGGCCGCCGCGCCGGGCATCCTGTTGAGCCTGCTTATGCTCTTTGTACCGCAGGGGTCGACCTTTTACGCGGACATGACCCCGGTGGTGCGCCTCTTTTTGGGGATGTACTTAGGACTGTATGAGTACGTGGAGAGCCTGACGCCCTACATCTACCTGCCCCTGTCCCTGGTGCTGCCCACGGTGTACGCCTTCGGGTACTTGAGCGGGCCGGGGCTGTACGAGAAGATGATGAAGCAGATCGAGGAGTCCAAGCGCAAGCGCAGGCGGCGCAGACGCAAAAAGACCCCCGCAGCGGGCGCGGAGAAAAAGTAAAAAGCAACACAAAAATAAACGGTAAAGGGGCCGCTTATCTTGAAGGAGAAAGTGCGCGTCTATGCGCTTTTGACCCTGGGCACGCTGCTGGTGACGGCGGGCGTGTATGTGTTCAAATTCCCCAACAACTTTTCCACGGGCGGCGTCAGCGGCCTGTCCATCATCCTGGGCCACCTGCAGCCCTGGGTCTCGCCGGGCACGCTGGTGCTGGTCATCAACGTGTTGATGCTGCTCCTGGGCTTCCTCATACTGGGCCCGCGCTTCGGGGCGCGCACGGTGTATTGCAGCCTGCTCATGTCCGTGGGCACCTACGTTCTGGAGCGCGTCTTCCCCATGCAGGCGCCGCTCACGGACCAGCCCCTGCTGGAGCTGCTCTTCGCCATCGGCCTGCCCGCCGTGGGCTCGGCCATCCTCTTTAACCTGCAGGCCAGCACCGGCGGCACCGACATCGCCGCCATGATCCTGCGCAAGTACACCTCCATGGACATCGGCAAGGCCCTGTTCGTGGCCGACGCGCTGATCGTGCTTGGCGCCTGCCTGACCTTCGGCGTGGAGACGGGCCTCTATTCCGTTTTGGGCCTGGTGCTCAAATCCACGCTTGTGGACAGCGTGATCGAGAGCATCAACCTGCGCAAGTACTGCACCATCATCACCGCCGAGCACGAGAAGGTGGAAAAGTACATCACCGGCACGCTCAAGCGCGGCGCCACCGTCTGGACGGGCTACGGCGCGTACAGCGGCGACGAGCGCCACGTGATCCTGACCGCCCTGCGCCGCGCCCAGGCGCAGGCGCTGCGCAGCTACGTGCGCAGCGTGGACCCCCACGCCTTCATCGTGATCGCCAACTCCAGCGAGATCATCGGCAAGGGGTTCAGGGGCGTGTAACACCCCGCAGGATCAAAAAACGGCATAAGAAAAAGCGTCCCTTGAGTTTCCTCAAGGGACGCTTGACTTTATAGCGGATAAGCTCCCTAAAGCTCGTACCTCGTGCCGTGGGAGAAAAGCACCGCGTTCACCAGCTCCAGGCGCAGGATGATGGTGTTCCTGTCCGAAAAGTCGTTGTGCCCGCTGTCGATCCAGCTGGAAAAGGCCTGATGCATCCTTTCGGCCAGGGCGCGGTTTTCCTCCGCGCAGAACCAGCCCAGATCGGTCCTCTTCACGTGCGCGGTGAACCAGTCGCCCGCGACGGCGGCCACGGGGTCCTGTTTCAGATGCCGCATCTTGTTGGAGAGGGCGTAGGTGATCACGTAGAAGGAGTCGCTCTCGTAATAGGCGTTGACGAAGCGCACGAAGGGCACGCCGTTTTCCACGGTGGCCAGCGGCAGAAGTTGTCCTGCCCGCTGCCGAAGCGCTCCGCCATGATCTTTTCGGCCTGTTCGTTCCAGTTCTCTATGTGTTGTCTCTCCCTTTATTTCGGGATCAGCGCCCTTGCGGCGGCGGCCTCCTCGGGGGAGACGAAGAAGCGGTCGCGGTACTGCCGCGGCGTGAAGCCCGTTTCCCGCTTGAACACGCGGATGAAGTGGCTCTGGGAGCTGAACGTCAAAATGGCCGCGATCTGCGCATAGGAGAAGCCGGAGAAGGTGAGCATGTTCCGCGCAGCCTCGATGCGCTTTGCGAGCTAATATTTCGCCAGCGTCTGCCCGGTCTCCTTCCTGAACAGCGTGCACCAGTTTTCCGTTAAAGAAAAAGCCTCCTTTTCCTTATCACAGGTCAGACCATAGGTCTTACATTCTGCCAATAGTTCGGGAGCAGGCGGCCGCTTTAGCCAACTGCAGCCTGAGTGTCTGTGACAGAGGTTTGTGCGTCAGCGTCATAGTCGGACAGTATCATCGCATCGCCGTCAGATGTGGGTTTGGAGATCTTCTGTCCGGCCTGAATGTCCCTTAAGGTCTGCTCATATTGGACGATCGTTTCATCCACCATTTCCTGTGTCCATGTAAACCAGCCTGTGGAAGGCGTCCAGCCCTTGGAGCCGATGATGGACTGGAGATCGACCTTCTCCCGTTCCAGCCAAGCAGAATACTCCTCCGCTGTCCACCATTCCACCTTGTCCCAGCCGGATGCGGCACTGGATCCTTCGTCGGTCATGGGTATCCAAGTGTTGCCATCATCCATGCTGTAATAGGTTTTCCCGTCCGCAGGGTCTGTGTAGGTCATTACCGTGTAGTCGCTCAATCTATCATTACCGATGGATTCAGAGGTTGCATTGATCTGACTGCCCTGAAACAGGAAACCAAAATCATCACGCTCTCCGATTTCCCATGGCACAATCTCCAACAGGGGGCCGAACGGGTCATAGCCGCCGTCACCATTGGTGATCCGGTTACGGACTGTATGGATATATTCTGTTCCCTCGTCATTCCGATAAACATACCGGGTTGCCAATGCACCTTCTTCCAGCTCTACAAAGTCCGCAAACCAGCGAACCGGTTTGTTCTGATACAGCATTTTGCCGGAAATGTCAAAGGAGATTCCGAATTTTCCGTATTCAGCGAGCAGTTCATCGCGTGTTGGTTCATGGAAATCCGCTGATGATATTGTACGGTCAGTCACAGAAGTCTGCTCCAGGGAGCCTTCCTGCACGATCACATCGTCTGCCCAAGTAGAATACTCGACCAGCCCGACTATTTCCCAGTCTGCATTCCGTTTAACTTCGATCCCAACTGTTCCCTGGCTAAAGTTGACATGTGTATAAACGCCGGGAGCCGTTTCATCGTGGAAAAAGCGTATCAGTTGGCCATGATACGATAGAACCCCCTGTTGTGCGTCATAACTGAGGCCGTACTGTTCATAATCCGGGAACCACTTGGAATTTGCGAGGAGTTTTGCATTTTTCGCATCCATGCCCAAGGTGCCTTGAAATGAAAATGTGTCAGCGCTGTTCTGGGCAGGAACACCGTTCCCGCCTACACCCTGTTCCGCAGCCTGCCCGGAGGTGGCAAACGCCGTGGTGACACCTGCAACCAAAGCCACAGCCGCAATAACGGCAGCCAATGAAGTCTTTTTTATTTTCATAATTGCAATAATCCTTTCTTCAATCGCGTGTT
>CANQPP010000054.1 GCA_947625765.1 uncultured Clostridia bacterium
TTGTAGCCCCGGGCCTTGGCGTCGGGCGTCTCGGCGAAGAGCGTGCGGATCATGTCGAACACGCCGGTGTAGGTGGCGGGGTTGGAGCGGGGCGTGCGGCCGATGGGCGACTGGTCGATGGAGATGACCTTGTCCAGCTGCCGGATGCCGTCGATGCCCTCGTGGGCGCCGGGCCGCATCCGCGCGCGGTTGAGGTCGCGGGTGAGCGCCTTCTTGACGATCTCGTTGACCAAAGTGGACTTGCCGGAGCCGGAGACGCCGGTCACGCAGGTGAACACGCCTAAGGGGATGTCCACGGTCAGGTGCTTGAGGTTGTGCTCGGTGGCCCCGCGCACGGTGATCCTGCCCGTGGGGACGCGGCGCTTCCCCGGTATCTCGATCTTCAGCTCGCCGGAGAGGTAGCGGCCGGTGAGGGAGGCGGGGTTCTGCATCAGCTCCTCCGCGGTGCCGCAGGCGACCACCTCGCCGCCGTGCACGCCGGGGCCGGGGCCGATGTCCACGATGTAGTCGGCGCTGCGCATGGTCTCCTCGTCGTGCTCCACCACGATCAGCGTGTTGCCCAGGTCGCGCAGGTGCTTGAGCGTCATGAGCAGCCGGGCGTTGTCCCGCTGGTGCAGGCCGATGGAGGGTTCGTCCAGTATGTACAAAACGCCCATCAGGCTGGAGCCGATCTGGGTGGCCAGGCGGATGCGCTGGGCCTCGCCGCCGGAGAGCGTGGCCGCGGCCCGGGCCAGCGTCAGGTAATCCAGGCCCACATCCACCAGGAACCCCAAGCGGCTGTCGATCTCCTTCAAGATCTGCCCGGCGATCATGCGCTCCCGCTCGGTCAGGTCCAGCTCCCGGAAGAAGGAACGCAGCTCGCGCACCGGGTAGGTGGAGATCTCCCCCAAGGACTTGCCGCCCACGGTCACGGCTAATGACACGGGCTTTAGACGCATGCCGTGGCACTCGGGGCAGGGGACGACGGTCATGTAGCTCTCGTATTCCTCGCGCATGCCGGGCGAGTTGGTCTCGCTGAAGCGGCGCTCGAGATTCGTCAGGACCCCCTCAAAGGAGGTCATGTAGCGGCCGGAGCCGATCTCGCGCTCGTATTCTACCTCGATCTTCTCCCCGTTCGTGCCGTACATGAGCACCTCCCGCGCGCGCTTGGGCAGCTCGCGGTAGGGAACGTCCAGCGAAAAGCCGTAGTGCTTGGCCAGCGCCTGGAACATCCAGCGGCTCATGGCCTTCTGGTCCCCGGAGTTCCAGCCGGAGACGCGGATGGCGCCTTCGATGAGGGAAAGGCTCTGGTCGGGCACCACCAGCGCCTCGTCCATGCGCATCAGCGTGCCCAGGCCGCCGCAGGCGGGGCAGGCGCCGTAGGGGTTGTTGAAGGAGAACATGCGCGGGGAGAGCTCCTCCATGGAGATGCCGCACTCGTCGCAGGCCAGGTTCTGGGAGAAGGTCAGCTCCTCGCCGTCCACCACCTGCACCAGCGCCAGGCCGCCGGAGAGCCGCAGGGCCGTCTCCAGCGAGTCGGTCAGGCGCGTCTCCATCCCCGGCCGCACGGCCAGGCGGTCCACCACCGCCTCGATGGTGTGCTTGAACGTCTTGGCCAGCTTGATCTGCCCGTCCAGCTCCCGCAGCTCGCCGTCCACGCGCACGCGGGTGTAGCCGTCCTTCTGCAGGTCCTGGAACACCTTGGCGTGCTCGCCCTTGCGGCCGCGCACCAGCGGGGAGAGGATGTAAAAGCGCGTGCGCTCCGGCAGGGCGAGGATCTTGTCAACCATCTGGTCCACGGTCTGGGGCCGTATCTCCCGGCCGCACTTGGGACAGTGGGGGATGCCCACGCGGGCGTAGAGCAGGCGCAGGTAGTCGTAGATCTCCGTCACCGTGCCCACCGTGGAGCGGGGGTTCTTGGAGGTGGTCTTCTGGTCGATGGAGATGGCCGGCGACAGTCCCTCGATGTAGTCCACGTCCGGCTTCTCCATCTGGCCCAGGAACTGGCGCGCGTAGGAGGACAGGGACTCCATGTAGCGCCGCTGCCCCTCCGCGTACAGCGTGTCGAAAGCCAGCGAGCTCTTGCCCGAGCCCGAAAGCCCCGTGAACACCACCAGCTTGTCCCTGGGGATGGTCAGGCTCACGTTCTTGAGGTTGTGCTCCCGCGCGCCCTCGATGTGGATGGTATCGTTTGCAGCCATTGTGCTTCGATCGGTCTCCTTGTGTTTGTTTATGTCGTCTTATTTGTGTTTCCGCTTACTATTCCCGCCGTCCCGCGTGAGCGGCGACACGCAGGCGCAGAGAGGAAAATGACGAGTGGATCACTAGTCTTCACTGTCCCGCGTGAGCGGCGTGGGCGTTGCGTGCGTTATCGTCATCAGGTCCTGCGGGCGCAGTTCCACCATGAAGCCCCGCGCCCCGGCGCTGACCAAAATAGCGGGGTGGGAAGAACAGCTCTCGTCCAGAAAGACGGGGTAGGGCTTCTTCATGCCGATGGGCGAGCAGCCGCCGCGCACGTAGCCGGTCAGGTCCTTGAGCTCCCGCACGTGGACCATCTCCAGCTTCTTTTCCCCGAAGGCGCGGGCGGCCTTCTTTAGGTCCAGCTCCTCCCTGCAGGGGATGCAGAACACGCCCACGCGGCCCTTTTCGCCCCGGGCCACCAGGGTCTTGAACAGGATCGCGGGGTCCAGCCCGAGCAGGCCCGCGGTGTGCTCGCCGGAGAGGTCGTTTTCGTCCACCTGGTACTCGTGGGGCGTGTAGGGCAGATGCGCGCGGTCCAGCAGGCGCATCACGTTGGTCTTGAGCATGGGGGTCTTCAAGCTCCTTTTCTCCTTATGGATGGATGCCGCCCGCGCGCCGCCTGCGGCCCTTGGGCTTGTTGCCCGCGTCCACAGGCTTTTCGCCGCGCAGGGCCAGCATCTGGTCGCGCAGCTTGGCGGCCTTCTCGAAGTCCAGCCGTCCGGCGGCCTCCAGCATCTGCTCCTCCAGGTGCTGGATGGCCAGGGCCTTTTCCTCCTCGCTGAGGGCCTCGTCCTGCCCGCCGCCTGCCGCGCGGGAGACGGCCAGCAGCTCGGCCACGGCCTTGCGCACGGTCTGGGGGACGATGTGGTTCTCCTCGTTGAACTTCAGCTGCAGCTCCCTGCGGCGGTTGGTCTCGTCGATGGCCCTGCGCATGGAGTCGGTCACGGTGTCGGCGTACATGACCACCTTGCCGTCCACGTTGCGGGCCGCGCGGCCGATGGTCTGGATGAGCGAGGTCTCCGAGCGCAGGAAGCCTTCCTTGTCGGCGTCCAGTATAGCCACCATCTCCACCTCCGGCAGGTCCAGACCCTCGCGCAGCAGGTTGATGCCTACCAGCACGTCGAACTTGCCCAGGCGCAGGTCGCGCAGGATCTCGATGCGCTCCAGCGTGTCTACGTCGGAGTGCAGGTAGCGCACCCGCACGCCCAGCTCGCGCAGGTAGTCGGTCAGCGACTCGGCCATGCGCTTGGTGAGCGTGGTCACCAGCACGCGGTTGCCCCGGCCGGTGATCTCGCGGATGCGGCCGATCAGGTCGTCCACCTGCCCGGCGGCGGGCATGAGCAGGATCTCCGGGTCCACCAGGCCCGTGGGACGGATGATCTGCTCCACCACCTGCCCCGCGCGGGCCATCTCGTAGGGGCCGGGCGTGGCGGAGACGAAGATGACCTGGCCGATGCGCTCCTCGAACTCGGAAAAGCGCAAGGGCCGGTTGTCGAAGGCCGAGGGCAGGCGGAAGCCGTACTCCACCAGGTTCTTCTTGCGGGCGTAGTCGCCGGCGTACATCGCGCGCACCTGGGGGATGGTGACGTGGCTCTCGTCGACCATCAGCAGGAAGTCCTTGGGAAAGTAGTCCAGCAGGGTGAAGGGCGCCTGGCCGGGCTTGCGGCCGTCGAAGTAGCGGGAGTAGTTCTCGATGCCGGAGCACATGCCCACCTCGCGCAGCATCTCGATGTCGTAGCTGGTGCGCTGCTCCAGCCGCTGGGCCTCCAGCAGCTTGTCCTCCTGGCGGAACTTATCTACCTGCACGCGCAGGTCCTCCTCGATCTGGGCGATCTGCTGCTCCAGCCGGTCGCGGGGGACCGCGTAGTGGGTGGCCGGGAAGATGATCACGTGCTTAAAGTGCTGGGTCACCACGCCCGAGACGATGTCCAGCTCCGAGATGCGGTCGATCTCGCCGCCGAAGAACTCGATGCGGATGGCCTTGTTCTCCTGCCCAACGGGCACCACGTCCACCACGTCGCCGCGCACGCGGAAGGTGCCGCGCTCCATGGCGATGTCGTTGCGCTCGTACTGGTTCTCCACCAGCAGGCGCAGCACCTCGTCGCGGTCCTTCTCCATGCCCTCGCGCAGGGAAAGGGACATGTTCTCGTACTCCGAGGGGTCGCCCATGGAGTAGATGCAGGAGACCGAGGAGACCACGATCACGTCCCGCCGCTCGGCCAGTGCCGCCGTGGCGGAGTGGCGCAGCCGGTCGATCTCGTCGTTGATGGCGGAATCCTTCTCGATGTAGGTGTCCGTGGAGGCGATGTAGGCCTCCGGCTGGTAGTAATCGTAGTAGGAGACGAAGTATTCCACCGCGTTGTTGGGGAAGATCTCGCGGAACTCGCTGCAGAGCTGGGCCGCCAAGGTCTTGTTGTGGGCCAGAACCAGCGTGGGCCTGCCCGCGTTCTTGATGACGTTGGCCATGGTGAACGTCTTGCCCGAGCCGGTCACGCCCAGGAGCACCTGGGCGGCCAGGCCGTCCTCCAGCCCCTGGGTCAGCTTCTCGATGGCCTGGGGCTGGTCCCCGCGGGGCTGCATCGTGCCGGAAAGCTCAAACTCCATGGGGACCCTCCCTTCTTTCGACGATCCGCGCAAAATGTCGTTTTCCATAAGAAATCACACAAAAAGCGGTGTCTTTGTGCCCTCATGTGATACCTGTTTATAGTATACCACAGCCCCCGCGGTCCGTCGCCGGGGGGCCGAAAACTTAATGCGCTGTTCGCTTCTTCAGACGACCAGGCCGCCGTTCACGCCCAGGACCTGGCCGGTCACGAAGGAGGCGCCTTCCCCGCAGAGGAAGGCCGCCGCGCGGGCCGCCTCCCGGGGCGTGCCCATGCGGCCAAGGGGCGTTTCCTCGCAGATCGAGGCAAGAGCCTCGGGGCTAAGAGAGGCGTTCATGGGCGTGTCGATGAGGCCGGGGCAGAGGCAGTTGACCCGGATGCCGGAGGGCCCCAGCTCCTTGGCCAGCGCCTTCACAAGGCCGATCTGTGCGGCCTTCGCCGCCGAATAGGCCGCCTCCATGGACGCGCCAACCTGCCCCCACATGGAGGAGGCGAGCAGTATGTTCCCCGCCTTGCGGGAGAGCATCCGCGGCAGGCAGGCCTTGATGAGGTAGAAGGCCGCGTCCACGTGCAGGGCGAACAGGGAGCGGAAGTCCTCGTCCGAGGTGTCCTGGATCAGCGCCAGCTTCGCCGTGCCCGCCGCATGGACCAGAACGTCCACGCCGCCCGTCTGTGTTACGGCCGCCCGGCAGGCCGCGGGATCGCGGGCGTCGAAGGGCAGGGGCCAGGCGTTCTTCCCCTGTGCGCGGGCCCGCTCGCACCAGGCCGCCGTCTCCGCCGCGCGGCTGTGGCAGCCCAGGAACACGCGGTCCCCAGATCCCAAAAATTCCTCCGCCACGGCCCGCCCGATGGCCCCGGACGCGCCTGTCACCAGCACGCTGCGCATGTCTCCTCCCCGCCTTCCCAGTAAGGCCCCTTTTCCGGGCCTCGTTCCCTTGATTGTAGCACATTTGCGCCGGAAAGTATACAAAGCGCACCGCCTTCCCGCGCGTAAAAGAGGCAAAATATAAGATCAGGGCCGAAAACGGCCCTGATCGGCAGGATATGTGGAACGAGAAAAAGGGGTCTTACTTCCCGAAATAGCGGGCGATCTCCTGCATCCTCTTTGACTGGGCGACCTTGAAGGGGCAGCGCCTGTCGCAGTGGCCGCAGCCCACGCAGTCCCCGGCGGTCTTGTCGAGCGTGTTGTAGTGCTCCCTTGCCAGCGGGTCGCCCACGAGGGCCAGGTCGTAATACTTGTTGATGAGGCCCACGTTGAGCCCGGCGGGGCAAGGCGCGCAGTGGTTGCAGTAGACGCAGCGGCCCACGGAGCCCTCGGGCGTCAGGCGGGAGATGAGGGAGTAATCCCTCTCCTCCGCAGGCGCGGTCAGGTAGCTTAGGTTCTGCTGCACCTGCCGGACGTTCGCCGCGCCGGGGAGCACGGTCAGGACGCCGGGCTTATCCAGCGCGTACTGGATGCACTGGGCGGTGGTGAGCGCCTGGCCGAAGGGGGACTGGCGCTCGTCCAGCAGCTGGCCGGCGTTGTAGGGCTTCATCACGGAGATGCCCACGCCCTCCTTCTCGCAGCGGCGGTAGAGCGCCTGCCGGTCGCCGTCCGAGCCGATGGCGTAGCTGCCGCGGCCGTAATCGTACATGGGGTTGATGGAGAACATCAGCATGTCGATGAGGCCCCGGCCGAGGACGCGGTGCACCGTCTCCGGGTTGTGGGAGGAAAGGCCGAGATGGCGCACGACGCCCTGGGCCTTCATGTCCAGCAGGTAGCGAAGGGCCCCGCTCTTTTCGTATTCCTCCACGTCCGTCTCCTCGTCCAGACAGTGGATAAAGCCGAAGTCGATGTAGTCGGTCTTTAAGCGTTCCAATTGCCAGCCGACGGAGCGCTTGATGGCCTCCAGGTCGGTCGTCCAGCCGTACTTGCCGCTGGTGTAGTCCGCGCCGAAGTGGACCTGCAGATAGACCTGCGCCCGGCAGTCCACAAGGGCCTTGCCGTAGGCGGGGAAGCAGCTGGCGTGGCCCGCCGCCAGGTCGAAGTAGTTGACGCCGTGTTCCACGGCATAGCGCACGGTCTCGATGATGTCTTTCTCGCTCTGCTCGCCGATCACCGACGAGCCCAAGCCGATCACGCCGATCTTCTCCCCGCTGTGGGGCAGCACGCGGTATTCCATGTATGTCTTCCTTTCTGATTGTAAGCGCTTGAGATCAATGCTCGTAGTGCGCGGCGACCTTCTTCAGGTCCTCGATGATGGGCAGGTGCTGGGGGCAGACGCCCTCGCACTGTCCGCATCCGATGCAGGCGGACGCCTTGCCGAATTTGCTCGTGAGCATTGTATAGTTGGTGAAGTTGACCGTCCAGCCCTTTTCCTCCAGGCGCTCGCGCATGTCCTCGTTGTACAGGGAGAAATACTGCGGGATGGCGATGTGCATGGGGCAGCCCTCCGTGCAGTAGGAGCAGCCCGTGCAGGGCACGGCGATCTGGCCGTTGATGATCTGCGCGGCCCGGAAGCAGAGCTCGGTCTCTTCCTTGTTAAGCGGGACGAAGTTTTCCATGTAGGAAATGTTGTCCTGCATCTGTTCCGTGTTCGACATGCCGGAGAGCACCATCATCACGCCCGGCAGGCTCGCCGCGAAGCGGATGGCCCAGCTGGGCACGCTCTTTGTGGGGTCCTGCGCCTGAAAGAGCCGCTCGGCCTCCGCAGGGACCTTGGCCAGCGTGCCGCCCTTGACCGGCTCCATCACGATGATGGGGGTATCATGCTTCCTTGCCACCTCGTAGCAGCCGCGGGAGCGCACCCAGGGGCTTTCCCAGTCGAGGTAGTTGAGCTGCAGCTGCACAAACTCCATCTCCGGGTGTTTGGTCAGGATCTCGTCCAGCAGCTCGGGCGTGTCGTGGAAGGAGAAGCCGGCGTGTTTGACCAGCCCCTTCGCCTTCTTTTCCAGCAGCCAGTTGAAGCAGTCGAACCGCTCGTACTTTGGGTACATGGACGCCTCGACGCCGTGCAGCAGGTAATAGTCGAAATAGCCCGCGCCGGTCTTTTCCAGCTGGGCGTTGAACACCTTGTCCCGATCCTCCAGGGAGTTGAAGAAGCCCGCGTGCAGCTTGGTGGCCAGCGTGAAGCTGTCCCGGCTGTGCCGCTCGACCAGGGCCTGACGGGCCACGTTCTCGCTGGCGAAGCCGTTGTACATCCACGCGGTGTCGAAGTAGGTGAAGCCCTTTTCGAGGAACAGGTCCACCATTTCCTTCACCTGTTCCACGTCCACCTTGGAGGCGTCGTTCTTGTCCGTCTGCGGCAGGCGCATAAGGCCGAATCCCAGCTTTTTCATAAAAATGATCCCTTTCCTTCCCTTGATGGTTTGGCGTATTTATTCAGCTTCCATAGAAAGCGTGAGTTCCACGTCGCCGCCGCCCAGCAGCGCCTTCATTTCCTCCGCCGTCTTGTCGGCGATCCTGCCCAGCCTCGTGTAGTCCCAGGAATTGGAGCCGTAGAACACCACGATCTGGTCGCCGGAGTACAGCACGATGTCGCCCGCCGCCGTGGTGGTGGGCACGTCGCTGCGCGGCAGTGTTTGGCCGATGGGCCCCACCTGCTCAAAGCCGCCGTACATGGACAGCTGGATGGTCAGAGGCCCCTGCTCTACGAGCTCTTGGAGCGCCGCGACCGACTCGTTTTCCTCCCAGAGGACCTGCACGGCGGTGCCGCCGATCTTCATCTGCATCTGGCTTTCCTCCCTTTCCGGCTCCGCTTCTTCGGCCTGCGCGGGTGTCTCCTTTGCCGAAGGGGCGGGCGCTTCCGTTTGCATGGGCGTTTCCGCCCGAGTCTCGCCCGGCGCGGCGGTCAGCGCGGGCACTTCCGCGGCGCCCGTCGGCCCGCCGCAGGCGCAGAGCGTGGGCAGGGCGGCAAGGAGCAGGAGCAGCAGCGCGTTTTTCCACATGGATATTCCCCTCCATACAGAGTATAGAGGCAGAGAAACAAAATAGCAAATACTTATGGTGAATGATTATCTATGCCTAAAACGCATGGTGAATACGCCTTTGTCAGCCCTTCGCTTCCCGCCCGGCGAGGGAGGCGGCGAAGGCCTCCAGAAACTTCTCCGCCGTCCGGGAGCGGGCGCGGCCCTTCTTCCACACCAGCGCCATGCCCGTGGTGAGCTCCGGGGCCAGCGGCACGAAGGCAAGGCCCCGCCCCTCGGCGTGCACAAGGCCGTCCAGCGTCAGGACATAGCCCATCCCCTGGGCCGCCATCATCGCCGCGTTGGTCACCAGGTTGTAGGTGGCCACGGTGTGAAGCGTTTCGGCGGGCCGCCCGAGCCAGCGGACGAACTCCGCGTTGCCCGGCATCTGGCGGGAGAGTATGAGCGGCCTGCCCATCAGGTCGTCCGCTCCGACCGCCTGCCTGTCCGACAGGGGCGCGCCCTTTTGCATGAGCACGCCCCAGCGGTCGCGGAAGGGCAGCTCCAGATAGTCGTACTTCTGCCGGTCGATCTGGCCTAAGAGCAGGCAGAAGTCGAATAGGCCCTTGTCCAGCCGCTCGGTCAGGTCCGCCGTGTCGCCGCTGATCACGTGGAAGCGGATGCCGTCGTACCGGCGCTGCAGCTCCGCCACGACCCGCGCCAGCTCGCCGATGGCCTGCGTTTCCCCAGCGCCTATGAACAGTTCGCCCGCTGCGGTGTCGTCGGCGTTCTTCATCTCCGTCTCCGTCCGGCGGGCAAGGCTCACGATCTCCTCGGCCCGCCTGCGGAAGTAGAGGCCGTCCTCGGTCAGCGTCAGCTTGCGCTTGCCGCGCAGGAACAGCGTCTTGCCGAACTCCGCCTCCAGCTCCTTCATCTGCCGGGAGAGCGTGGGCTGCGTTAAGTGCAGCGCCTCGGCGGCCCGGGTGATGTTCTGCTCGCGGGCCACGGCCAGGAAGTATTCCAGCACGCGCAGCTCCATGTTTCTTTCCCCTCTCTTGAAAGAAGCGGCGGCCGTCCCGCCGCATGGGAAGCGGGGCCGGAGAGTTTCCGGCCCCGCTTAGGCTTTCGCGGTCGATCAGAGCCTGAAATAGGCCTTGGCGTTGTTGAAGGAGATGTCCTGCACCATCTTGCCCCACAGCTCGAAGTCGGGGTAGAGCAGGCCGTCCTCGATCCAGCCGCCCACGAGGTCGCAGAGTATGCGGCGGAAATACTCGTGGCGGGTGTAGGAGAGGAAGGAGCGGGAATCCGTGAGCATGCCCACGAAGCCCGGCAGCAGGGAGATGGAGGCAAGGGAGGTGAGCTGTGCGCGCATGCCGCTCAGCGTGTCGTTGAACCACCAGGCGCTGCCGTGCTGCAGCTTGCATTTCCCCTCGCCCTGGAAGGAGCCGATCACGGAGTCGATCATGGCGTTGTCCACGGGGTTCAGGGAATAGACGATGGTGCGCGGCAGGGCGCGGCGGTTCTCCAGCGCGCCTAAGAAGCCCGCCAGCTTCGCGGCGCAGCCCGTGTCGCCGATGGCGTCGTAGCCGGTGTCCGGGCCTAAAGAACGGAACATCGGGGGATTCAAATTCCTCTGCGCGCCGAAATGCAGCTGCATGACCATGTCGCGCTCGTGCAGCTTTTCGCCCAGGAACAGCAGCAGGTGGGTCTTGTAGGCCTCGGCCTCCAGGGGAGATACCGCCTCGCCCCTTAACGCCTTTTCCAACGCCTTTTCGGCGTAGGCCTCGGTGCAGGGGGCGTAGGGCACGCTGTCCAGCCCGTGGTCGGAGGCGCGGCAGCCCAGCGCCTGGAAGCGGTCGAGGGAAAGGACCAGTGCCTCCTTCAGCTCGCCGATGTTCACCGGCCCGCCGCAGAGCTGGCCGATGTAGGCCGCAAAGCCCGGCTTGTCGATATTGACCGCCTTGTCGGGGCGGAAGCTGGGCACCACCTGCACGGGGAAGCTCTTATCCTCCCGCAGCGCGCCGTGGCTCATCAGGCTGTCGGCGGGGTCGTCGGTGGTGCCCACGGCGACCACGCGGGAGCGCAGGATGAGCCCGCGCACGTGCATGTCCGGCCGGGACAGGGCCCGTTTGCCCAGCTCCCAGACCTCGTCCGCGGTGTGCTCGTTGAGCGGCCCGTCGTAGCCGAAGAAGCGCTTGAGCTCCAAATGCGTCCAGTGGTAGAGGGGGTTGCCCGCCGCCCGGGCCACGCAGTAGGCGTAGGCGCGGAACTTCTCCTCCCAGGGGGCGCTGCCGGTGATCTTCTCCTCCGGCACGCCGAAGGCGCGCATCAGTCGCCACTTGTAGTGGTCGCCGCCCAGCCAGGCATAGCCCAGGTCGTTGAGGCAAACGTCCTTTAGAATTTCATCCGGGCTCACGTGGCAGTGGTAGTCCACGATGGGCATGTCCTTGGCATAGTCGAAGAAGAGCCTGCGGGCGCTGTCCGTGCCCAGCAGAAGATCCTCATCCATAAAGGGCTTCATGTGGCATCTCCCTTCGGCTTTATTTGTTCCAGGGCAGGTCGGAAAGCGTGATGGTGCGCTCGGAGGCGTAGAACGCCTTCTGCCGCTCGATCATCTCCTGCCGCCTGTCGGCCCATTCGGGGCCCATGTTCTCCACGGGGCCCTCCTTCTGGGAGAGCACGGGGCCGAAGCACCAGTTCATGCTCCACAGCCAGGGCGCGCCCTCCTCGAACATGCGGTCGGCGCTGGGGTGCATGCCGCACTCGGCCAGGGCGATGGGCTTATCCGGAGAGAGGGGCCTCAGCTCGTCGAACTCGGGCTTTAGGGGCTGGTCGCCCTGCTGGTACACGTCGCGGGAGATGATGTCCACGCAGTCGTCGCCCGGGTACCAGGCGGGGTCGGTGGAGTTCCACACCCAGATGAGGTTGTTGAGGTCGTGCAGGTTCACGAAGCGGTCGTACATCAGCCGCCAGAGCTGCTTGCAGGGCTCCGGGCCCTTCGCGCCCCACCAGAACCAGCCGCCCTCCGCCTCGTGCAGGGGCCGCCAGAGGATGGGGATCTTGAGATCATGGAAGCGCTTGAGCAGGTCGGCCAGCATGTCGATGTCCCGCAGCAGGGCCGCGTACCCGGCGTTGCCGCCCTTTAAGGCCTCCTCCAGGTCGAAATCGGTGTAGCGGGTGTAGAAGGCCTTGTTGTGCCCGCGCAGGGGGGAGAACCAGTGGTAGGTGTAGGTGACGATGCCCTTCTTGTTGAGGGCCCAGTCCACGGCGGTGTCGATGGTGTTGCGGTTCTCCATGACCTCCACGATGGCGTCGCGGTCGGTGTCGGTGTAGTTGACGTTGGGGGAATAGCCCAGAAGCTCAAAGCCGCAGATGGCGGGGAGCTTGCCGGTCAGTGCCTGCAGGTCGCGCAGCTCCACCGGCTCACGGGTCTTGGTGTGCTGGGCGGAGAGCACCTGCCTGCCCGCGACGGAGGCGAAGTAGTCCATCAGGGCGCGGGCCTCTTTGGAGGCATTTTTGTTGGTGAGCGCGTAGGTCATGCGGGTCTCACAGCTCCTTTTACTTATGTCCGTGATGGGGGAAGTCAAATGTCGGCCTCGTCCAGCGTCAGGATCGCCTTTACGTAGATCTTCATGGCGCGGATCAGGTCGTCCACCACCAGGGCCTCGTCCGGGCCATGGGCGCCGCCGTGGCCGGGCGCGAACATGCCCTCGGGCAGCTTGCGGCCGGGGAAGCCGGGGCCGTAGGCCAGGGCGTTGGGCAGCCTGCGGGCGTAGGTGCCGCCGGCCATGGCGTAGGGCTTGGCGTCCTCGCCCATCGCCTCGTTGTACACCTGGGTCAGGATGGCGACCGCCGGGTGGCTCTGGGGAAAGTGGTTGGGCGCGGAGGCAAGGCCGATCTCCATGGTGAAGCCGTAGCTGGCGCAGGTGGTCAGTATGGAGCCCACCAGCTTCTGGTCGCGCTCCTTGACGGGGTAGCGGATGTTGATGCTCAAAACGGCGCGGCCGTCCCGCAGGCCGATGGTGGAGCCCACGCAGGTGAGCCGGCCGCTGATCTCGTCCTCGCAGGCGATGTGCAGCGTGGTGCCGTACACGTCCTCGTTCACCTTGTTGATGAAGTGCAGGATGGCAAGGTCCTCCTCCGGCAGGCAGGCAAGCTCCAACAGGCCGGCCGTCAATACGCGGATGGCGTTGACGGAGCCCTGCGGATGGGCGGTGTGGCCGGTGATGCCCCGCGCGGTCAGGCGAACGGAGCGCTCCAGGACCTCCGCCTCCAGCCCCTCGGGCAGGGGGGACTCCAGGCGGGAGAGCAGCTCGTCCGTCTTTTTGAGCGTCACGCTGGCGCTGTCGGGCACCACGTTGGAGGCGACGCCGCCCTGCAGGTCCTGCACGTTGTCGCTGAAGGAGGCGATGGAGATGAGGTCGGCCTCCAGAATGCCCTTCTCCGCGTAGCAGACGGGGAAGCCGCAGTCGGTGACGATGGACATCTTCGGCGGGGTGAAGCGCTCCACGAAGTAGTCCACGTCGGACATGCCCTTCTCCTCGTCGGTGCCCAGGTACAGGGCGTAGTTCTTCTTGAGGGGCACGCCCAGCGCCTTTAGGCAGGAAAGGACGTAGAGCATCCCCACGGACGCGCCCTTGTTGTCGGAGGCGCCGCGGCCGATGACGCAGCCGTTCTCGTACACCGGCTCATAAGGGGCGTGCGTCCAGTTGCCGCCCTCGGGCACCACGTCCAGATGGCCCCAGAAGCCCACGTCCGCGTCGCCGTCCCGCAGGGCCAGGCGGCCCACGCGGTCGTCGTAGAGCTTGACGTCAAAGCCGCGCTCGCCGCCCATCTCCAGCATGGTGCGCAGGGCCTTTAGGCAATTCTCGCCAAAGGGCGCGCCGGTGTCCGAGCGCACGGAGATCGACGGGATGCGCACCAGGCGCATGAGGTCCTCGATCATTGCGTCCTTATGCTCGTCGATGTACGCATAGGCTTGCTGCAATACCTGCTCGTTCATGAAAACCTACCATCCTCTCGAATGTGTCTGTGAATGGATCGAAACTATCCATTCTCTATTGTACATGATACTGCCCGATTTTTCCATCTCTTTTGGAAAATTCCTCTCCCTGCCCCTTCCCGCGTTGCAAAGTAAGGCCTGCCTACTGTATACTTAAATGGAGAAAGGGGAAAGGAACCCCATACACAAACACAGAACACACACAGAAAAAGGAGTGGCATCCAATGGCAAAGATCGTATCCCTGGGCGAGCTGCTGATCGACTCCACGCCCGTGGGCCTCTCGCACCAGGGGCATCCCCTGTACGAGGCCAACCCCGGCGGCGCGCCTGCCAACATGCTGGCCTGCATGGCCAAGCTGGGCAACGAGGCGCTGCTGTTCGCCTGCGTGGGCAGGGACGGCTACGGCGACTTCCTAAAGCGCTCGCTGGAGAAAAACGGCGTGAGCGCAAAATACTTAAAGCGCTCGGAAAGCCAGCTGACCACGCTGGACGTGGTCACCATCTACGAGGACGGCGACCGGGACTTCGTGTTCTACCGCGACCCCGGCGCGGACACGCAGATCGCGCCGGAGGACCTGGACCGCGCGGCGTTTCGCGGCGCGGCGCTGTTCCACTTCGGCTCCCTGTCCCTGACGCACGAGCCCGCCCGCTCGGCCACGCTGGCGGCGCTGGACATGGCAAAGGAGGAGGGGCTGCTCATCTCCTACGACCCGAACCTGCGCCCGCCCCTCTGGAAGGACCTGGACACCGCGCGGGAGGCGATGCTCTCGGTGATGGGCCGCGCGGACGTGCTCAAGGTCTCGGAGGAGGAAGCCGCCTTCCTCACCGGCATCGACGACCCCGACCGGGCGGCACGGCGCCTCATGGACAAATACCCCTTGCAGCTCATCTTCGTGACGCTGGGGCCCGCGGGCTGCCGCTACCTCTGCAAAAGCGGCGTCGCCGGGGGCGCGCCGGGCATCCAGAAGGGCGGCGTGATCGACACCACCGGCAGCGGCGACTACTTCTTCGCCGGCGCGCTGGACGCCCTGCTGCGCTTCCAGACGCCGATCACGGAGCTCACGCAGGCGCAGCTGCAGGCGGCCGCGGAGCAGGGGAACAAGTGCGGCTACCTGGTGGCCACGCAGACCGGGGCTTTAGGCGCCAAGCTCACGCGCGAGATGCTGGCGGCGCTGTGAAGCGCCCGACCCAAACTAGAAACCAAGGGAGGAAGAACGCCATGCCCTTTCCCATCGCGGACAGCCACAACGACAGCCTTCTGCACATCCGCTACGAGGACCCCGTTCCCCGCGGCCACATCAACCCCGAGGGCCTGAAAACAGGCGGGGCGCGGCTCCTCTGCTTTGCGGCCTTCGTGAGCGCGGCACTGCCGGAGGAACAGGGCTGCCTGCAGAGGACGCTCACGCTGATCGACCGCTTTTACGCCATGACGCGGGCCCTGGGGCTGACCGCCGTGACGGAGCCTGAACAGCTCACGGGCGAGGGGCCCTTCGCGCTGCTCACGCTGGAGGGCGGCGACTGCCTGGAGGGGGAGCTGTGTAACCTGCGCATTTTCCACGCCCTGGGCGCGCGGATGCTGGCGCTCACCTGGTCCAACGATAACGCCCTGGGCTGCAGCTGCATGGCGCAAAATGATACGGGCCTTACCGAAAAGGGCTTTGCCGCCATAGAGGAGATGAACCGCCTGGGGATGATGGTGGACGTATCGCACCTGTCGGACAAGGGCTTTTGGCAGGCGCTGGAGTCCTCCCGCGCGCCCATTTTGGCCTCCCATTCGGACGCGCGTGGTCTCTGCCCCGGCATCCGGCGGAACCTGACCGACGAGATGCTGGCCGCTTTGGGGAAGAAGGGCGGCTACGTGGGCGTCAACGCCGCGCGGGAGTTTCTGACCGGGGATGAAAGCACGCCCGCGACGGTCGAGCACATGGCCGACCACGTGGAGCGCATGGCGGCCTTCGCGGGCATAAAGCACGTGGGGATCGGCTCGGACTTTGACGGCATCTCCCACACGCCGCAGGGCTTTGAGGACTGCGGGAAGTACCAGAATCTGGCCGAGGCGCTCCTTCGCCGCAACTGGAGCGAGGCGGACGTGCGCGGCGTCTGCTGGCAGAACTTCGTGGACTATTGGACGCGGGCCGAGAATGCGAAGGGATAGGAACAGCGGGGGATGGAAACGTCATTTTTACGAAAAATGTAGGTTTGTCAATCATCTTGGACAGGGAAAGCCGAAAGGAACTCTTTGGGAGTAGCCCAATGAAGAGGACGCATC
>CANQPP010000055.1 GCA_947625765.1 uncultured Clostridia bacterium
ACCACCAGTCCTGTTTCGTACAGAACTGGTGGCATAACCTTTTACTTTTTCTGTCTACTAACTCTTGACTATTTCAGGACGGTTTCCGTCCCCCGCGTCTTTTTTTATGCCCTTGACGGGCTTTTGCCGCTTCTGTCCCTTGGTCATCGTCAGTATGGAAACGGGCGGCATTTTTCGCCCGCCCCTTCCTGCAAATTCATTACAAGTTTTTTCTTCTCAAATTGCAAACAAAGGGTTTTCCAAATGTTCATGCGGGACGAAAATGAATTTTACAAAAGGCCCTCTTGCAAAACCCGTCGCGGCGCGGTATACTCGTATCGTTGCTTTTCCGCGCCCTGCGGGCAAAAAGCCGCCTTCGGCGCGGGGGAGCGGCGCTTATGATCGTTCGGGAACAAATACACATTGAAGATAGGGAGACGCTGTATGATCAAGGTATCTTCTCGCTTGGCGGCGGTCCAGGGTTCGGTGACGCTCGCCATCGACGCCAAGGCCAAGGCCATGAAGGCGGAAGGCATCGACGTGATCGGCTTCGGGGCCGGCGAGCCGGACTTCAACACCCCGGCCCATATCTGTCAGGCCGCCAAGGACGCCCTGGACCAGGGCAAGACCCGTTACACCCCCGCGGCCGGGGAACCGGCGCTGCGCAAGGCCATCTGCGCAAAGCTCCTTCGGGAAAACGGCCTGGAATACCAGCCGGAGCAGATCGTGGTCAGCAACGGCGCGAAGCATTCCCTGTTCAACGCCTTCCAGGCGCTGCTGGAGCCGGGCGACGAGGTGCTGGTGCCGGGGCCCTACTGGGTCAGCTACCCGGAGCTCATCCGCATGGCCGGCGGCGTGCCCGTGATCGTGATGGGCGAGCCGGAGAACGGCTTCAAGGCGAGCGTGAAGCAGCTGCGGGCGGCCATCACGCCCAGGACCCGCGTGGTGCTGCTCAACTCCCCCAACAACCCCAACGGCTACGTGTATACCCGGCAGGAGCTGGAAGGGATCGCGGGCCTTCTGGAGGAATACGACCTGGCCTGCGTTTCCGATGAGATCTATGAGTATCTGGTCTACGAGGGCGCCTCCCACGTCTCCATCGCCTCCATAAGCCCCGAGACCAAAGAGCGCACCATCGTCATCAACGGCATGTCCAAGGCCTACGCCATGACCGGCTGGCGCATCGGCTACACCGCCAGCCCCGCGCACCTGGCCAAGGCCATGACCAACTTCCAGAGCCACTCCACCTCCAACGCCAACTCCATCGCCCAGTACGCGGCCATCGCGGCCCTGCGCGGCCCGGACCTGGAGCTGCGCGGCATGGTGTGCGAGTTCGCCCGCCGCAGGGAGCGCATCTGCCAGCTGATCGACGAGACGCCGGGCCTTAGCTGCGTGCGGCCCCAGGGCGCGTTTTACGTGATGATGAACATCTCCTCCCTGTTCGGCAGCGGGATCGACAGCCGGGTGGTGGACAGCTCCACCTCCTTCACCGAGCTGCTTTTAGAGCACGCCAAGGTGGCCGTGGTGCCCGGCGCGGGCTTCGGCGCGGACGCCTTCGTGCGCCTTTCCTACGCCGTTTCCATGGAGACCATCGAGGAGGGCTTCCGCCGCATCCGCGCCTTCGTGGAGGCCCTGACCTGACAAACCCCGCCCGAAGGGGCGTTCATTCCAAATTTTGACCCTGTTCTTTACCCGGAGGGCACGGCTTGCCCTCCTTCCTTCATTTACGGGCCATTTTTGAAAAGGCCCGGAAATGTTCCTACCGCCCTTTTTTAGGAAAAGGCGCCGCGAAAGGAAGGCGATCCCCATGCTGGAATTCAACAACCGCTCCAACGTGCTGGAACAGGCGAACTACAAGTATTCCCTGCAGGACGTGGAACAGCCCAACCTCTACCGCGAGCTGTACGATTACAGCTCCGTGCCCAAGATCGCCTTCAACCACCGCGTGGTGCCCATGCACATGCCCGCGAAGATCTGGATCACGGACACCACCTTCCGCGACGGCCAGCAGTCCTGCTCGCCCTTCACCGTGGAGCAGATCGTGCACCTGTTCAAGCTCCTCTCCCGCCTGGGTGGGCCGGGCGGCATCATCCGGCAGAGCGAGTTCTTCCTCTACACCGACAAGGATAAGGAGGCCGTGCGCCGCTGCCAGGAGCTGGGGCTGGAGTTCCCGGAGGTCACCAGCTGGATCCGCGCCAACGAGAAGGATTTCGAGCTGGTCAAGTCCATGGGCGTGGCGGAGACGGGCATCCTGGTCTCCTGCTCCGATTACCACATCTTCAAGAAGATGCACATGACCCGCAAGCAGGCGATGGATAAGTACCTGGGGATCATCCGCGCCGCGCTGGAGAACGGCATCCGTCCCCGCTGCCACTTCGAGGACATCACACGCGCGGACTTCTACGGCTTCGTCGTGCCCTTCGCCACGGAGCTGATGCGCCTCTCCCGTGAGAGCGGCATCCCCATCAAGATCCGCGCCTGCGACACGCTGGGCTTCGGCGTTTCCTTCCCGGGCGTGGCGCTGCCGCGCAGCGTGCCCGGCATCATGTACGGCCTGCGCCACTACGCCGACGTGCCCGAGGAGTGCCTGGAATGGCACGGCCATAACGACTTTTACAAGGTCGTCTCCAACGCCGACGCGGCCTGGCTGTACGGCTGCTCCTCCGTCAACTGCGCCTTGCTGGGCATAGGCGAGAGGACGGGCAACTGCCCCCTGGAGGCCATGGTGATGGACTACGCCTCCTTCCGCGGCAGCAACGACGGCATGGACCTGACCGCCATCACAGAGATCGCCGAGTACTTTGAGAAGGAGATCGGCTACGTGATCCCGCCGCGCACCCCCTTCGTGGGCCGCAGCTTCAACTCCACGCGCGCGGGCATCCACGCGGACGGCCTGCTCAAGGACGAGGAGATCTACAACATCTTCGATACCGCGGCCATCCTCAACCGACCGGCCACCGTGGCCGTGGACAGCCACTCCGGCCTGGCGGGCATCGCCCACTGGATGAACGGCTTCTTCAACCTCAAGGGAGAGAACGCCATCGACAAGCGCCACCCCGTGGTGGACGCCGTGCGCGCCGCCGTGGACAAGGAGTACGCCGCCGGCCGCAACACCGTCATGGGCGACGAGGAGCTGTGCAACTACATCTTCCAGGCCGACCCCGATTTCTTTGAAACGCTCCACGCGCACAAGCGGCTCCTGTAATTACAAAAATAAAATTGAGTCCTGCGAAAGGCGCCGGGGACGGGATGTTTCCCGTCCCCGGCGCCTTTCGCACCCTTGGCGTCCGGGTCCGGCCGGGCCTTCGGCCCGGCCGGACCCGGACGCCAAGGCATAGAGCGCACGCCCCGCCAGGCTTCGCCTGGCGGGGCGTGCGCTCTATGCGACACATTCTTTTTTGATTTTATTTCTGCTCTCACTATGGCCCGCCCTTGATCTTTTCCCATATCCGAGGCGCGGGGCGGGGAAATATCCCCGCCCCGCGCCTCGGATACCCCTCGACATTCGCCGCTGGGCTCTGCCCAGCGGCGAATGTCGAGGCGGGTGCCCCGCAGGCCCGGCGAAACGCCGGGCCTGCGGGGCACGAGCTGCATCATTCAGCCTACATCACTATCATTGCATAGTTGCGTACATCCTCGCGCATAGTAACTGCATACATGCTTCCCACGAAGGGGGTGCGTCCTCTTTGCATCCGTTCCTTTCCGTATTTGGAGTAACGATTCCCAGCTACGGAGCGCTGCTGCTTGCGGGGCTGCTTGCGGGGCTGCTCGCTGCGGTCCTGTTCTGCGTTTTGCGCGCACGTGCTCGAGGGCTGTTCCTGCGCAGCCTATGGCTCCTGATCCTATATGTCCTTTTCTTCGGCTTTCTAGGAGCCAAGCTGCTCTACTTCGCGGTGCAGGGAAAAGCCCTGCCCGCCCTGTTCGCGTCCTCCCCTTGGGAGCTGCTCCTCTCCGGCTTCGTGTTCTACGGCGGCGTCCTGGGCGGCGCTTTTGGAGTATGTCTTGCCTCGCGGCTGCACGGCGTACCCCTAGCGCCTTATGAACCCCTGCTGGTCCCCGCGCTGCCCCTGGCCCACGCCTTCGGCCGCGTGGGCTGCTTCCTTGCGGGCTGCTGCTACGGCATCCCTATGGTCGGCCCGCTGGGCATCGCCTTCCCCTCGCCCATCGGCGGCGCTCCGGCGGGCGTGCCTCTGTTCCCGGTGCAGCTGCTGGAAGCGGGGCTCGACCTGCTGCTCTTCCTTTGCCTCTGGGCCTACGCCCGCCGCCCGCGCCGCCCCGGCTCCGTCCTTTGGCTCTATATCAACTGTTACACCTCTATTCGCTTCTGCCTGGAATATCTCCGCTTCGACGCCGGGCGGGGACGCCTAGGCCCCTTCTCCACCTCCCAGTGGCTGTCCCTGCTGCTTCTCATCCTTTGCACGCTTTCTCCCCTTCTTATAAAGAAAAAGCGCCAGCGCCAAGTCTCGTAAAGCCCCCGAAGCGCGTACAAAAGGGCCGCCCGGCTGAATGACGGGTGCCCGTAAGAAAGTTTTGAAGCCAAAATTATAATTACGGCATCTGTCAGGCTGGATTGGGGCGAACAATAAGCACGAAGTATGGGGGGCAATCCCTGCACTTCGTGCTTTTTGTCTATTTGTCTATATCGTTGTCCTTGTTCCGTTATTTTTCCATTCCTCAAATTCACGACGATTTTCTTCATGGGAATAATACTCCTCGATGTCAGGGAGAATTTGTCTGGCAAAACGCTCAATAGCATGTTTTGGCGGGAAATAATTCTCCATGTTATATTTGCAAAGCGTTTTTCCACTTTCGAGGTCAACTACTACTGTTCCATAGCCATCTAAGACTTTTTGCCGCTCTGTTCCTGACATTTTTTCAAATACCTGCCGCTGTAATTTGTTCATTTCTTCTGACAAAATCGGTTTGGATCTCTCCAGGTCTGTCTCAAGGAATATCACCATAGTTCCTTGCGGATTCTTCTGCCGTTTCATCAGTTTTCACCTCCTTCTTCATATTGCGAATGATAAAAAGTGATATAGTCGGCGACAAGGTGCGGATAGCGACAATAAGCGTAGCGGCACAGCGTTTTGAAAAGCTCCAGAAAACGAATATCCCCACAGAAATCAAGTAACTGATCTAAAACATGCTTGATCTGTCGTTCGCTCGGGCGTGAGCTTTGGATCATGGAATCGACAGCTTCCCTGGAAAGGCGATATGCACTGTTGTGGATCCTTTGTATCTTGTCCGCGATGTCTGCTGCGTTATTAAAATTCTTATCCGCTTCGCTCATGTGTTCAGCACCACGCTTTCAGAAAAATGTGTCGATTTGACTTCAGAGTCATCGATCGCTGTGGGCGTTACGGAGTTGGAGAGCTGCATGGCGATATACTACGGCGCAAATGCGCCCGTCATGTCTTCGCAGCTGTTCATAGGATCCTTCACAAAGGTTTTTCTCAAAGGACGGCCAGATACATTTCGACCTTCTGGATCAGAAGGATCGAAGCATATACATCTGTCTATCGATGTATCCCTGTCAATGAATGTATTCCTATCGCAAGCCATATCTTTACCTCCAATATGATCTATTTCCAACGAGTTATGCGGCGTTTCCCAGCGAATATTGTCACGAGCATGCCAAGCAATGACAGGCAGAGTATGGCGATCCAGAGACCTAAATGTGACGCATCCCCTGTTTGTGGTACAGACCGAACTCGATTTGAATTTGGCGGGATCATCTCGTCGCCATAGTCGTTGACAAACTCAACTTCCTTGGTGACGTTTGGCAGGATCGTGCAGGATCCGTCGGACAAGCCATTCACGGTGGTTGTGAAATCGCCCGTAGTAATTTCTTTCACTTCAAAACGTCTGCCCTCGGTGATGCCGGTGAAAATGAAGCTTTCACCGCCTTTCAAGCTGAACACACATCCATCCCTGCCGATAACAGTCGTACCATTTTCGGTGGTTCCGCCAGCTTTGGCAATGGTATAAGATACGCTTTCGGAAACAGCATTCCCGCTGCTATCGCGTACCCACGCTCTGAACGAATAGGGAACGCTTACGGCGGGAGCCTTATTTCCCGTGACCACCTTTGTGACCTTCACGCTGCCGGTTTCGATGTGTGGCACCGGAGTGTCGTTGTCATAGTCGTTGATGAACTCCACTTTCTTAGTGACGTTTGGTTGGATCGTACAGACCCCATCGGACAATCCGCTTACGGCAGTTGTGAAATCACCCGCAGTAATTTCCTGAACCTCGAAACGTCTGTCCTCGGTAATTTGGTTGAAAGTAATGCTTTCACCATTTTTCAGACTGAATACATACCCATCGGCACTAATGACCGCGGTGCCGCTTTCAGCTGATCCATCAACTTTGGCAATGATATAGGATACGCTTTCGGAAATTGCATTTCCGTCGCTGTCGCGCACCCAAGCTCTGAACGAATAGGGAATACTTTCGGCGGGCGCCTTATTCCCCGTGACCGTCTTTGTGACCTTCACGCTGCCGGTGTCCGGCATTTTGTCATTGAGGAAGGCCGCGACTGCCGTTTCATTTTCCACGATTTTGCCTTCTGCAATCGCGTTGCCTGTTCCGTTTACTGTCACAGTATAGCCGTCGTTGTCGCTTTCCCTGACAGTATATCCTATGCCAGCTGGCAGTTCCTCGGCGGTAGCGCTTTCGCCGTCTTTTAGTTGTAGGACAGCAATGCCGTCGGTAAAGACGATATCGCCATATTTGCCGTTCACTTCTGGGTCGTCCAACGTCACGGTAAATGTGAATGCTCTTGTCCTGTCACCCCTTGATACTGTTTTTGAAATGATCAGATCCCCGCCGTTTGTACCGATAATTGGTTCATCTTCGTGATGATATACGTTCACAAATGAAATATCGGCAACCGGCTCAAAGCCTGCTTCATCGCCGAAGCCCGTGATTCTGGCATACTCTCGATCCACCTGCCCTGTTTCCAAGTTCCTTGTGACGGTCACTCTGTATAGCGTCATGTCATAATTCCAGAAAAGAGCATCCTGAGGCATTTCCCACACATAATAGGTTGCAGTGCCATTTTCTGTAAATTCTAAATCGTCAAATTCATAGCCTACGCTGTCCGTCCCTGTGCCCGTGATCGCGATCAACGGCGTTGCCACGATCTCTGCTTCACTGGCTGTATCCGGCAGATTTCTCGACACGACAAATCCGAAGATGTTTTCCCAATCAGGGATAATATCGCCGGTCGCCTGAACGGTTTTCGTTATATCGATCCCTACTGCCGGGGGAGTTGGTTCACCCGCTTTATAGTTGTTAAACACTATTTCTGCGAAGTTATCCGCCTCGATCATTCCGGTCACGGAGTTCGTGCTTTCCCCGTTTACGGTCACAGCATAGCCCTTGCTATTATTCTCCGTCACGATGTAGCCCGTCCCGGCCGGAAGCTCGGAGGCCGTTACGCTTTCACCGCCTTTCAACGTAAAAGCAGCGACCCCGTTTATAAAATCTATATCCCCGTAGTTCCCGTTGATTTCAGCGTTGTTAAGCGAGACAGTAAAAGCAAATTCATCCGTTTGGACTGCTCCATCGCCGGAAATCGTTTTTGACAGGATGAAACCTCCGTATTCGGGATTTGGATCGATCCTGCCACCCTCATAGAAGTTATGGAAGGCTGCGAATGCTATATCGTCTGCCGGGATCGTCCCCGCTGCCGTCGAACCGTTCTCGCCGTTTATGTTGGAGATATAGCCTTCGACTTCATTTTCCGTCACAGTATAGCCTGTTCCGGCCGGAAGTTCGGAAGCAGTCGCACTTTCGCCGCCTTTCAGCATAAAGCGGGCAACGCCGTCTGTAAACTCCAAATCACCATAGGCGCCGGTGATCCCTGTATCGCTGAGAGTTACTGTAAAAGCAAATTCATCATCCGGGTTTGCTCCTGCGCCGGATATGGTCTTCGATACGGTCAGACCGCCGTACTTTCGTTCAGGGACATTGATGACCGTATTGTCCTCGCCGATGGTGCCGATCGGGTTTCCATAGGCAACCTCAATATTGTATTTTTCAGTGCTTGCAACAAACCCTTTCGGCGCTGATATTTCATGAATCGTATAGACATGACCTGACGGTACATTTTCAAACAGGACCGTACCATCGCTGTCCGACGAGGCGGCAGCTATTAGGGTCTCCTCGTGATATAGTCCAAATTCCGCACCGGCAAGCGGCCGTCCGTTTCCGTCCGTCTTGCGGAAGGAGACATCTGCCGCATAACCTTTTACCGACGGCACATTGAAATAGGCGGTGCCGTTTTCAATTTCAGAAACGCCGCTTTCCGTGCTCTTTTCGATCAACCATGTCACAGAAGTGACCCCGTTTGTCGGGTAATACTGATTTGCCGTGTATCCGAGGTCAAGGGTGTTTAATCTTACTTTATAGGTCAGCTGGTAGACGCTGGATCCGTCCTCTGTCGTATCGTAGGGTGTAGACAGGCGCAAATTCCATACGATCTTTTTATCTGCAGTGTTGTAGAAATACTCGTTTTCGTCCTCCGGCGCCTTTACAAATCCAGCAAAATCAAACATTTCTCCCATCGGGTCTTCGGCGATCCACGCCTTAGCCCGAAGCTGGATCAATTCGGAAATGTTCTCGAATATATTTGATAAGTCGCCGGCGTTTTCTACGGCATAGGTAATAAAACCGCAATTTTCCCGCAGCCAATCCGCACCGGTTTTGCGCAGGTTACAGCTTCGTCCGTTGCAATTCACGCTGTCATTGCCCAGAAAAATTCCGTACACATGAATGCCGGTCGCCAAAACCGCCTTTGCCGTGTTCTCGGTTTTTGTATGCGTACTGTGATCTGTGGACGAGCCGGTGCCTTGGATCGTCTGCGGCGCGCCGATAGCTTGATCCGATGTATCTTCCGCCGCATCATCAGCCAGGCAATAGGTGGGGCAGCCGTCCGTCAGGACAACGATATTCTTGCTGACAATATTCGCCACCTCGCTGCTGTTTAGCAGGTTGGAAGCGAGTATCAGACCCGCTTGCAGACAGGTGCCGCCTTCGGCATCCATTCCTTCGATTGCCGAGCGAATAGATGCATCGCTTGCATCCGTCCAGCTCTGATACGTTGTCGCTGCAACGATCCCTTTTTGCCTAGGGGATCCCCAGCCTCCGCTTATCTCCTGTTGTCCGCTGAAGCCCACGACTGCGATTTTGCGAAGCGTATTCTCATTATCCGTTGCGGCAAACTTTTCTGTAAACGCCAACGCTGCCTGTTTCGCTTTTTCCAGTTTGTTATCCTCTTTCATGCTCCCAGACAGGTCGATCACAAGTACGACCGCCGCGTCCTGAGAAAGTTCAATGTTCTGGATCTCCGTTTTGGTACGGACGTCGAGCGTGATCAGAAACTCATTTTCATCATCTCCAGGGGATATCGTTTTGTTTGTTCGCACCCGATTGTCGGCATAGCTTTTCGATGTATCCCCGGCAAGCCGGGGCATCTCGGACAATTCTCCCATATCGTCGTCCGCCTCAAAATGATCTCCGATTTGACTTTTAGGCGTATCTGCCTCTAATGCAGCGGCTTTTGTTGCCAAAAGGCTCAAGATCATCAATGAGCAAAGCAATGTGCTGCTTATCTGTCGAAAAATCCGCTTCATGCCGTACCCTCCGTCGATAAAAGTAGTTTATCGTGTTGGCTTGGCTCGAATGGTGAGCCTGCGCCAATAGGGTAACGGATTTCAGAAGGAAGCGCCCCAACAGAAATATCAGTCTTACGACAAAAAGCGACAGCTTACAAAAGCTGCCGCTAAAACCATCTGATTTGTAAATCCTAATGCTCCCCGATGTTAGGGATCGCAATTCCGCTGCGAACTGCGCTTACTGCCAATTCTGTCCTGGAGGACTGCCCCGTTTTGGAAATCAAATTGTTCACATGGTAACGGACGGTACTCAGACTCAGATGCAGCCGGTCGGCGATCTCCTTATCTGTCAGTCCTTCGGCCAAAAGCCGCAAAACATCCAGCTCCCGCTCCGTAAGCTCCGTGTTTTTCGCAAACCCAAGCTGTGTTATCGGCGGGCTCGCGGGAAAAATCTTTTCTCCGGCCATGACCCGATCCATGACCTCGCGCATGGGAAGCTCTTGCACTTCCTTGTACCAAAAAGCGTCCACTCCGATCTCCTTTGCGCGCTTTAAGAACATAGCGTCCGGCATAGAGGTTACAATGATCACCTTTGTGTCGGGATATGAGGCCTTGATCCTTGCCGCAGCATCCAGACCGCTGGAACCGTCTTTCATGACAACATCTATGATGGCCAGATCGATCCGACATCCGGCGCAATAGGCGTCGGCTACCTTTGCTGTTTCAATAGATGCCGCTACTCGATAATTCTCTGAGCTCGTCACAAAATTTTCAAACAACTGCCTTGACATGATCTGATCGTCTACGATCAACACCTGATAGGGCATTTCAGACCTCCTTCGGTAATTCTATGGCAATGGATAGATCGGGTCCTGCGGATACTGTCATTTGTCCGCCCGCTCGCTCAGTCAAAGCGCGCAACAGCTTTAGTCCGCCTTTTTCTTGAATATCTCCTGTCGGCGGTTCTCCGTTGTTTGTAAATATGGCGGTCAGTAAATTTTCGTTTTCCGTGATACAGACATTCAGCATGTTCCCGTGGGCGTGGCGCAGCGTATTTGTAAAGCACTCATGAATGCCCGTAGCGATGACATGCTTCATCGGCTCCGTTTGCGGCAGAGTTCCTGAAACAACAACATCTACGCCGAGCCGTTTTGCCGTGCCGATCATCAGTTCATATTCATCGGGGACGGCGTCCACCTCTCCTTTAAGAAAATCTATGTTCTCATGCAGTCGTTTTATCATTTCCGCCCTTTCACTTTCGGTCCCGCAGCCATTTAGGATCAGGCGCTTTATAGAAAGCAAGTTCTGCCCCAGCTCATCGTGGATCTTGACCTTTGCTGCAAGCAGTTCCTGCTCCGCCGTGAGCGCGACGATTTCCTGATTTGTTTTGAGAAGTTTGGCATTGAGCATCAGCACCTTTTCTTGTACTTGCCTCAGTTCCTGCGTTTTTCGATAGGCGTCGGTAATATCAGAGACCATGATCGCCTGTATCGAGATGCTTTCATACGGCATGATCTCTTCTGTTATCGTCCATACCGTGTCATCGGACAGCTGGATCACGAGCGCTTCCGGCACATCGATCATTTGACAACCTCGTAAAAATTTGCCCGTGTGCAGCTTCTCCGCAAAGTTTGCACCGTCGGTCAGAAGCTCCCCGGTGAGCATTTTGCAAAACTGCTCCATTGTGGGGTTGACAAGCAAAATTCGGCCGTTTGGAACATAGCACAAAATGCCCATAGGCAGACCGTCCGTCGCTTCTTTGATCGACATCAGGGTGATGCGGTTTTTTCGGTGAGAAACAATGCTGCAAAACAGCAGCATTTCGACTATCGTCAGCGCCATACAGATCGATAGGATCAGCCAATCGGGAAGTGCGGCCGCAAAACGTCCCGCTCTCTGTGTATACCCCGTTTCTTGGAGGAAGAACCCGATATATTGAAAAAGACCATAGGAAAGAAAAACAGTGAACAATGCGACCACTGATCCTGTGGCTCTTTTTTGACGGATCATCAGTGCAAAAATGGTAACGCCGACAAAGAACAGGAAAACGGAAAAGATTCCCGTCACGGACCATAGCACGGACTTGGAATAGGCCTCTTCAACCATCATAGATTGCCGCCTCCTTTCACTAAGGTGAAAGAAACATGGATATCCTGGCCTTCTTTTGTTATGGAGCCCTTTGAGGAAAAATCCTTGCTGATTAGATAGAAGTTGTCAGGTTCATAGGAAAAGTTCTCCGTTTTTAGAAGCATACGGAGAATCAGTTCGTTTCTTTCAGCTCGTACCGTCAAATGGATATGTGATAACGAATCGATGCTTTTACTCAAAACGCTCCAGAATTGCTCGTAAGCGGCGACGATCATGGACGGTGGAAAAGCGCCGGCTCCGAAAAAGTACGCCGCTGTGCTCGTGCCGCACAGTTGCACGTATTCCAAAGTCTCGGTGATCGCCGCCGTAAGTTCACCGAAAGGAAGCGGCCCTGAAACCGCCAAAAGCTCCATATTGCTGCGCCTCTTAATATAAGCTTTCCATACGGAGATTTTCGGAAGCCGTGCCTCGATCGATGCCTCCGTATCGTTCAGCATGGCGTCAATTTCTGAAAGCTGCGTGTGTATGATCTTGGATATTCTGTCATACAGGCGGTTACGGGTTTCCAGTTCCGCTTTTTCCCGCTTGATGCGGTTTTCCTCGGCAAGATATGCGTTGCGCGTTTTGAGCTGCTGCGTTGCTTCCGTAAGCTGCTGCGTAAGCGCCTTGATGTATTTTACATCCACCGTCCACTCGATACTACCGCCCGAAATGGGATGACAGTTGATTTGTATATCTTCGCTTATCGGAAATGGATACTTCGCGCCCGAAGTCTGGTAAACCGCCTTCCCAGCATGATCTAAAATAACAGCCGGATAGGAAGAAGAGGAAAACAGTTTGTCATAATCTTTGTTTGCCGGGATCATTCCTGTTTGTATGCAGGTCTCTAAAAACGCGATGGTACAGATACAGAAAATTTCTCCATAATCCCAAAGTCGGACGTCGGCGATCCGGGGGTCTAAATCAAGGATATACAAGACAACATAAATGACTTCAACGAAAATGGGGATCAGCGGCAAAAGACAGTGTTTTCTTGTGCAGTATCGCTGATGCTTTTTTAAAATAATAATGTAGGCAGCAAAAACGACTAGCAGAAGAAATGCCATGAATACATAAATCAGCCATGCTCGCTCGCTTTCGCCAAAGCCTGCCATCCCTCCATCCGAAAAACGAAAGGCAAAAAAGTGAACATCATTTGTGACAACGCCCAGCGTCAGCAGAACACCCGCGATGCCCGGCACATGAAATACAGCGGGGAGAGGCTTTTCCGTCGGCCGATAGATGAATACAGACAGGTAAAAGCATAGCAGAGCGATAGCCATCATCGGTGCATAGTGGAGATACCATAAATAGCGCTGCATCACGGGGATATCACAGAAAAACTGATTACGGAAAATTTGCAGTAAAGAGCAGAGCAATATCTGCGCCGCGAGCCATAAAAGCAAATTTCGCAGACGGACGTCTACGACACGCGCCTGAATGGAAAGCGCCCAAAGCAGAACAATCACACCGCAGTAAAGCCTGGAACATTCCGTAAAACCAAAGTCTTCAAAGATAATGTTTAGAAAAGTGCATATAAGAAAGGTTACAGTAAGCATGATCATATTTCGTTTTAACGAACCGGATAGTATCATCTTTCTGTACACCCCTTCCGAAAACCAGTGTCTTTGACTGCTGAGCGTCATGATTATACGGTTCGTGTCAGGCTTTGTCCCCAACAGAAATATTAGTTTTTACGCCGAGTTTTCCTGTTTCACTATTCTTATTTTTCACATCCGTGTTGTGTCTGTCGTCCGGCTTCTTTCGCAAGATTTTTGTTTGTGGCGATCAGAGACACGCCGTTTTTCAACTTCTGGGCAAGACACATCCTCCATCTTGTTATCGCCTCCTTCGGCATTAATATATGCATCTACACGAATAAAAGCAAGAGCATTTATTTGAACACAATGAAACTATTGTGAGATGTATTAGAAAAAAGGCATACGCTCACCGTAGAGGAGCGTATCCCGGACGATCCTGGTTTGGAAAAAGACGAAAGGACAACAAATAGTGCAATTCAGATAGAAAGTGTGATGGCGAGGACCAAACGGATAGTTAGACTCTTGACCTTGAAACAAAGTAATAACTGACCAGAAAAAAGGACTACAATGGGAGCTATTATTGCAAGCATCGGAATTTCAATTTCTCCAAATCTACTATCAAACATATACATACCTCAGTAAGGCTTTCAAAAAGATTTGCCGTTTTTTCTGCGATTGTAGAAATCGTTTGGCCGGTATCCCTTATGCGAAAGGAAGAGTTTTCTCCCTGTTTGGCAAATCGTCCACCGCATCCGTCCTGGAGATAAAAGAAAATAGCGGGGAGTTTAGTGGTTTTGCATTTTCTCAACGGTGTTGGGGGAAAAGGAAAACGTGGAAAGCGGTAATCGCTAAGAGCAGGATTTTAACACGGTGGCGAAACTCGCTTCAGCGATCGTTTTGCCCCGAGGGAATTTTGTTGGGGAGTGCCTTCCCCAAACCCTGCTTATGCGGCTTTCGCCACAAAAATGTTTCCTGCCCGCCGCTGTTTTTCGGTCAGATTCTGTCCGTTGCAAAATGAGGGACGATTAAAATATTCTCCGGGCGTATCCCCCCCCATTTGTCGAGAAAATGTCCGCTATAAAGTAGAGGGGATATTCGCCGTTTAAAATTTTTCTCTTTCCGGGTATAAAAAAGTCGTTTCAAATTGTCCGTTGTAAAGTAGAAGGACTTTTTGTGAGTGATACCCGGCACCCCGAAGAAAAATGTCCGTTAGCTAACGGGCGCTAAAATTTTCTTCTGGCGATACCTGCGTTTCGGCCAATTTATGTCCGTTGTAAAGTGAGGAGCTTCTCCAAAAATTTTTCGCTTCGGGTGCCAAGTTTTTGCTCCAAAGTGTCCATTATAAAGTAGATAGTCAATATAATTTTATGATAGACGCCCTTTCAAATGGCGAAAAATGTCCGTTGTATTGTGAAAAAGATTTTTTGCGGAGAGACATCGAAAGCAGAGGGGGATTTCAAAAAGGATGAAACATTTTTACAAGAAATTGTCCGTTGTAAAGTAGAAGGATTTTCTCAAAACGAGTGGACAAACGCCGAGGAAATGTCCGTTGTAAAATGAAGGGAGGTTTTTCAAACTATGAGTAAACGATACGCCACGCCGCACCGCAGCCGGGTAGTCAAGACCCGTATGACCGAGGAAGAATACGCAGACTTCACCGGACGGCTTGCGGCCTATGAAATGAGCCAGTCTGAGTTTATCCGGCAGGCGATCACCAAGGCCACCGTCCGACCTATCATCACCGTTTCCCCGGCGGGCGACGAGCTGCTTGCCGCCGTCGGGAAGCTGACCGCCGAATACGGGAAGATTGGCGGCAACCTCAATCAGATTGCCCGGTATCTGAGCGAACACCACCACCCATACCCAACTATGGCAAAGGAACTGCGGGACGCTGCCGCCGACCTTGCCGCCCTCAAGTTTGAAGTCTTGCAGAAAGTAGGTGAAGCCGTTGGCGACATTCAAACATATCAGCTCTAAGAACGCCGACTACGGC
>CANQPP010000056.1 GCA_947625765.1 uncultured Clostridia bacterium
CGTGCTGCTGGGCGACAGCGCCGCCATGACCGACGGCGTTAAGGGCAACGAGGACGACCGCTGGGTGTTCACCGAGGACAATCCCCCGCGCGAGCTGACCACCGCCGCCCAGCTGGCCGCCGTGGCCCGCGTGCTGAAGGGCTTCAACGACACGTTGAGCGCCCAGTCTTTGGAGGCTGCGGAGGAGCTCTACCGCGTCACCGACGGCAGCGGCCGCGCCGAACTGCCCAAGGTCCACGCGGCGGCCGAGCTGTATCTGACCACGGGCGGGCAGGTGTACAAGGACTTCTTGCTCTCTGAGACCGCCTTCATCACCGAGAACATCCGCCAGGCGGGCTGGATCGTCAGCCGCGTGGTGGAGGCCTTAGACGATGCCGGCTTCACCGCCGCCGTCCGCGGGGCGCTGACCGGCCTCAAGGCCCAGTTCGACGAGCTGAGCGCCGAGACCCCCTACGGCATCCCCTACCGTCCGCACATCTGGGGCGCGGGCTGGGACATCCAGCGCCTGGGCTTCCAGTATTACTTCCTGCACAAGGCCTTCCCGGACGTGTTCGGGCCGGAGCTGATCTTTAACGCCCTCAACTTCATCCTGGGCTGCCATCCCGGCTCCAACACCTCCTCCTTCGCCTCCGGCGTGGGCGCCCGCTCCGCCACCGTGGCCTACGGTCTCAACCGCGCGGATTGGTCCTACATCCCCGGCGGCGTGGTGTCCGGCACCGCCCTCATCCGCCCCGACTTCCCCGAGCTGCTGGAGTTCCCGTTCCTGTGGCAGCAGATGGAGTACGTGCTGGGCGGCGGTTCCTCCCACTACATGTTCCTGGTGCTGGCCGCGCAGCAGCTGTGCAGGGAATAAGGCACAACGCTTAAAAACCAGCCAAACGCATACTCTTCCGTCTCCGCCGCCCGGCCAATAAAAGCCCGGCGGCGGGGACTTCCCCTTATATGGGGCAAATTATGATTCAAGGAGGGGATCTTCCATGCTGGACGAGGAGACCAAACGGCGGCTGATCCAAACCGGGCGCGCCTTCATGAAGGGCCGCCGGGACGACGACCCCTACGAGGCGGAGTTCGTCTCCGACCAGGAGCAGCGCCTGCCCCAGCCCCCGCTGGTCAAGGCCGCCATGCGCGGGCAGGACGCCCGCACCGCCCTGCCTATGGACTTTGAGCATTTGGAAAAGAAGGACGATCTCGTCGCCCTCATCCGGGAGCGGCACAGCAGCCGCGTCTTCACCGGGGAGGCCTTAACGCTGCTTCAGCTTTCCTTCCTGCTCTGGGCCACGCAGGGGGTCAAGGACATCCGCGGCCGGGCCTATGCCACGCTGCGCACCGTGCCCTGCGGCGGGGCGCGGCACGAGTTCGAGACCTACCTGCTTATCCGCAGCGTGGAGGGGCTGGCCGCGGGCGCGTACCACTACCTGCCCATGGAGCACGCGCTGGAGTTCTTGGGGCCTGTCGAACAGATCGAGGAGAAGATCAGCTCCTCCCTCTGCGGCCAGCGCTGGGCGGCCAAGGCCAGCGTGGTGTTCTATTGGTCCATGGTCTCCTACCGGGCCGAGTGGCGCTACGGCATCTACGCCCACCGCGTGGCGCTGATCGACGCGGGCCACGTGGGGCAGAACCTGTACCTGGCCTGCACGGGGCTGGGGCTGGGCACCTGCGGCATCGGGGCCTTCTCCCATGAGCTGTGCAGTTCTCTGTTTGACTTGGATGGCGAGGAGGAATACATGGTCTACACCGCGCCCGTGGGCACCGTGAGCGAAAAGGACGCGCCTAAGGAGAAGGCCTTCTACAAATTCGTGGAGGATCAGGGGCTTTAAAGCCTAAAGAAACGCAGAAAAAGCGCGCTTCCCATCATCAGGGAAGCGCGCTTTTTTGTTCGGCGTCCGTTATCCCCGCACGCGCAGGGCCACGTCCGGCTTGTTGGTGATGACGGCCTCCACCTGCAGCTGGAGCATGGCTTTCAAAGTCTTTTCGTCGTCCACGGTCCAGGGGTGCACCAGGATGCCGTTCTTCTTGGCGCTCTCCATGGTGCCCGGCACGGCCAGCGTGGCGTAGAAAGGATGCAGGGCGTTGGCGCCGATGCGCTTGGCGTACAGCGCCGGGTCGATCATCGCCTCGGAGTAGAGCAGGCCGATGCGGCTGGCGGGGTCGGCCTGGCGCATGAGCATGAGGGAATAGTGGTTGAAGGAGGAGTAGATGAGCTGGTCCTCCACGTGGAAGTCGTGCACCATTTTGGCCACGGCCGCCTCGATGCCCTCGTACAGCACGATCCCGGTCTTGAGCTCGATGTTGAGCGTCATGCCGCTCTCGCGGATGAAGTCCAGCACCTGTTCGAGCAGGGGCACCTTCACGTTGCGGTAGCCTTTCTTGCCGTTGGAGAAGTCCAGCTCCAGCAGCTCCTGGTAGCTCTTGTCCACGATGCGGCCGCTGCCGGAGGAGCAGCGGTCCACGGTCTCGTCGTGGGCCACGATGAGCTTCTTGTCCCTGGAGAAGTGCACGTCGATCTCGATGCCGTCCGCGCCCATCTTCCGGGCCAGCTCAAAGGCCTCCATGGTGTTTTCCGGCGCGTAGGCGGATGCGCCCCTGTGCGCCCAGACTGCGGTCTTTGCCATGTGTATTCTTCCTCCCTTATTGGGTTATTTTTGCGTTCATCCCTCGTGTTCGCGGAAGGGACGGTCCTCGGTGTGCTGGTCCGTCACGCGCAGGATCACGGGCACCAGCGGCGCGTCCGTTTCGCCGTCCTTGACGGTCACGCTGCCGCCCAGCAGGTTCTCATACACGCCGTCCCTTAAGGGCAGTTTCGCCTTGCCCGTCACCAGGCGGAAGTTGAACAGGCCCACCAGCATCTCCTCTGCGCTCTCCACAACGCCGGTCAGTATGGAATCCTGCACGGGCTCGTAAAGCGTGAAGGAGCCGTCCTTATACACGTCCAGCTTCTTGGTGGCGGAAAGCCGAGCCATCAGTTCTTCCAGCCCCTCGACCTTCTCCCTCGGGAAGGGTCTGGCCTCGGCCACGCTGGTGCGCTCGCTCACGCCGTACTCCTGCCCGGCCCAGAGCATGGTCATCCCCTTTTCAAAGTAGGAGAAGGCCGTCCACTGGAACAGCTGCTCCCGCGTGTGCACCAGGGACGCCACGCGCACCTGGTCGTGGTTCTCCAGAAGGCGGAGCTTGATGTAGTTCTTCGGGTACATGGCCTTCTGGCGGTCGATGGCGTCCACGTAGTCCTTTAAGGACCCCTTGCCCTTTAGATAGTCCTCGTAGAAGTAGTGCACGTCGTAGTCGTAGGTCACGTCGAAGCACTCGTACATCTCCGCGTCGGAATGCAGCTCCCAGCCCTGGTCGCGCATGCGGGTGAGGAAGGGATAGTGATGCGTCTCCGCCAGCCAGATGAAGTCGGGATCAAGCTCGTCCATCGCCTTCTTCGCCTGCCGCCAGAAGGACAGCGGCACCATCGGGGCCACGTCGCAGCGGTAGCCGTCCACGCCCAGACGCGCCCAAAACAGCGCCGTCTCCACCATGTAGTCGCACAGGGCCTGGTTGCTGTAATCCAGGTCGTACACGTCCTGCCAGAAGCGGCAGCGGGGGCGGCCCTGCCCGTCGTGGTAGAAGAACTCCGGATGCGTCTTTGCCAGCACCGAGTCGCGGGAGGTGTGGTTGTAGACCACGTCCAGGAGCAGCTTCATGCCCCGCTTGTGCGTTTCCTCCACCAGGCGGGCAAAGGACTTAAAGTCCCCGTGCTCCTCGTTGATGGCGCGGTAGTCCCGCACGCAGTAGGCGGAGCCCTTTTCCCCTAAGCGCATCTCGATCCCGCGGGGGTGGATGGGCACCAGCCAGAGAAGGTCCACGCCCAGTGCCTTCAGGCGGTCCAGTTCCCGGACCACGCTGTCAAAGTCGTGCTCGGGGCTAAAGTTGTACAGGCTCAGCTCGTAGATCACCTGCTGGTTCAAGGAAAGCGGCGTATCGCTCGCCATAACTTGCATCCCTTCTTTTGTCTTCATCTTGGAAGTTCTTCCCTGCTCCCTATGGTAGCCCAAGCGTGGAAAATTGTCCAGTGCCAAACGCGGGTTTTGCGGACGGAAATTTAACACATCCGCCGTTGACAAGCCGCCGAGGGAGCGGGTATGCTAAGACGGAATAAGGCATGGACGGGACCAAGTAGCCGCGCCTCCCCCCTTTCAGAGAGCCGCCGGACGCTGCAAGGCGGCAGGGCCAAAAGGGAAGCGCAAGGGCGAATACCTCCCCGAGCCGCGCACCGAACGAGAGGGTCTTTCCCCGATCCTTTAGGCTGCGACGGAAGGCCTCCGTTATCACGGGCCAGGAGCGGTAAGGGCGAAAAAGCCCCGCCGCCGACAATGAGGCCGGCCTGCAGCCGGCGAACGCGAAGTGGTACCGCGGTCTAAACTTGGGCCGCCTTCCGGAAAGGATACGGAAGGCGGCTTTTTTATCTCCCATTTTGTAAGGAGGGCATCTTCTTTATGCGCGTTCAGATCTCATCCCGTTTAGCGTCCATCACGGGCAGCGCCATCCGCGACATCTTCAAGCTCCTGGGCGACCCCAGCATCATCTCCTTCGCCGGCGGCAACCCGGCCTCTTCCGCCCTGGAGCCGGAGCGCATCGCGGACTTCGCCTCCCAGGCCCTGCGGGAAAACGGCAGGACCATCCTGCAGTACGGCCAGACCGAGGGCTACGCGCCCCTTCGCGAGTCCGCCGCCGAGTTCTTCCGCCACAACGGCGTGCATGCCGACCCCGGCCACATACTGCCCGTCTCCGGCTCCCAGCAGGGGCTGGACCTCATCTGCAAGGCCCTGCTCAACGAGGGCGACACGATGCTGGTGGAGGATCCCACGTTCTTAGGCGCCCTGCAGACGTTCCGCACCTACGGGGCCCGGTTCGCGGCCGTGGCCACCGACGAGGACGGCGCCATCCCCGAGAGCCTGGAGGAGCAGATCCGCCTGCACCACCCCAAGCTCATCTACCTCATCCCCACCTTCCAGAACCCCACGGGCCGCACGTTGTCCTTAGAGCGGCGCAAAAGAATCGCGGAGATCGTGAACCGCTACGAGGTGCCCCTGATCGAGGACGACCCCTACTGCGACCTGCGCTATGCGGGCTCGCCCCTGCCCGCCATCAAGAGCTTCGATGCGCAGGGCTACGTGCTCTACTTAAACTCCTTCTCCAAGATCATCTCCCCCGGCCTGCGCGTGGCCGCCGTCGTCTGCGACGACGATGCGCTGCTGCGCAAGCTGGTGGTGGGCAAGCAGTCCGTGGATGTGCACAGCCCGAACCTCAACCAGGCCATCATCGACAAGTACCTGCGCTCCGGGCTCCTGCAGCAGCACGTGGAGGAGATCTGCGCCTCTTACGCAAAACAGATGGCGAAGATGCAGCAGATGCTCGCCCGCTTCCCCGCCTCCATTTCCTACACCAAACCCGATGGCGGCATCTTCCTCTGGTGCACGCTGCCCGAGGGTTTCAACGCCACAGAGCTGCTAACCACGGCGACCAAGCGGGGCGTGGCCTACATCCCCGGCACACACTTCTACGCCCAGGCGGGCCAGCACCACAACACCATGCGCCTGAACTTCTCCAACGCCAGCCTTGAAAACATCGAGACGGGCATGGAGCGGCTGCGTGAGCTGTTTATCTCCCAGGGCCTGCGCTGAAAAAGAAGCGGATAAGACCCATTTTCCCAACAAAATCAAACCCGAAAGGATGATCTAACATGGCACAGCACGCGCTGGACATTCTGAAGGAACGCGGCTTCATCGCCCAGTCCGTCTACGAGGACGACCTGTACGAGCGCATGGCGAAGGGGCCCGTCACCTTCTACGTGGGCTTCGACCCCACCGCGGACTCCCTGCACATCGGCCATTACATCCCCATCATCGCCATGGCGCACCTGCAGCGCGCGGGCCACAGGCCCATCGCCCTGATGGGCGGCGGCACCGGCATGGTGGGCGACCCCACTGGCAAGAGCGACCTGCGCAAGATGCTCACAAGGGAAGAGCTTGAGCACAACGTGCAGTGCATCAAGAAGCAGATGAGCCGCTTTTTGGACTTCTCCGACGGCAAGGCGCTGATCGTCAACAACGCCGACTGGCTGCTGAACCTGAACTACGTGGACTTCCTCCGGGAGATCGGCGTGCACTTCTCCGTCAACCGGATGCTGACCGCAGAGTGCTACAAGCAGCGCATGGAGCGGGGCCTCACCTTCCTGGAGTTCAACTACATGCTCATGCAGAGCTACGACTTTTTGGAGCTGTTCCGGCGCTACGACTGCCGCGTGCAGATGGGCGGCGACGACCAGTGGTCCAACATACTGGCCGGGGCGGACCTCATCCGCCGCAAGGAGCGCGAGGACGCCTTCGCCGTGACGTTCAAGCTGCTGCTCACCCACGACGGCCGCAAGATGGGAAAGACCGTCTCCGGCGCTCTGTGGCTCGACAAGAACAAGACCTCGCCCTACGAGTTCTACCAGTACTGGCGCAACGTGGACGACCAGGACGTGGAGAAGTGTCTGGCGCTCTTGACCTTCCTGCCCATGGACGAGGTGCGCCGCCTGGGCGCTTTGCAGGGCAGCGAGATCAACGAGGCCAAGAAGGTGCTGGCCTACGAGGTCACCAGCCTCATCCACGGCAAGGAGGAGGCCGACGCGGCCCGGCAGGCGGCCGAGGCGCTGTTCGGCGGCGGCGCGGAGGGCGGCTCCGTGCCCACCACGACGCTGGACACGCTGGAGGGGAACCGCCGCGTGATCGACCTGCTGGTGAAGGCCGGTCTGGCCAAGTCCCTGGGCGAGGGCCGCAGGCTCATCGCGGGCGGCGGCGTGTACTTAAACGACCAGAAGGTGCAAAACGCCGACCAGGAGGTCAGCGAGGCGGACTTCGGGGCCGAGGGCCTCATGCTGCGCAAGGGCAAGAAGGCCTACCACCGCATCCTGCTGGGATAAGAGCAAAAGAACAAAACAAGGAACTGGAAGGGGGCGAGGCAGGCATGGAGGAAGGCGCGTACAGGACCGTCCGCGGCTACGGGATGGAGGAGTTCATCATCAACAAGTCCCGCTTCTTAGGCCATGCGCGCCCCGCCGCCTCCCAGGAGGAAGCGCAGGCTTTCTTAAGCGAGATGCGCCTAAAGTACAAGGACGCCTCCCACAACTGCTTCGCCTACGTGATCGGGCAGAACGCCGGGATCCAGCGCTACTCCGACGACGGGGAGCCCTCCGGCACGGCGGGCCTGCCCATCATCGAGGTGGTGAAGGCCCAAAACGTGGTGAACGTCTGCGTGGTGGTGACCCGCTACTTCGGCGGGGTGCTGCTGGGGGCCGCGGGGCTGGTGCGCGCCTACACGCAGGGAGCCGTGAGCGCCCTTCGGGCCGCGCAGGTGGTGACCATGCACAGGACGCAGCGCTACCTGTTCGACCTGGACTACCCGCTGCTGGGCCGCGTGGACCACTGGCTGGAAGGGCAGCCGGTGCGTTTGGAGAGCCGCGACTTCGGCGCCTGCGTGACGCTGGGCGTGGCGGTAAAAAATGCGGACGCGCCCGCCTTCCTGCGCGGGCTGTCGGAGGTCACGCAAGGAAAGGCCGAGCCCCTGCTCGCAGAGGAGGGCTACGACGGCTGGGAAGTTTGACGCTTTCCCGATTCTTTCGCGTATTTTTCTCAAAAATGCGATTGCATTTTTTTGTTTCAAGGCGTATGCTTTGTTCAATTCATTTCCTTACTTTATCACGCGTGTTTTTGCCACGCCTTTGAAGGAGGTCAAGAGACCATATGGAACCGATCAAGGTCATTCACGCGCAGACGCTCAAGTCCAAACCCCAGGACGAAAGCGCCCTGGTGTTCGGCCGCACGTTCACCGACCACATGTTCACCATGAACTACTCCAGCGCCAAGGGCTGGCACAACCCCACCGTAAAGCCCTACCAGCCGCTGGAGCTGGATCCCGCCAACCTGGCGCTGCACTACGGCCAGGCCCTGTTCGAGGGTATGAAGGCCTTCCACTGCCCGGACGGGGCGATCCGCCTGTTCCGCCCCATGGACAACTTCAGCCGCATGTGCCAGGGTGCGGAGAGGCTCGCCATGCAGCCCATCGACAAGGAGATGGCGCTTGCAGGCCTTAAGAAGCTGCTGGAGGTGGAGAAGGACTGGATCCCCCACTCCCCCGGCACCTCCCTCTACATCCGTCCCACTTTGATCGCCACGGACGCCTTCCTGGGCGTGCACGCCTCGGATACGTATCTGTTCTTCATCATCCTCTGCCCCGTGGCCGCCTACTATAAGGAGGGCCTAAAGCCCGTCAAGATCTACGTGGAGGACGAATACGTCCGCGCGGCCCGCGGCGGCATCGGCTTCACCAAGGCCGCCGGCAACTACGCCGCCTCCATGCTGGCCGGAACGCTGGCCGAGAAGAAGGGCTACTCCCAGGTGCTGTGGCTGGACGCCGTGGAGCGCAAGTACGTGGAGGAAGTGGGCGCGATGAACATGCTGTTCATCATCGACGGCAAGCTGGTGACCCCGCCCCTGCGCGGCTCCATACTGCCCGGCATCACCCGCAACTCCGTGCTGAAGCTGGCCTCCACCATGGGCATCGAGGTGGAGGAGCGGCTGATCTCCATCGACGAGGTGGCCGAGACCGCCCGCAACGGCCGCATGTCCGAGGCCTTCGGCTCCGGCACCGCCGCCGTCATCAGCCCCGTGGGCCACTTCTACTGGAAGGGCGAGGAGATCCCCGTCAATGGCGGCCAGATGGGCCCCGTGGCGCAGAAGCTCTACGACACGCTGACCGGCATCCAGTACGGCCGCATCGAGGACCCCTTCGGCTGGTCCATGAAGCTGTAAGCCATCCAACTGCGCTTAAAAGCCCCTGTGCGGCCCCTCGGCCGCACAGGGGCTTTTGTGTGATGCCCCCGTGGGGGATGCCGGGGCGCTCAGCGCCCCCGGACCCCCCGCCTGACGCGGTTACGGCCTTCTCCTTTCTTTTGGGAAGGTGTTTCCGGCGGCATAGGTGCGGTTTTTCGCTTGCGCACCGGGTCTCCGGGTGGGCCCCCGTGGGGGATGCCGGGGCGCTCAGCGCCCCCGGACCCCCGCCTGACGCGGTCACGGCATTCTCCTTTCTCTTGGGAAGGTTTTTTCCGGCGGCTTGGCGAAATGGTTAGAAGAAGAACCGACTGCGCATGGATGCGCCCTTGCAAAGGAGACCGTCATGAGAGAGATCACCGCCCAGAACGAACGCCCACTGCCCCTGGAGCAGTTCCTGCGCCAGAGCTTTCCCTCTCTGCCCCAGAAGCAGCTGAGCAACGCCCTATCGCGCCGGGACATCAAGCGCGGCGGCAAGCGCTTAGGGGCCAAGGACGAGGTGCTCCCCGGCGACCGGCTGCAGGTGTTCATCGCGGACGAGTACCTCTCCGGCGGGCTGCCGGAGATCCTATACGAGGATCAGAACCTGCTGCTGGCCGTCAAGCACCCCGGCGTTTCCGTGACGGAAGACAAGCGCGGCGCGCCCACGCTGCAGGAGATGGTCCAAAGCCGCTATCCCTCCGCCGCCGCCTGCCACAGGCTGGACCACAACACCGGCGGGCTGGTGGTCTTTGCCCTGAACGAGGAGAGCCGCCGCGCGCTGGAGAAGGCCTTTCGGGAGCGGACGGTGAAGAAGTTCTACCGCTGTCTGGTGTTCGGCAAGCCTTCGCCCGGCCAGGCGCTGCTGCGCGGCTACCTCAAGAAGGACGCGGACAAGGCCACGGTGCGCGTTTTTTCCCGGGAGGTGCCGGGTTCCCTGCCCATCGAAACGGCCTACTGGACGCTGGACAGCTGCGAGACGGTGAGCCTGCTGCGGGTGGAGCTGATCACCGGCCGCACGCACCAGATCCGCGCCCATCTCTCCTCCATCGGCCACCCCGTCTGCGGCGACGACCGCTACGGCGACAGGGCCCAAAACAAGGAGTTCCGCGTGCGCGCCCAGCAGCTCTGGGCCACCGAGCTGGAGTTCCGCTTTACGGACGGGCCGCTCAAGTACCTGGACGGCCGTCTTTTCACCATCAAGCCCCACTTCTCCATGCGCGGCTTCGAGAGCTGAGGCTTTCCCCCGCAAGAATACACAAGCGCCGTTCCTTCCCCGTTTGGGAGAAGGAACGGCGCTTATCTTTATGGGGCTTTAAGATTATTGCTCCAGCATCCGCCGCAGCAGCTCCGAGACGCGTTTCGGGTCGGCGCGGCCCTTAAGCGCCTTCAGGCACTGGCCGGTCAGGAAACCGAAGCTCTTCTGCTTGCCCGCGCGGAAGCTGGCCACCGCGTCGGCGTTCTCGGCCAGCACCTGCCGGACAGCGGCTTCCAGATCGGCCTCGCCCGCTTCCTCGCGAAGGAGGCCGTTTCTCGCCACGTACTCGTCCACATTAGTCTGTCCGTCGAAGGCGGCCTGTAGGGCGTTCCGGCCATCGGCGCGGCCGATCTTTCCCCCTTCCACCAGCTGGATGACGCGGCAGAGGCTCTCCGCGGGCAGGGCCAGGTCGGCGGGCTCCAGACCGCGCTCGTTGAGGAGCTTGAGCACCTCGCTCAAAAGCCAGTTGGCAGCGCTGCGGGGCTGGACGCCTAAGTCCACGCACCGCTCCAGCAGCCGGCAGAGGGGCGCGCTCTGGCAGAGTATGTTCACGTCCCTTTCCGGCAGGCGGAGCTCGCTTAAGTACCGCTCTCTCTTTACATCCGGCATCTCCGGCAGGGCGTCTTTAAGTTCCTGCATCCAAGTATCGTCGATGTCCACGGGCGGCAGGTCCGGCTCCGGGAAGTAGCGGTAGTCCTGGGCGTTCTCCTTGGAGCGCATGGCGAAGGAGGCGTCCTTGTTGCCGTCCCAGCGGCGGGTCTCCTGCAGCACGCGGCCGCCGCCGTTCAAAATTTCCGCCTGGCGCTGCGTCTCCACCTCCACGGCCTTGTGGATGGCCTTGAAGGAGTTCATGTTCTTCATCTCCGTGCGGGTGCCCAAAGTTGAGGAACCCACGGGCCGCAGCGAGATGTTGAGGTCCGCCCGCAGCGAGCCCTCCTGCATCTTGCCGTCGGTGACGCCCGCAAACTCCAGGCGCGTCTTGAGCGTCTGCAAAAACTCCGTCACCTCGTCCGCGCACTTCAAGTCCGGCTGGGTCACGATCTCGATCAGGGGCACGCCGCAGCGGTTGTAGTCGCATAAGGTGCTCTCCGTCCAGGGGTCGTGGACCAGCTTGCCCGCGTCCTCCTCCATGTGGATCTCCCGTATGCGCACAAAGCGCCCGGAGGACAAAAGCAGCCCGCCGCCTTCGCAAATGGGCAGGTACAGCTGGGAAATCTGGTAGGCCTTGGGAAGGTCCGGGTAGAAGTAGTTCTTGCGGTCGAACACGTTGTGCCTGCGGATGTCGCAGCCGAGGGCCAGCCCGGCCAGCACCGCCTTTTCCACCACGGCGCGGTTGAGCCGGGGCAGCGCGCCGGGCAGGCCGGAGCACACCGGGCAGCAGTGGGTGTTGGGCTCGCCGCCGAAGGCGGTGGAGCAGCCGCAGAAGATCTTGGTGCGGGTGTTGAGCTCGATATGGACCTCCAGGCCGATGGCCGCTTCGTATGCCGTCATGCCCGCTTCACCTCCGGTTTGTTCAGATGAAAGCGCGTGTGTTTCTGGAAGGCGTCCCCCGCCCGCAGCACCAGCTCGTCCCGGAACCTAGGGCCGATCAGCTGCATCCCGACCGGAAGATCCTGCCCGTCCAGCCCGCAGGGAAGGGACAGGCCCGGCAGCCCGGCCAGGTTGACGGAGACCGTGTAGATGTCGCTCAAATACATCTTGAGGGGGTCCTGCAGGCTCTCGCCCAGGCGCGGGGCTGTGGACGGCGCCACGGGGCAGAGCAGCAGGTCGAAGGTACGGAAGGCCGCGTCGAAGCCCCGGCGGATGAGCGCACGGGCCGCCTTGGCCTTCTTGTAGTAGGCGTCGTAGTAGCCCGCGGACAGCACGAAGCTGCCCAGCAGGATGCGGCGGCGCACCTCCCGGCCGAAGCCCTCGGTGCGGGAGCGGCGATACAGGCTGTCCGGCGTCTCCGCGTCCTCCGCCCGGTAGCCGTACTTCAGGCCGTCGTAGCGGGACAGGTTGGAGGAGGCCTCCGCGCAGGCCAGCACGTAGTAGGCGGGAATGGCAAGGTCCAGGCCTTCCAGAGAACATTCCTCCACATCCGCGCCCAGTTCGCGGAATATATCCGCCGCCTCCAAAATGCGGGCGCGCACCTCCTCGTCCAGCCCCTCGCCGAAATACTCCCGGGGCAGGCCGATCCGAATGCCGCGCACATCTCCGCTCAAGGCGGGGAAGCAGGGCGCGGGCAATCCTGAACAGGTGGCGTCCCGGCCGTCGGGACCGGCCAGTATGTCCAGCAGGGCGGCGCAGTCGGCCGCGTCCCCGCCGAAGGGGCCGATCTGGTCCAGGGACGAGGCGTAGGCCACCAGCCCGTAGCGGGAAACGGCCCCATAGCTGGGCTTCATGCCCGTCACGGCGCAGTAGGCGGCGGGCTGGCGGATGGAGCCGCCGGTGTCCGAGCCGATGGCGGCGGGCAGCATCCCGGCGGCCACGGCGGCCGCGGAGCCGCCCGAGGAGCCGCCCGGGCTGCGGGTCAGGTCCCAGGGGTTGCGAGTGGGCCCATACACCGAGGTCTCGGTGGTGGAGCCCATGGCAAACTCGTCCATGTTGCAGCGGGCGGGCAGCAGCAGCCCCGCCGCCTTGAGGTGGGCGGCGGCGGTGGCGTCGTAGGGGGAGACATAGTCCGCCAGCATGCGCGAGGCGCAGGAGGTGCGCCTGTCCTTTATGCAGATCAAGTCCTTGACGCCGATGGGCACGCCGTCTAAGGGGGAAAGGGGCTTCCCCTCGTCGATGCGCTTTTGCGCTTGTTCCGCCGCGCGCAGCGTTTCGGTCTCCTCCCACTCGGTCACGGCGTTCACGGAAGGGTTCAGCGCTTGCGTCTTCTTTTGGGCCTCCGAAAGCGCGTCCAGCACGCGCATCTCCCTTTTGTGCAGCCTGCCTGCCAGTTCCAGCGCGGTCATCTTACTCACCTCCCCTATTCCACGGTCTGGGGCGCCAGGTACGCCCCGTCCTTTTTCCTCTTGGCGTTGCGCATGAGCGCTTCCCGGTCGAAGGCAGGCGCGGGCTCGTCGGCCCGCAGGGCCCCGACGGGCATGGAGCCTTCCTCGTCCGCGTCCTTGACCGCGCTCAGCCTTTCCATGAAGGCAAGGATGCGGCGCAGCTCCGTGAGCGTCTGCTCCTCCTCGCCCTCGGGGATGTCGAGCCGGGACAGCTCCTGCAGGCGTTTCAAGTCCTCCCTGCCAAACTCAAATTCCATAGAATGTTCCTCCTCGTCTTGTGCCTTAAGGCTCCAGCCGCCGGATGTCCCGGGGGAACAGGCTGGCCTGCCGGATGTTGTTAAGGCCCAGCAGCTTCATGGTGAGCCTCTCCAGCCCGATGCCCAGCCCGCCGTGGGGCGGCATGCCGTACCTGTGGATCATGAGATAGCTCTGGAACTCGGAGATGTCCATCCCCCTGTCCTCCATCTTCCTGACCTGTGCCTCGTACTCGTGGATACGCTGGCCGCCGGTGGTGATCTCCAATCCGTCGAACAGCAGGTCGAAGGAGCGGGTGAACTTGGGGTTTTCCGGGTCGTCCATCGCGTAGAAGGGCCGCTTCTTGGCAGGGTATTCGGTCACGAAGCAGAAGCGGGAACCCGTCTCCTCCAGCGCCATGCGGGAGATGAGCTGCTCCTCCTCAGGCTCCAGGTCGTAGGGGTCCTTGATGCGGCGGCCGTACTTGGCCGCGGCGCGCTCCTTGGCCTCCGTAAACGGCAGGGCGGGGATGGACTCGACCCGCGGCAGCTGCACATGGAACAGGGCCAGCTCCTCGGCGTACTCTCGGCCAAGGAAGTCCATCAGGTACCGCAGGAAGGCCGTCTCCATGGCCATCACGTCCCGCTCGTCCCGGATGTAGCCCATCTCCAGATCCAGCGAGGTGTACTCGTTCAAATGCCGGACGGTGGCATGCTTCTCGGCGCGGAACACGGGCCCCACCTCGAACACGCGGTCGTAGACGCCCACCATGGTCTGCTTGTAGAGCTGCGGGCTCTGGGCCAGCACAGCCGGGCGGCCGAAGTAGGACAGGCGGAAGATGTTGGCCCCGCCCTCCGCGCCGGCGGCGTTGATCTTGGGGGTGTGGATCTCGGTAAACCCTTCAGAAAACAGGAAGTCGCGGAAGGCGCGGACGATCCCCTCCTGCACCTTGAAGCCAGCGCGCATGCGCAGGTTGCGCAGCGTCACCGGCCGCAGGGGCAGTTCGCTGTCCAGCCCCATGTTGAGCTTAAAGCGCCCCACCTGCGGCGGCAGGGGCTCGGAGGGGCTGGAGAGGAAGTCGATGCTTTCCGCGCGCAGCTCAAAGCCGTGCGGCGCGCGCGTATCGAAGGAGACCTGCCCGCGCACGCGCACAAAGCAGCCCTCGCGCACGCCCTGCATCAGGTCCGGCATCACAACGCACTGCACGATCCCGTCGTAGCGGCGCAGGATCACGAAGGCGAAGCCGGCCATCAGGCGGACGTTCTGCACGCAGCCCTCCAGCTCGGCGCTCGCGCTCTTCTCCTTCAGGATCGAGGCGATGGTATCTTTTCGTTCAAGTTCGGGTCGAATGCTCGTCATATCCCCAAGTCGGCTCCTTTCTCTGTCGGCGTTATACGCCTTGATCACTCTTTGTAAAATAAAAACATGCCCGTCCTCTGCTGTTTTGCAAGCAGGGACGGGCATGTACAAAGACTAAAAGCTTGTACCCCGCGGTACCACCCTTGTTCGCCGCGCCATTGCGGCCTTTTGATGCCCTTTGATAACGCTGGGCCTGCGCGTTCCCCTACGCCCGGCGGGAAAGACCGCCGTTTCGGGGCGCGGGCTGGTGGAGCGTTCCCCCGGTTCCCTCGCCGAAGCGCGGCGCTTGCAGCCGCCTTAAAAAAGGGGCGCCGCTTCTCTGTCGTCGGCCGTTCGTTGGACCCGGGCGTTCTCCGTCGTCGCCGGATGAAGTTGTTATGTATGATAGACCAGGCGGATAGGAAAGTCAAGCCTTTTTTCGTAAAAATGACGTTTCCATCCTGTAGGACTACAATAGATCTTGGACATAGGGAAAAAGAATAGAAGGATGCAACCGGATCTGTTATCATTAAGCTG
>CANQPP010000057.1 GCA_947625765.1 uncultured Clostridia bacterium
GGGCCGGCGGCCATGTTGTCCGGGTGCAGGGTGCGGCCGGTGCCGCCGCCGGAGGCCACGGAGAAGTACTTCTTGCCGGCCTCGGTGCATTCCTTCTTATAGGTGCCGGCGACGGGGTGCTGGAAGCGGGTGGGGTTGGTGGAGTTGCCGGTGATGGAAACGTCCACGCCCTCGTGCCACATGATGGCCACGCCCTCGCGCACGTCGTCCGCGCCGTAGCAGCGCACCTTGGAGCGCTCGCCGGTGGAGTAAGCGGTCTCCTGCACGATGGACAGGGCATGGTCCTCCTTCACGTCGGCGGAGAGGTAATCGTACTTGGTCTGCACATAGGTGAAGCCGTTGATGCGGCTGATGATCATGGCGGCGTCCTTGCCCAGGCCGTTCAGGATCACGCGCAGGGGCTCCTTGCGGGCCTTGTTGGCGTTGCGGGCGATGCCGATGGCGCCCTCGGCGGCGGCGAAGGACTCGTGGCCGGCCAGGAAGGCGAAGCACTTGGTCTTCTCGTCCAGCAGCATGGCGCCCAGGTTGCCGTGGCCCAGGCCCACCTGGCGCTGGTCGGCGACGGAACCGGGGATGCAGAAGGCCTGCAGGCCCTCGCCGATGCACACGGCGGCGTCCGCGGCGGTCTTGACGCCCTTCTTGAGGGCGATCGCGGCGCCCAGCTCGTAGGCCCACTTGGCGTTCTCAAAGGCGATGGGCTGGATGCCTTCCACGATCTTGTAGGCGTCCACGCCATGGGCGTTGTTGTAAGCCTTCAGCTCCTCGAAATCCTTGAAGCCATACTTGTCCAGCACGGGCTGGAGCTGGGGCATGCGGCGTTCGTAACCTTCAAACAGAGCCATGAAGCAACCCTCCTTTTACTGATTGCGCGGGTCGATCCACTTGACCGCGCCGTCTTCCGCCTTAAAGCGGCCGTAGGTGCCGATGTTCTTCTCGTACGCCTCGTTGGGGGTCGCGCCCTTCTTGATGGCGTCCATCATCTTGCCCAGGGACAGGAACTGGTAGCCGCAGACCTGGTCGTCCTTATCCAGGGCGATCTTGAGCACATAGCCCTCCGCCATCTCCAGGAAGCGCACGCCCTTGGCGCGGGTGGAGAACATGGTGCCCACCTGGGAGCGCAGGCCCTTGCCCAGGTCTTCCAGGCCGGCGCCGATGGTCAGGCCGTCCTCGGAGAAGGCGCTCTGGGTGCGGCCGTAGACGATCTGCAGGAACAGCTCGCGCATGGCGGTGTTGATGGCATCGCAGACCAGGTCGGTGTTCAGGGCCTCCAGGATGGTCTTGCCGGGCAGCACTTCCGCCGCCATGGCGGCGGAATGGGTCATGCCGGAGCAGCCGATGGTCTCCACCAGCGCTTCCTCGATGACGCCGTTCTTCACGTTGAGGCTCAGCTTGCAGGCGCCCTGCTGTGGCGCGCACCAGCCGATACCGTGTGTAAAGCCGGAAATATCCCGGATCTCCTTGGCCTGGACCCATTTTCCCTCCTCGGGAATGGGGGCGGGGCCGTGGTTGGGACCTTTGGCCACACAGATCATTTCTTCCACTTCGCGGGAATATTGCATGACTCGAATCCTCCTTTGGTCAAAAGTAGCCGGAACATACAAAAAAAGTATACCACAAATTCCCGCCATGCGATAGGCCTTCCATAAATTTTACCGGCGAAATATAAAGGAAAAACAAACGGGGCGTCACGGGGCAGAAAATCCCCTTCTCCCGCCCGTTGCGGAAAGACAGACGGGGGAGTATAATCTTAAGGAAAAGAGATACGTTGTCGCGCCCCATCCTTGGCGGGCGCGGAGAGGAGCAAACATCATGTCCAGACTGGGCGATACCATCAAGAGCGAGAGGCTGCGCTTAGGGCTTGCGCCCAAGGCGCTGGCCAAGAAGTGCGGCGTGAGCGAGAAGTTCCTTTTGGAGGTGGAGAGCGGCCGCCGCATCATACAGGATACGGAGGCCACGCGCATCCTCAAGGTGATGGGCAAGCAGGCCAGCGTCCTGGCGGATTTTGAGGCCACCTCGGACGGCCTGCCGACGGAGACGCCCGCGCGGCCTGCCGTTTCCCGGACGGCGGAGAAGGCAAAGAAGGAGCCGGAGGCGGCGCCCTCGGAGACCTGGGTCAACGCCCTGTCGTCCATCGTGCGGGCGGTGCCGGTCAGGGGCCTGTCCCTGCAGTCGTTGGGCGAGAAGGTCACCCCCACGGACGGCGGCAGGATCTTAGGCGCGCCCGCGGACAAGGTGTTCTACTTGAAGATGCCGGACAACTCCATGGCGGGCTACCGCATCCGCCGGGACGACCTGGTGCTGATGACGCCCTTCACCTCCCTGGAGGACGGCGGCGTCTACCTTTTGGAGGAAAACGGCGTGAGCGGCCTTTACAAGGTGAACGTGCAGGGCGGCGAGCGGCTGCTGCTGCAGCAGTACGAGTTCGAGCCCCGCGCGCGGGCCGCGGAGCTTAAGAAGATACGCCTGCTGGCCCGCGCCCGGCGCGTGGAGTTCGACCTGTAAGGAAAAGGAGAGAGAAAGATGCGAACCATTCGGATGGCCTCGCCCCTGTACATACTGCGCGAGGAATGCGCCCGCGACCTGCGCGGCGTGCTCGGGAAATTGAAAGCGCTGGGCTTTGACGGCGTGGAGCTGCTGGGCCTCTTCGGCCACGACTTCTTAGAGCTGGAGAAGTGGGGGAAGGAGCTGGGTCTCCTATACCTGGGCGACCACGTGCCCCTGAGCCGTTTGGAGAGCGAGGGCAGGCCTTTGCTGCGGTCTTATACCGAGCTGGGCTGCGAATACCTGACCGTCTCGGAGGTGCCGCTGGAGGACGTTCTGCGGGGCGAGAAGGCCCTGTATGAGCGCCTGCGCGCCCTGATCGCCATGGCGCGGGAGGAAGGGCTGACCCTGCAGTACCACAACCACGACCAGGAGCTGATCGAGAAGGCCGGCGGCGTGGAGGCGCTGCAGCTGCTCATGGACGAGCTGGCCGGGGACGGCCTCTGCCTGGAGCTGGACTTAGGCTGGGCCGAGATCGGCGGGGCGGACTGCAAAAAGTACCTGACCCGCTACCGCGCCTCCTGCCCGGTGCTGCATTTGAAGGACTACTATTCCAGCGACAATACGAAACTCGGCCGCGTGCGCGACTTCGTGCCCGCGCGCGGGACGGCGGAGCGGGGGCACTTCGAGTTTAGACCCACGGGCTATGGCGTTTTGGACCTGCCCGCCCTCATGCCCCTCTGCCTTGCCTGCGATCCCAAGTGGCTGGTGATGGACCACGACTTGAGCTACGAGCGCGACCCCTACGAGGATCTAAAGTGGAGCCTTGACTACACGCGCCGCCTGCTCGCCGTCTGCGACATTTAGAAAGCCACAAAGGGACACACATATATATTTTTATGGGAGGGAAGAACAAATGAAATTCCTGTCCGGCTTTACCTACGGTTTTATGTCGAAGCGGGGTTTCACGACCAAGGACGACGAGTGGAAGCGGTCCATGGACGCGATGTTCGACCGCACCGGCACGGACACGCTGCTGCTGCCCGTGGGCGCGCTGCAGGACCACGCCTACTCCGTCCAGGTGGACTGGACCACGCCGGACGTGATGAGCGAGGAGGACATACGCGCCTGCATCGCCCACGCGCGGGAGCGGGGCAAGAAGGTGATCTTAAAGGCGATGGTCAACTGCCGCGACGGCTACTGGCGCGCCTACATCAACTTCTTCGACACCTACGTCCCCTGCGAGCCCCAGTGGGCAGACTGGTTCCGCAGCTACACCGAGTTCAACGTGTACCTGGCCCGCATCGCCCAGGACACAGGCTGCGAGCTGTTCTGCGTGGGCTGCGAGATGGTGGGCACCGACCGCCGCGCCGAAGAATGGCGCGCCCTGGTCAAGGCGGTGAGGGAGGTCTACACCGGCCCCGTGACCTACAACTGCGACAAGTACCAGGAGCACAACGTCACCTGGTGGGACTGCCTGGACGTGATCTCCTCCTCCGGCTATTACCCCATCGAGAACATTTCCTCCGAGTTCGACCGCATCGACCAGGTGCGCAGGAAGTTCGGCAAGCCGTTCATGTTCATGGAATGCGGCTGCCCCTGCCGTGAGGGTAGCGAGCACATCCCCAACGACTGGACCCACGGCGGCGCGCTGGACATCGACGTGCAGACCCGCTGGTACAAGGCCTTCACCGACGAGGTGCTGCGCCGCGACTGGATCGACGGCGTGGGCTGGTGGGACTGGAGCTCCCGGCTCTACCCCATCGAAAAGGCGCTGGAGAACAACGGCTACGCGCTCTACGGCAAGCCCGCCGAGCAGGTGCTGCTGGACTTTAACGAAAAGATCAAGGCCCGCGGATAAACAAAGGAGCTGCAACGCAAGGGCGGAGTTCATCGTTTAAGTGATGCAAAGGGGAAGGCGTTCACCTTCCCCTTTCGATCCCCTTTAAAAAACACACGGGAGGAGCTTGAACGATCCCATGAAAACGCTGCGCTTCATCCAAACGATCCTCTGCCTTTGCCTGTGCCTCATGCTGCTCTGCGGCTGCGGCCTGGCCACGCTGGAGCCCGTCCGCACGGACGGCGAGAACGTGAATACGGAGAGCCCGGAGACCTCTCAAACGCCGGAGAGCCCGGAGGCGCCGGAGACTGTGCCGTCCCCGGAGGTGCCCGAGGAGCCCTCTCCAGCCCCGGAGAGCGAGACGCCCGCCGCGGAGGCGCTGCTGCCCGCCGACCTGCCCCTGGAGTTTGAGTTTTCCAGCGGCGCGGGCGCCTGGGCCACGAGGCTGACACTCGACCGCGACGGCAGATTCACCGGCCAGTATTCCGACGCGGACATGGGCGACATGGCCGACGAATACCCCAACGGCACCCTGTACACCTGCCGCTTCAACGGCAGCTTCAGCCAGATCGAGCAGGTGGACCCCAACTGCTACGTGATGCAGCTGGGCGCGCTGTCCCTGGACGGCAAGGAAGGCGAGGAGGAGATCGGCGAGGACGGCGTCCGCTACGTTTACAGCACCGCCTACGGCATCGACCCCGGCAGCAGCTTCCGCCTGTTCGGGCCGGACACCAAGATCGCCGACCTGCCCGAGGACATGCTGTCCTGGTGGCCGGGACGCTACGAGGAGGTGGCCCCTGAGACGTTGGGCTGCTACGGCCTGTACAACGAGCAGGAGGGCACCGCCTTCTTCAGCTTCGGCAGCTGATCTTACGACCTAAACCCCATAAAAACGCTTCCGGCGGGGAATTTTCGCCGGAAGCGTTTTTATCTGTCATGAGAAGCGCCTTCTTAAGTCCGCGCTTCCCTGTACGCCGGGCAGGCGTTAAAGAAGGCTTTGTCGGCCAGGGCGGCGAAGGCGGCGGGCGTGCTGGTCTCATGCAGACCCAGCGCCTGCGGCGTCGCCGCATAGAGAAGATAGGGCGCAAGGGGCAGGCGGTCCCTGACCTTCAGGTGGGCCCCGTCCCGCAGGAGCAGGCCGTCCCGGGCGATCATGGCGGCGTCCAGGTACAGCCGCGCGCCGGGGCGGTAGGGGGCGCCCGCATCCATGTTGATGAAGCCGCTCTGCCTAGAGGAGACCACCAGCTCCCCGGCGATCTGCCCCGGGTCGGAGAACATGATGTAGTTGGAAAATTCCGCCGGGTCGCCCAGCTGCCCGCCGATGGGCGCCTTCTCCGCGACGGCGGCGCGGGCCTTGAGCGCCGCCCAGCTGCACAGCGCGCCGTCCGCCCGGATGTCCCGCCAGCCCTCCGGCCCGGTGGAATGCACGAGCACCCGCGGCTCAAAGAAACGCAGCCGCCTCTCCGCGAAGTGACGGCCCTGGTACACCTCGCGGGCCTGCTCCAAATGCTCGTCCGAGGCGAACACCAGCGCCGGGAAGGGGGCGCTTTCGTAGAAGCCGACAAAGTCCATGAGGTCGAAGCCCCAGCGACCCGAACATAAGCTGATGCGCAGGCAGAACAGGCCTGCCTCCCGGCCGGTCATGCAGCGGTAGGAATTGTCAGAAGTCAGGCGGCAGAGAATGGCGTTTTGGGGCAGGGGCAGGCCCGTTGCGGGGTCCCTCTCCGGCACGGGCGCGCTTTCCGCGAAAAACAGCAGCAAGGACTTGTTCTCCCCTTCCATCGCTTCAAAGTGGAAGGGTATTATAGCACATTTTTCAGGGGAAAGTAAAGGAGAAGCCCCGCGTTCTGCGGGGCTTGCCGGTGGGTTTACAGGTCGTCGGCGTCCTGCACGGGCTGCTCGTCGCCTTCCATGGGCACGCCGGTGTAGCTGCCCTGCACGTCGGTCGCGCTGGGGCCCAAGGGCAGCGCCGGCGGGATCGGCGGGATGGGCGCGGGCCCGTTCATCGCGGGCTGCGGCAGGATGATGGGCAGCTCCATCTCCGGGTGCTGCGCGTGGTCGAAGTCCCAGCCCTCCCGATCGTCCCAGGGGTCGCGGGGCCGCTTGCTGTTCTTCATAAAAAATCACCTCGGGAAGCAGTGTTCCCGAGGCGGTGCTTTTTCAAACGGCGGGTGTTTTATCCTAAGGATTCCGGGGCGGCGTACTGCTGCACGTACAGGACGCTCTGGTCGTCGTCCTTTATAAAGACCACGGTGGAGCAGGCGGACAGCACGCTCTGGTCGATGTAGGCGGCGTTCTGCCCGGCCGCCTCCGCGCCCTCCGTGAACTGCACGCGCACCAGCATCGTGCCCTCGGAGCGGGTGATGGAGCCGATGCTGGCCTGCAGCCCTTCCTCCGCGGCGGGGCAGGCAACGACGTAGGCCTTGCCGGCGGGCACGCCGCTTAAAGAGCTGGCGTCAAAGGCGTAGTACAGGGCGGCGGCGGGCTGGTAGTCGCTGGAGGCGATCTCAAAGGTGATGGTCTCCCCGGCGGCGGAGAGCGTCTCCTCGCTCACGGCGGCGCGGGCCTCGCTGTCGTCCGGCGGGGTGAAGCCGCTCAGGTCCGGCGAGCCGTACTGCATGTTCCCGCCCTCGGCCTGGTCCTCGGTGTTCAGGACCGTCTGCGGGTCGGGACGCAGGGGCTCCAAGGAGGTGATGGTCTCCCACAGGGGAGAGGAGGCCGCCTCCTCGGGCTGGAAGATCATGTAGGTGCGGATGTTTTCCTCCCCCTCGCTCCGGAACATGGGCACGGAGAAGATCACGTGGTAGCTGTCCACGTACACGGGCATGGAGCCCGCGCCGGTGTGCAGGTAGAGGATCTGGGAGGCGTTCATCTCCGGCGAGTAGGACTCGGCCTGGGACAGGTCGAGCTTGACCGTGTTGGCGGTAAAGAGCGCGTCCAATATGGTGGTGAAGGCGGCGTCCGCGGCGGAGAGCTCCGTGGTGGGGATGTCGTCGCCGGTGTAGGCCATGTAGCTGATGGTCAGCCCCGTGATGTCGCTCCTGTTGAACAGGGCGCTCAGGTCATTGCTGGCGCCGCAGCCGGAAAGCAGCAGGCACAGGGCCAGCAGCAGGGCCGCGCGGCGGAAAAGGCGGGTGGTATTGCGCATGGGGGACAGACCTCCCTTTCGTTTTCGGGCTTTAAGCACATCTCTTCTACCATTATACAACCAAACGCCCGCAGGCGCAAAGGGTAATGCGAACAAAAAGGCGGCTTGGGGAAAGGAATGTGAGTAAAATTTTGAAGGGCCGCGCAAAATAAGGCGCGAAGGAGGCGAAAACCCTTGATGAAGAAAAAACTCTGTATCGCCGTTTTATCCTTGCTGGCCGCGGTGCTGCTGGTCTCCTGCGCCTGCGATACGGCCCCGTCCCCCTCGCCCAGGGCAGGCGCCACCGCCACGCCCAGGGCGTCCCTGATGCCCTCCGCTTCCCCCGCGCCCTCGCCCGAGACCACCCCGCAGGCTTCCCCTGAGGAGTCCGGCGAGGCGGGCGGCCAGGAGAGCAATACCGACACCGAGAACAAGGACATGGACGCCGACGCCCTGCGCGCGGAGGTGGAGAAGCTCAGCGAGGTCAAGAGCGCGGTGGTGGCTACGATGGGCGATACCGCGCTGGTAGGCGTGACGTTTGACGACGCCTACCAGGGCACCCTCACCGCCCGCATCACCGAGATGGTGACCGAGCGCGTGCAGAGCGCGGAGGCCGCGCTGACCAACGTGCGCGTGACCGCGGACCAGACGCTCTGCGAGGAGATCGAGAGCTTCGCGTCCGAGAAGCACGCCGCGGGCTCCACGCAGGCCAAGGACGAGTTCGACATGCTGGTCTCCAAGCTGGAACCGGCGGCCTGACGGCCGGGGAGGCGCGCTTAAAGTGGGGCTGTGAACCACCTTTAGCAAAGCGCGTGCCCGAAGCCTGAAAGCGCTCCCGCGGAATACGGGGGCGCTTAAAATTCGCCCGCATTCTTCCCGATGGGAAAAACGAGCGAGGGAGAGGGGACGTTGCAGCAAGAAAGAGGCGAGACTTTGCCTTGAAGCAGCCGCGCTCCTTTGTACGTTTTTTAAAGGCTGTTTGCCCCTTTTGCCAGCGCGTTTTCTCTTTCCAATGGAAAAAAGGGAAGTTCCAGCGAACAAAGAAGGCGCGGCCGCCTGAAGCGGAGCCGCGCCTTTTTTGTGCGTTTCTTGAGGCCGTTTAGTTCCCCTTTGCCACCACGTTCAGCTTGATGCGGGCGGAGATCTCCGGGTAGAGGCGCACCTCGGCCACGGCCTCGCCCAGCTCCTTGATGGGCTCCACGGAGATCTTGCGCTTGTCCACCTCGATGCTGTGCTGGGCCTTCAGGGCGTCCGCGATCTCCTGGTTGGTCACCTTGCCGAACAGCTTGCCCTTTTCGCCCGCGCGCACCTGCACGGTCACCTGCTTTTCGGACAGCTGGCGGGCGTACTCCTGGGCCTGCTTCCTCTCCTGTTCCTTGCGGTGGTCCAGGGCCTTCTTGGCGGTCTCCACGGAGTTGAGGTTGGCGGCGTTGGCCTCCACGGCCAGCTTGCGGGGGAAGAGATAGTTGCGGGCGAAGCCGTCGCTGGCCTCGATCACCTGGTCCTTCTTGCCGGTGCCCTTAATATCCTGAAGCAGGATCACCTTCATGTCCTATCGCGCTCCTTTTTCTCTCAATTTGATTTGGGGGGTTGTATCTGGATGCTGTATGGCTTTGTTTTATTCCTCCGGGCCCCGCGGGCCGGGCAGCTGGGGCTTGTCGATGCCGCGGAAGCAGAGCAGCTGCTCCAGCAGGCCAATAAAGAACAGCGCATAGCGCAGGAACAACAGGCCCACGGCCAGGATCAGCACCCGCAGCGCGGGGTGCACGTTCTTCTTGCGCAGGAACCATTCCGAGACGCTCAGGCCCTGCACCGCGTACAGCGTCAGCACCAGCTCCCACACCGCCTGGGAAACGGCCACCATGGAGGCGCTGGCGAACATGGACAGCAGCCAGCAGACGACCACGGCCGCCAGCATCCCCAGGTTCACCTTGCGCGGGATGCGGATGCGGGTGATGTCCGGCGGCGGGGTCAGCCCCTCGCGCCCGGCGGCGGAGGCCGCCCAGATGGACAGGAAGGAGGAGAGCGTGGCGTTGTACACGGCCCAGCTCACAAAGAGCGTGGGCAGGCCCAAACGGTAGGAAAGCTCCACGTAGGAGACCAGCTCCGTCTGCATCTGCATGAGCTGCGCGGCCGTGGCGGAGCCGGTCTGCAGCAGCTCCCCGCCGGAGACCAGCCCTAAAGCGGAGGCCATGAGCAGAAGCAGCGTTTCGACCTCCTCAGGCATGGAGGCGAGGGTCTCGGCGAAGGCGTCCGTCACCAGCCGGATGGGGTCGCCCGCCAGCAGGTAAACGCCCGCGTAGGCGCCCAGCAGCAGGAACAGGCAGCCAAAGCCCAGCACCTGCGCCAGCTGGAAGAAGGGGAACTTTTTGCGCGCCAGGCACAGGCAGAGCAGCGCGGGCACGGCGGGCAGCAGGCAGAGCCCCGCGCCCAGGGCCGGGGAAGCCCCGTAGAGGAAGGACGCGCTCACGGCCCCGCACAGGGCGAAGAGCAGCGCGGCGGCGGCGAAGGCCAGGGGCCCCACGCACAGCGCGACGGCGCCCAGAAGGGAGGCGGACAGCGCGCCTGCCAGCGGGATCGCGGGCAGCCACCAGGCCAAAAGGCCCACCAACAACAGGACGGGCAAAAGGAACAGAGGCCAGAGGCGGCGCACGGTTGTTCCGGCCAAGGCGATCCCCCCTTTGCATCTTTTTCGGAAGTTGTGTCAAGCGGAGGAAACGCCGCAAAAGGCAGCTTCTCCCCGTACCCTCTATTTTAGACCGCGGACGGGCCCTTTGTCAACTTTGCAGGCCGCTTTCTGTGTTTGACCGCGCCGCCGGACATATCCCGCAGGGCGAAACCCTGCAAAAAGCTCCCCCATACATTTACGCCCTTTTAACGGGCAAAAGGGGTCTTCCGTGTTATACTGGTTTAAAATGAGTCACTGCATATGCAAGGAGTAAGGCTGAACGATGAACTGGCTGCGACAAAAACTGCAAGTGCCCCCGGAAAAACAGGGGCTGTACAAGAGGATCTACGAGATCACCTGGCCCGCCTTCGTGGAGCTGGTGATGAGCACCATGTTCGGCATGGTGGACATGATGATGCTGGGGCAGTACTCCGCCGCCTCCGTGGCGGCCGTGGGCCTGACCAACCAGCCCAACATGCTGCTCATGGCCTGCTTCTCGGCGGTGAACGTAGGCGCCACCACGCTGATCGCCTGGGGCGTGGGCGCGGGGGACACCAAGTCCGCCCGCAGCGCCACGAGGCAGACACTTCTGGTGAACGTGACGCTGGGCATCCTCATCTCCATTTTGGGCATCTGGGCGGCGCGGCCCGTGGTCGTCTTCATGGCGGCGGGCGGCATCGACCAGGAGACCATGGAGGTCGGCGTCAACTACTTCCAGATCATCGCCGCGGGCCTTCTGTTCCAGGAGATCAACATGGCCGTCACCGCGGCCCTGCGCGGCAGCGGCGAGACCCGCGTGCCCATGCTGTACAACATCGCGGCCAACCTCATCAACGTCCTGGGCAATTACCTGCTCATCTACGGCAAGTGGGGCCTGCCCCGCCTGGGCGCGGAAGGCGCGGCGCTCTCCACCACCATCTCCCGCTTCTTCGGCTGCGCGATGGCCCTGTACGTGGTCATGAGCCGCCGCTCCCAGACCCACGTCATCCACGTGTCCCTGCGCGACAGCTGGAAGCCCGACTTCAAGGTCATGGGCCAGATGCTCAAGATCGGCGCCCCCGCCACCTTCGAGCAGTTCATCCTGCAGAGCGGCTTCATGCTCTTTGCCCGCACGGTGTCGTCCCTGGGCACCACCATCTTCGCCGCGCACCAGATCGGGCTCAACATCAACTCCCTGGCCTTCTCCCCGGCCAACGCCTTCGGCGTGGCGGCCACCACGCTGGTGGGCCAGTCCATCGGCGCGGGCGATCTGGAGCAGGCCAAGATGCAGTCCAAGGTCATCGGCCACCTGTCCATGATCGTCAACTGCTTCGTGGGCGTGCTGTTCCTGCTGATCCCGCAGGTGTTCGCCCGGCTCTATACCTCCGACCAGGAGGTCATCGGCATGTGTTGCCTCTGCCTGCGCATGATCGCCATCGCCCAGCCCGGCATGAGCCAGCAGCTCTCCCTGGCCGGCGCGCTGCGCGGCGCGGGGGACACGCTCTTCCCCATGCTGGCCTCCGTCTCCGGCGTGTGGGTGTTCCGCGTCATCGTCTGCTACCTGATGGTCAACGTGTTCCATCTGGGGCTGTTCGGCGCCTGGCTCACCATGGTCATGGACCAGTACCTGCGCGCCGCCATCATCGTCCTGCGCCACCGCTCCGACAAGTGGCTCACCTACAAGCAGCGCAGCCAGGAAAAGCGCGCCCGCAGGGCAGGCAGCGCCGCTTAAAAAATTTTCTGCCTGACCAAGAAAGGAACATGACAAGCCGTTGTCATGTTCCTTTTGCTATGCTTGCATCACGGCTCATAAAGCCGAATACCTTTCCTAGAAGGAGGAGTATTTCTCATGAACGAAGCCAGATGCGGGACGCTGTGCAGCCGCTGCGAGTACAGGGAGAAGATGAACTGCCCCGGCTGCGCGTACCTTGCGGGCGACCCCTTTTGGGGCCCCTGCGACATCAAGAACTGCTGCGAAAAGAAGGGCTGTGAGCACTGCGGGCAGTGCGGAAACTTCCCCTGCCAGCCCCTGATCGACTACGCCTACATGGAAGTGCACGGCGACCAGGGACGTCGGTTGTGGCAGTGCCTGGCCCGAAACAGAGAGCAGGAGGCAAACCCCTGAACTTAAAAAGCTGCGCCCGCGGGAAATTTCCCGCGGGCGCGGCGTCTCTTTTGTGGGGCTTTTATTGCAGCTTGGGCACGTCCGGCGCGGCGCTGCCGTCCGGGTTCAGCATGCTGTGGCGCAGGTGGAACAGCTCGTAGGAGAGGTCCACCTTGTACACGTGGGGGTTGCGCTGGCGGGTGTACTGCTCCCACAGGCTGGCAAGTTCCCGCTTGCAGTGGGCCTGTATGTCCATGAGGGCGGGAGAGGTATAGACCTGCTTCCCCTCGTGGAAGATGGGCACCAGCAGGTCGCGCAGGCGGTAGTTCTCGTACGTCTGCCGCTTCCAGGTGTCCACGGGGTGGAAGATGGTCAGGGGCTTTTCCGGGTCGATGGTCTCGCCCTCCAGCATCAGCAGGTCGGCCATGGCCATGCCGTCCTCGTTGTAGATGCGCACGACCTTCTTCTTGCCGGGGTTGGTCACCTTGGCGGGGTTCTCGGAGATCTTGATCTTGGGGAGGGTCTGTCCGTTCACGACCTCGGCGGAGAGCTTGTACACGCCGCCCAGCGCCGGGCAGTCCTCGGAGGTGATCATCTTGGTGCCCACGCCCCAGGTGTCGATGCAGGCGCCCTGGGCCTTGAGGTCACGGATGAGCGTCTCGTCCAGGTCGCCGGAGGCGCAGATCTTGGCCTTGGGGTACCCGGCCTCGTCCAGCATTTTGCGGGCCTGGCGGGTGAGGTAAGCCAGGTCGCCGGAGTCCAGGCGGATGCCCAGCGGCTCGTGTCCGGCGGCGCGCAGCTCGTCAAAGACGCGGATGGCGTTGGGGATGCCGCTGTGCAGCGTGTTGTAGGTATCCACCAGCAGCAGGCAGGCGTCCGGGAAGGTCTTTGCGTAGGCGCGGAAGGCGGTCAGCTCGTCCGGGAAGGACATCACCCAGGAATGGGCGTGGGTCCCGGCCACGGGCACGTGGTACATCTGCCCGGTGAGCACGTTGGAGGTGGAGCCGCAGCCGCCGATGATGGCCGCGCGCGCGCCATAGATACCGGCGTCCGGGCCCTGCGCGCGGCGCAGGCCGAACTCCATCACCAGGTCGCCCTGGGCCGCCATGCACACGCGGGCCGCCTTGGAGGCGATGAGCGTCTGGTGGTTGATGATGTTGAGCATGGCCGTCTCCAGCAGCTGGGCCTCCATGATGGGCGCGGTCACGCGCACCAGCGGCTCGTAGGGGAAGACCACGGTGCCCTCCTCGATGGCGTCGATGTTGCCGGTGAAGTGGAAGGAGGACAGGTAGGAAAGGAAGCCATCGTCGAAGAGGTGCAGGGAGCGCAGGTACTCGATGTCCTCCTCGTCGAAGTGCAGACCGTTTATGTATTCGATCAGCTGCTCCAGTCCGGCCATCACCGCGTAGGAGCTGTTCTCCGAGGTCTTGCGGAAGAACAGGTCGAACACGGCGGAACGGTCCGTCATGCCGGTCTTGTAGTAGCCGTACATCATGGTCAGCTCGTAGAGGTCCGTCATCATGGTCAGGTTGCGCATGGGTCTCATCTGCCTTCTTCCTTGGTCGTGTCCGGATCGTCCGCTTCGGCTTCCTCCGTCGCGGGGGCTTCCGTTTCCTCCTCGGGGGCCTTTGCTTCCTCGGCGGGCTCCGCAGGGGCTTCCTCCGTCGCGGGGGCTTCCGCTTCTTCCTCAGGGGTTGTCGCTTTCTCGACGGCCTCGGGGGCCTTTGCTTCCTCGGCGGGCTCCGCAGGGGCTTCCTCCGTCGCGGGGGCTTCCGCTTCTTCCTCAGGGGTTGTCGCTTTCTCGACGGCCTCGGGGGCCTTTGCTTCCTCGGCGGGCTCCGCAGGGGCTTCCTCCGTCGCGGGGGCTTCCGCTTCTTCCTCAGGG
>CANQPP010000058.1 GCA_947625765.1 uncultured Clostridia bacterium
GCCGCCCTTTTGGAGGCGTTTCCTATACTTTCCGATCAGAAGCAGCGGCAATATGGAGATGATGAACACAGCCAGGTATATCCCGTCGTACAGGAGGTGCCGCATCACATATTCATTAGAAACGATCTGGTTCGGCTTTTCGCCCATAAGCAGAAGGATAACGCCCCAGCCGACCCTGTCGGCAAAATCGGCGCCGACAAAATAATCGTTGGTGTTGATGGTGATCGCCGCTCCGATACCGTCTTTGGGAAGAATGTAGATACAGGACATCCCGTTTTCGACGAGCCCGCTGTGACGGAGCACAGGCCGTTTTAACGGTTCGCGGACAAGCGTCCATCCCATCCCGTAACGGTAGGGGACTTCATCCTCAACGGCAACGCCGTCATAAAACATTTTGTTTATGCTCTCCGCAGAGATGATGTTCTCCCCGCCGTTCAGATACATCTGAAGGTATCTGCCCAGATCCTCTGTTGACGAGGAAATATAGCCCGCCGGAACGGTTATCCATGTTTCGTCCGTATCGCGGTATTTGTTGTCCGTTTTTATATTGGATCCGAACCAGTTCTCATATCCGTCCACAAGACTGCCTGCAGTGTTCGGATCGGCATAGGTGTTTTTCATATCAAGCGGCTTAAATATATGCTCGGTCACATATTCTTCGTAGGAAATGCCGCTGACCGCTTCTATCACTTTACCGAGCAGGGAGTAATTCACATTGGAATACAGATGCGCTCCCTGTTCGCTTACGATCCTGAAATTGGTAAGATTTTGATGCTCTCCTAAACCGCTCGTATGGTTGAGCAGCTGGAGGATCGTGATCTTTTCTCCATCCTCTGCCTCAGGAAGATACTCCGACAAATGCGCATCGAGCGAGACCTTTCCCTGTTCGACCAGCTGCATGATGCACAACGCCGTGAATGATTTGCTCACGGACCCCAAAACATAAGGAGCTTCCGTACTTCCATCATCACCATAGGTTTTTGAGAATAGCGTTTCCCGACCATCCACGATCGTAATGGAGAATGACGGAAAATGTGTTTTGGGTATGGTGTCGGAAAGATACGCATCTATCCTGTCATAGATGTTTTGTGTATTTTCTCCGTTCACAGGACCATCTGCAAAAGCCGTTGTGTGAAATGTACACAAAAGGAGCACGGACAGTATGGCCGCCAACAGTCGTATGCGTTCTTTTTCCTCTAAGATCATTGAATATGTTGTCTCCTGCTTTTCCCGATCATCATCCTTATTTTTACCAGTTCCATCGGGTGTCCGCTCCCTGTTTCTGACAAGGCAAAAAATCTCTTGATGGGTATTATACTACAAATCGGCGGGGCGTGGGCAAAAAAGTTGAAAGAGAAAAGCCCGCTCTCCTTGTGAAAAAGGGAAGCGGGCTTGGGAAATGCCGATGATAAAGGGAAAAATGGCGTTAGAGTTCCGCGCGCATCTTCTCGATCTCGGCGGCCAGCTCGTCCACCAGGCGCTCCGAGGGCACGCGGCGCAGAAGCTTGCCCTTGCGGAACAGCACGCCCTCTTTTCCGCCGCCGGAGACGCCGATGTCCGCGTTGCGGGACTCGCCCGGGCCGTTGACCGCGCAGCCCATCACCGCCACGGTGAGGGGGATGGCCTGGCCGGCAAAGCGCCGCTCGATCTCGTCCACGATCCTCTCCACGTCCAGCGTACGGCGGCCGCAGGTGGGGCAGGCCACGATGTTCAGCCGGTCGCGGCGCAGGCCCAGAGCCCGCAGTATGTTGAGCCCGGCCTCGGGCTCGGGCAGAGGGCTGCCGGAGACGTCCACGCGGATGGTGTCGCCGATGCCGTCCAGCAGCAGCGCGCCGATGCCGATGGCCGACTTGATGCTGCCGATGCCGGGGCCGCCGGGCTCGGTGACGCCCAGGTGCTGGGGGATGTCGGACCGCTCGGCGAACAGGCGGCAGGCCTGCACGGTCAGCTCCACGTCCGAGGCCTTCAGGGACACCACGATGTCCGAAAAGCCTTCCTCCTCCAGCAGGCGCACGTGCCGCAGGGCCGCCTCCACCATGGCCTCGGGACTGCGGCCGTAGCGGTCCAGCAGGTCCTTGGGCAGGGAGCCGGTGTTGACGCCGATGCGGATGGGGATGTGGTGCGCTTTTGCGCAGTCCGCGACGCGGCCCACGTCCGCCCTTTTTTCGATGTTGCCGGGGTTTAGGCGCAGCTTGTGCACGCCGTTTTCCATGGAGCCGATGGCAAGCTCCGGGTCGAAGTGGATATCCGCCACGATGGGCACGGGGCTGCCGTCCACGATCTGCTTGAGGGCCGAAACGCAGTCCCTGTTGTACACAGAGACGCGCACGATGTCCGCGCCGCGTTCCGCTAAGGCGCGCACCTGTTCCAGCGTGGCTTCCGCGTTCGCGGTGTCCGTGTTGCACATGGACTGCACGCTCACCGGGTGGCCGCCGCCGATCCAGAGGTCGCGGACGCGCACCGCCCTCGTTTTCTTCCGTTCCATGGGGAGCTCTCCTTCACACAGTCGTTCTATTTACCGCCCGAACAGCCGCAGCACGTCCCTGCCGGTGATCACCAGGATCAGCGCCAGCAGCACGAACAGCGCCGCGGTGTGCAGGTACGCCTCCGCCCTGCGGGGCAGGTGCTTGCCCGTGACCGTCTCCACAAAAAGCAGCACCACGCGGCCGCCGTCCAAGGCGGGCAGGGGAAGCAGGTTCATGATGCCTAAGTTCAGGCTGATGAGCAGGATCAGCCGCAGCGTGTTGTCCACGCCCGTTAAGAAGGAATCGGCGAAGCTCTGCTGGGCGATGTCCGTCACCATGGAGACCACGCCCACCGGGCCGGAAACGTCGCTCAAGCCCTCGCCGTGGAAGAACATGCGGCCAAGCAGGCGCACCATGTCCGCGATCAGCTCGTAGCAGAAGCGGAAGCCGCCGGACAGGGACTGGAGGAAGGACAGCCTCTGCCGCTCGTAGCCGAAGGAGACGCCCATCAGGTAGTTGCCGTCCTCGGTGAGCTGCTTGCCCACCAGTGCATCGAAGCGCTGCCCGTCGCGCTCGAGGGTGAGCGTAACGGACTTATCGCCCGTGCCGCTGAGGTAAGAGGAGAGCGCCTCGATGCCGTCCTCCTGCCCGTCCACGGCCACCAGGCGGTCGCCCACCTGCACGCCCGCCTCCATGGCCGGTGTGCCCTCGCCCACCTGCACGATGCCGTTGCTCAGCTGGTACTCGCCGATGCAGGAGAGGATCACCACCGCCAGAACGAAGGCCAGCACGAAGTTCATCAGCGGGCCGCAGAACGTCATCACCAGCCGGCGCCAGGCCGGGGCGGCGTTGTAGCTGCTGGCCTCGTCGTCCTCGCTCTCGAAGGCGCAGTAGCCGCCGAAGGGGATGAGCCGCAGGGAATACTGGGTGCCGTGCTTCTCCCAGCCCAGGAGCTTGGGGCCCATGCCCACGGAGAACTCCACCACCGGGATCTTCAGCCGCCGGGCGGCCAGGTAATGGCCAGACTCGTGGACCATCACGCAGATGCCCAGGATCAGGATGCCAAGCAGGATATAGAGAAGGGTCTGCATCACATGCCTCCAAAGAAAGATCGGGCGCCGGGGGAACGGCCCGCCCGCTTAGCGTACAGCGGCGCGGGCGGGTTTATCCGTTGTGTACGGCGTTCAAAGCGCCGCACATGCTTCTAAACGGCGTACAGTGCCTTTTCGCGGACGAAAGTGGGGGGGGGTTATCCGCCTTCCAAGAGGATTTTCCGGCGTTCCAAGCGCCTCGCGCTTTTCAAAGAAGCGAAAGCCGCCACAAGAGCGGAAGCCGCCGCTAGACCGCGGAAAGCCCTTAGGGATACAGCTCCCGCGCCCGTTCCAGCACGAAGGCGCGGGCGCGCCTGTCTGCCTCCAGCGCGCTTTCCAGCGTCAGGGACGCGCCGCCCACGGCCCGCATGGCCCTTTCGGTCAGGAGCGGGATGGCGGGGAAGGGGATGCGGCGGGAAAGGAACAGCTCCACGCACTGCTCGTTCGCGCCGTTCAGGGCCGCGGGGGCCGTGCCGCCCAGGCGCAGCGCCTCGTGGCCGAGCTTCACGGCGGGGAAGGCGTCCTCGTCGGGCCGCTCGAAGTGCAGCTGCCCCGCGGCGGCCAGGTCCAGCCTCGGCCCCGGCAGGGGAAGCCGATCCGGGTAGCTCATGGCGTAGGCGATGGGCAGCCGCATGTCCGGCAGGCCCAGCTGCGCCAGCACCGCGCCGTCCTCGAACTCCACGGCGGAGTGCACGATGGACTCCCGGTGCACCAGCACCTCGATCCTCTCCGGCGGCATGGAGAACAGGTGCGCGGCCTCGATGACCTCCAACGCCTTGTTCATCATGCTGGCCGAGTCTATGGTGATCTTCCTGCCCATGGACCAGTTCGGGTGGCGCAGGGCCTGCTCGGGCGCGACGGAGGCGAGGGCTTCCCGGCTCCAGCCCCGGAACGGGCCGCCCGACGCCGTTAGAACGAGCTTGCGGGCCGGGGTGTTCCCCTTATCCTGCAAACACTGGAAGATGGCGGAGTGTTCCGAGTCCACGGGCAGCAGCGGCGTGCCGGTCTTTCTGGCCAGTCCCATCACCAGATCGCCGCCGGCCACCAGCGCCTCCTTGTTGGCAAGCAGGACGGGAATATGCCTTTTAAGCAGGCGGCACACGGCCCGAAGCCCCCGCACGCCCACCACGGACACCAAGGCCATGTCGTAGCAGTCCTGCTCACAGGCCCACAGGAGCGCGTCCCCGCCCGCGAAAAAACGGACGCCGGAGGGCGCCCGCAGCCCGTCGGGGGGAGAGGCCAGCCCCGCCGCTTCCGGCCGGAAGCGCTCGATCTGGTCCAGCAGACGCTCAACGTTGCTCCCCGCCAGCAGCAGGGAGGCCGCATAACGCTGCGGGAAGGCGGCGATCACGTCCAGCGCCTGGGTGCCGATGGAGCCGGTGGAGCCCAGGATGGCGATCCTCTTTTTCGTCATAGTCAGTATACCTCTTGCTCAGAGCAGAAAGAACATGCAGTACACGCAGTAGGATACGGCGTTGAACAGGATGCCGTCGATGCGGTCCAGCAGGCCGCCGTGGCCGGGGAAGATGGAGCCGTAGTCCTTGATGTTGCAGAAGCGTTTGATGTAGGAGGCCACCATGTCGCCCACCTGCGTGGCGGTGCCGCCCAACAGCCCTAAGGCCAGGAAGTGCCACCAGGGGACGCCGTCGCCTTTCAGGTAGCAGATCAGGCAGACCACCGCGGCGGTCAGCAGGGAGCCGAAGAAGCCGCCCACCGCGCCTTCCACGGTCTTGTTGGGGCTCACCTTGGGCATGAGCTTGTGCTTGCCGAAGAAGCGGCCGAAGAAGAAGGCGCAGATGTCGCAGCTGACGGCCGTGGTGAGCATCAGCCAGATCACCAGCCGCCAGTGCTCGGCGGGAGATAAGGTCAGAAGGACGAAGGAGACCAGGGGATAGGAGGGGTAGAGGGAGGGCAGCATCGTGGCCAGCAGGTCCGTGGTGCTGGGGTCGCGGGTGCAGGCGGCGATGGCCATGCAGGCCGCGACGCTGGCAAAGAGCACCACCAACAGCCCTAAGTCTCCGCGCCACAAGTACATGGGGATGTAGACGGCCACGCAGACGTAATGGATCCAGGCCACGGGGCGGAAGCCCGCCTGCCTAAGCGCGTGGACCACCTCGTGCACGCCCCAGAGCATGATGAGCAGGATGTTGGCCAAAATGAAGTACCTGCCCAGGTTCACCAGCAGGATCGCGTAGGCGCCCACAACCAGGCTCGTTATCACTCGTTTCAGCATTCCCCTTAAGCTCTCCTTGACAAGGGAGCATCTGCCGCTCCCTTGGGTTTATTATGCCTGTTTATTTTGCCTCCAGCGTGCCGAAGCGGCGCTGACGAGAGGCGTATTCCCGCAGGGCCTGCGCGTATTCCTCGGGGCCAAAGTCCGGCCAGAAGCAGGGCAGGGACACGAACTCCGCGTAGGCGGTCTGGAAGGGAAGGAAGTTGGAGGTGCGCTTTTCCCCGGCGGTGCGGATGAGCAGGTCCACATCCGGCAGGCCCGCGGTGTACAGGTGCTCCTCCAGCGCCTTTTCGTCGATGGAGTCGGGCGTCCGCTTGCCTGCCTGTACTTCCTCGGCCAGCAGGCGCGCGGCCCGGGCCAGCTCCGCCCGGCCGCCGTAATTTAAGGCCAGATTGAGCTGCAGCCGCTCGTTGTCCTTGGTCATTTCTACCGCCCGCTCCACGAAGCCCCGCGCCCGCTCCGGCAGGCGGGACAGCTCGCCCAGGATGCGGATGCGCGCGCCTCGGGCCTTGAGCTCCTCCACCTCGCGGAAGAAGAACTCCTCGATGAGGCCCATCAGCGCGCCGACCTCCTCCTTGGGCCGGGCCCAGTTCTCGCTGGAAAAGGCGTATAGGGTCAAATACGGGATGCCCCACTCGCAGCTGGTCTCGATCAGGGGGCGCAGCACCAGCACGCCCTGGCGGTGGCCCATGGTGCGGGGCAGGCCGCGGCGGCGGGCCCAGCGGCCGTTGCCGTCCATGATGATGGCCACGTGGCGGGGCATCTTCTCCGCCGGGATGGGCAGTTCCGCGGGCATCGCTTATTCCCCCTTTCGGTCAGGCGTCTGCAGGGTGGTTTCCCGGCTTTACAGGTCCTTTGGCCGCGTCTCAAAAGGCGAGACGGTCAAAACGACCGTCTCACCCACGCGTTTTGCACGCAGCACGCGCGTTTCGCTGTTTTTGGGGCGCTTGTCCTCCGGCGGCAGGCATTCCTTCATGAGGACGTCCTTCTCTCCCGCCTCGGACAGCAGGCGCAGGGCCGCCTCAACATCGCGGCCCACGACGGCGGGGAGCGTCATACGCTCATGAGCTCCTTTTCCTTCTCGGCCACGATCTGGTCGATCTCCTTGATCATCTTGTCGGTGGCCTTCTGGATGTCGTTCTCCTCCTGCTTCTGGTCATCCTCGGTGATGACGGAGTCCTTGCGCTGCTTCTTCACCTGCTCGTTGGCGTCGCGGCGGATGGAGCGCACGGCCACCTTGGATTCCTCGGCCATCTTCTTGACCTGCTTGACCAGGTCGCGGCGCCTCTCCTCGGTCAGCTCCGGCAGCACCAGGCGGATGATCTTGCCGTCGTTGGTGGGGTTGATGCCCAGGTCGCTCTTCTGGATGGCCTTCTCGATGGGGGAGATCATGCGGGCCTCCCAGGGGGCGATGGTGATGACGCGCGCCTCGGGGATGGCGATGTTGGCCACCTGGTTGAGCGGCGTCTCCGTGCCGTAGTAATCCACGGTGATGCGGTCCAGCAGCTGCGGGGTCGCGCGGCCGGCGCGCAGGGAGCCCAGCTCGCGCTTGAACACGGCCACGGTCTTGCTCATCTTATCTTGCATGGCGGTCAGTATATCCTTCGTCATGGAAAAACGCCTCCTTACGATCCTTGTGTTTGCGGCCCGGTCATATCGGCCGCCCTTCCCCTCTATTTTATATAATTTAACGCCCATGCACAAGATGAAATTGCACGGTTTTGCCATTTTGATGCCGCAAAATTTCAAAGGTGCTTGGGGGGTGGGAAGCGCTTGGGCGCTTTTAGAAACCCTCGGCCTCCAGCAGGGCCAGGGCGCAGCGCACGCCGTCCGCGGCGGCGCTGACGATGCCGCCGGCGTACCCGGCCCCCTCGCCCACGGGGAACAGCCCCCGGCAGGCGGGCGACTGCAGGGTCGCGCCGTCCCGCAGGATGCGCAGGGGAGAGGAGGAGCGGGTCTCGATGCCGGTCAGCACCGCGTCCGGCAGGTCAAAGCCGCGGATCTGCCGGGCGAAAATACGGATGCCCTCCCGCAGGGAGGAAACGGCGAAGTCCGGCAGGCAGGCGCGCAGGTCCGCGGGCGTCGCCCCCGGCAGGTAGCTGGGCGCGACCTCCCCGAAGGCCTTTGTTTCGCGCCCGGACAGCAGATCCTCCATCCGCATGGCCGGGGCGCGGAAATCGCCGCCGCCGACACGGAAGGCCCTTTCCTCCCAGAAGCGCTGGAAGCGCATGCCGCTCAAGGGATCGCCGGGCCCCACGTCCGCAGGCTCCACGTTCACCAGCAGGGCGGCGTTGGCGTTTTGGCCGTCCCGGCTGCGCAGGCTCATGCCGTTGACGTTGAGCGCGCCCGGCTCGGAGCTGGCCGGGATCACCTGGCCGCCGGGGCACATGCAGAAGCTGTACACGCTGCGGCCGTCCTTGAGGTGAGTGAACAGCTTGTAGTCCGCCGCGCCCAGGGCCGGGTGCCCGGCGGCGGGGCCGTACTGGGCGCGGTCGATGAGGCTTTGCGGATGCTCCACGCGCACGCCCATGGAAAAGGGCTTGGGCTCCATGGGAAGCCCCGCCTCGCAGAGCATCTGGAAGCTGTCCCGGGCGCTGTGGCCGATGCAGAGCAGAAGCGCCTCGGCGGCAAGCTCCTCCAGCCCGTCCGGGCCTTCTAGCCGGACGGCGGCAAGGCACCCTTCCCGGACCACGAGGCCGGTAAGGACGGTGGAAAAGCGCACCTCGCAGCCCAAGCGCAGCAGCTCCTGCCGCATAGCGCTCAGCATGGGCAGCAGGCGGTCGGTGTCGATGTGGGGCTTGGCGTCGGTCAGTATGTCCTCCGGCGCGCCGAAGCGCACGAAGTCCCGCAGGATGCCGGGGATGTGGGGGCTCTTGGTGCCGGTGGTGAGCTTGCCGTCGGAGAAGGCCCCCGCGCCGCCCTCGCCGAAGAGCGTGTTGCTGTTTGGGAGGAGCCGTCCGTGCCGCAGGAAGGCCTGCACGTCCGCGCTGCGCTCCTCCACAGGCCGCCCGCGCTCGATCAGGATGGGCCGCGCGCCCGCCCGCGCCAGCGTCAGCGCCGCCAGCAGGCCCGCGGGACCCGCGCCCACCACCAGCGGCCGGGCGCGCAGGCGGGAGGGCGGGATCACGGTCTCGGGCTTGGGCGCATACAGGCTCGCCTTGGGCGGACGGCGCTCCCGCAGGAGCTTTTCCTCCGCTTCTTCTTCCTCCAGGGAGATGAGCAGGGACAAAACGAAATGCACGTCCCGCTTGTCGCGGGCGTCCACGCTGCGGCGGTGGATATGCACACGCTTGAGCGCCTCGGGCGCGCAGCGCAGGCGGCGGGCGCAGAGGGAGCGCAGCAGGGCCTCGTCATAGCCCAGCGGCGCGGAAAGATCGGTCAGCAGGATCATGGAAGGAGCCCCTTTCGTAGGGTGTTTAAGTCGGTTCTGAGGGAAAACACGCGGCTACTCCGCGCGCGGGAGATCAGGCCTTGTGGAAGAACACACAGCCCAGAAGCGTGAAGCCCGCCTTTAAAGCCGCGCGGGCGGAGGCGGCGTTTCCGGGCGCGCAGAGGTAGAGAAGGGGCTCGCCCGTTTCCCGCACGAGGGCCCGCAGGGCCTGCACCGCCAGCCCGCGGCCCCGGAAGGGCGGGTCCGTCTCCACGGTCACCAGGCGCACGCCTTCTTTCATCCTCCCGGCCACGGCCCAGGAGACCACCTGCCCGCCCCTCTCGATGCCGAAGAACAGCCCCTCCGGCGCGCGCAGGCCGCCGCGCACGGGGAACAGCGCCCGGTCGCGGACGATGGGCGTTTCCGGCGGAAAAGCGTTTTCCGGCGGCAGGAAGGCGAGAGCGTCGCAGCCGTGGGCATTTAAATCAGTTGTAAAACCCGCGTAGAGCGGGGAGCGCAGGTGCTTAAGAGCGGCCTGTTCGCTTCGCATCCCGAAAATGCCCTCCCTTCCTTGACGATGGTCCCGCGCGGGCGGTATACTGGATGTAACGAGTGGACGCCCGCGCCGAGACCTCAAACAAAGTATAGCAAGCTTTGACGCGGCTGTCCAGGGAAGGGGGCGGGAACGCTTGGCGGAAGGGCTGGAGATCCGGGTGTCCGTGCGCGCCCTGGTGGAGGAGAGCCTGCGCGGCGGCGACCTGCTCCCCGGCGGCGGGATCCGCCGGATGCTGGAAGGCGCCCAGGGCCACCGCGCCCTGCAGGCCCAGGGCGGCGCGCAGAACGAGGTCTCCGTCAGCGGGGCCGTGGAGGAGGGCGGCGCGCGCCTGCTGGTGCAGGGCCGCATCGACCGCCTGCTGGAGACGGAGCCCCCCTGCGTGGAGGAGATCAAGACCATCCTTTCGCCCCCGGAGGAGCTGACGGAGGGCCAGCCCGTCCACTGGGCACAGGCGCTGGTCTACGCCTGCCTGTATATGCGTGTAGCACAGCTGCCAGAAATGGACGTGGCCCTGTGCTATTACCACCTGCCCACGGGGCGGACCAAACGCTTCTGCCAAAGGGTCGGGAGCGAGCAGGCCGAGGGGTTCTTCCTCTCGCTGGCGCTGCCCTACCTGCGCGCCCGCGTGTCCGAGGCGGGCAGGATGGAGGAGCTTTCCCAGGCGCTCAAGGCCTTGCCCTTTCCCTTCACGGAATTTCGGCCGGGGCAGAGGCAGCTGGCCGCCCAGGTCTATCTGGCACTGCGCGACGGCCGCCGCCTGCTCATCCAGGCCCCCACGGGCACGGGCAAGACCATGGCCGTGCTGTTCCCGGCCCTAAAGGCCCTGGGCGAGGGGAAGTGCGAGAAGCTGTTCTACTTGAGCGCCCGGGGCACCGGCAAGCTGGCCGCGCTGGACGCGGCGCGCCGCCTGGCCGTGCCCGGCCTGCGCTGTTTGGAGCTGGCCGCCCGCAGCCGCCTCTGCCCGCGCGGGGAGGAGGGCTGCGCCTTCCCCTGCAAGCTGGCCGAGGGCTACTACGACCGCCTGGACGAGGCGCTGCGCGAGCTTTTTTCGGGGGAAGGCCCCTACACAGCCGAAACGATCCGGCGGACGGCCCTTGAGCATTCCCTCTGCCCCCACGAGTTCGCGCTGGATGCCAGCCTTTCCTGCGAGCTGGTGATCGGCGACTACAACTACCTGTTCGACCCGCGCGTGCGGCTGCAACGCTTCTTCGGCACGGGGAAGAACCGCTACGCCCTGCTGGTGGACGAGGCCCACAACCTGCCCGCCCGCGGCCGGGAGATGTACTCGGCCTCTTTAGAGGCAAAGCCCCTGCAGGCCCTGCGCCGGGCGGTGCCGAGGGGCAGCGCCAGAAGGGAGCGGCCGTATCTGGCCCTCAAGGCCCTCTGCGACCGCCTGGAGGAGGAATGCGCCGAGGAGGAAACGCCCTTTGCCCGCGAGGGGCCGCCGGGGGAGGAGCTGTGCGCCCTGGTCGAGGAAGTGCTGGGTTACCTCGAGCGTGACGCTTACCCGCCCGCGCCCGGCAGCGACGAGCTGCTGGGGATGCTCTCGAGCTTCCTCTACGCCGCCTCCCGCTGGGAGGACAGCATGCTGCGCCTCTGCGAGGGCGGCAAGACCACCCATCGCCTGCGGCTGTTCTGCCGGGACGCCTCGGCCTTCCTGGCCAGGGACATCGGCCGCTTTCAGGGCGCGGTGCTGTTCTCCGCCACCCTGTCGCCCGGCGGCTTCTACAGGGCGCTGTGCGGCCTGTCCCCGGAGGATGCCTTCCTCTCCCTGCCCTCGCCCTTCCCGCCGGAGAACCTCTGCTGTCTGCAGCTCTCCATCGATACGCGTTTTCGACGGCGGGAGGAGACGCTGCCCCTTGCGGCCCGGGCCGTGGCGGCGCTGGTGCAAAGCCGGGAGAAGGGCAGCTTCCTCGCCTTCTGCCCCTCTTACGCCTACCTGCGCATGCTGGAAAGGCCGCTGCGGGAGCTGCTGCCGGAGGGAGTAACGCTGCTCGTGCAGGAGCGGGAGATGGACGAGACAGCCCGCGAGCGCTTCCTTTCCGGCTTCCCGGAGAGGCCGCAGGGCCGGACGCTGGGCCTTGCGGTGCTGGGCGGCGTCTTTGCCGAGGGCGTCGACCTGCCGGGCGAGAGGCTCTGCGGCGCGGCGGTGATCGGCGTGGGCCTGCCGCAGGTGGGGCCGGAAACGGAGCTGCTGCGCGCCTGCTTCGAGGAGCGGTATGGCGACGGCTTCGCCTGCGCGTACCTCTACCCGGGCCTGTGCCGCGTTTTGCAGGCGGCGGGGCGCATCATCCGCTCGGAGACGGACCGCGGCGCGCTGCTGCTGCTGGACGACCGCTACCTGCGCCCGCCCTACCCGGAGCTGCTGCCGCCCCACTGGCAAGTGCGCCGCATGCGGGACGTGAATGAAATGCAGGCGGCTTTGACCGCCTTCTGGAACGAGGAACAAACCCCGTAAGATCAGGGGAGAAACCTAACAGACCAAACACATCAAGGAGGAAACGCCATGAAGGTCCTATTCATCGGCAACAGCCACACCTACTTCAACGACATGCCCTATCTGTTCGCGGGTCTTTGCGCCGCGCGGGGGGTGAACGTGCAGCCGACGATGCTCACGCGCGGCGGCGAGTGCCTGAAGAACCACGCGGTGAGCGAGCAGGTGCTGTTCAACATCCGCTACGGCGAGTACGACCTGTGTATTCTGCAGGAGGTGGAGAGCGCCTTCCCCGGCGAGGAGGAGTACCGCCAAAGCCTTGACAAGCTGCTGGAATACACCCGCGCCGCCCGCCTGCCCGTGGGGCTTTACGAGAACTTCGCGCCGGAGGGCAAGCCGGAGCGGCAGGCGTATCTTTCCGACATCGTGCAGCGGGCGGGAAGGGAGCTGCAGCTGCCGGTGGCCAAGGCGGGCAGCGCCTTCGCCCTGTGCCAGAAGGAGCACCCGGAGATCGACCTGTACTTCACCGACCGCCGCCACGCCTCGCCCGCGGGTTCCTACCTGGTGGCGCTGACGATGGTTCGCTTCCTGTTGGGCCTGCCCGTGGACGGCCTGCCGGGGCGCATCGAGCACTGGGGCCACCCGGTGATCGACCTGGACGAGGCCACCGCCGCCGCCCTGCAGCGCGTGGCCATGGAGGTTTGAGAAATGAGCTATGTGGAAGTGGAATACCCGCAGGAAAGAGACGCCTTTTACGCCCTGCTGACCGAACAGCTGGCCCTGTACGCGGGGGACGAGGACGACCTCACCGCCGCGCTGGCGAACGCGTCCTCGGTGATCCGGCAGGCGTTCCCGCAGGCGAACTGGGTGGGCTTCTACCTGGTGAAGGGGGAGGAGCTGGTGCTGGGGCCCTTCCAGGGGAAGCCCGCGGTGAGCCGCATCGGCTATGGAAAGGGCGTCTGCGGCACGGCCTGGAAAAGCGGGGAGGCGCAGGTGGTGGAGGAGGTGGCCTGCTTTGCGGGACACATCGCCTGCGACTGCAACACCCACTCGGAGATCGTGATCCCCCTGAGACAGGCGGACGGCGCGATCTGGGGCGTGCTGGACATGGACAGCGTGCTGCCCGCGCACTTCACCCAGCGCGACCGCGAGGGGCTGACAAAAGCGCTTGCCTTCCTCCGCCGGGTGGCCGGATAAGGCGAATATTTTTTAAGAGAAGGGGCCGGAAACGATGTTTCCGGCCCCTTCCTGCATGGGGAAATGGATATAGGGAATAGAAAAGGAGATGTTAGCGGGATCAGCGGGCCCTGCGCCTGCGGGCCAGCGCGACGCCGCCGCCCAGGATGAGCAGGAGCGCGGCCGCCAGGTAGAGGGGCAGCCCCGGCCCGCCCGTTTCGGGGAGCTCATAGGGGACAGGAGGATCGGCCACGGTCAATGTGCAGCCCGGCAGGACAAACTTCGCTCCGGGGTAGTTTCTCTTGTCGACTTCATTCTCCGCCCCAAAGTAGAAGAGAACGGGCTCTTCGAGCTTCTCGTACCCCTGCGGGGCTTCGGTCTCTTCGAGGATGTAGTAGTTGCCTTCTGCCAGCTTCCACTCGCTTGGGATACTATACACCCCATTGTCGT